>NZ_JBFRFQ010000081.1:0-14978 GCF_052114905.1 Nocardia sp. 2TAF39
GCGAAGCCGCGAARCCTTGCACTGTTGTGGCGTCGAAGAGGTCGGTGGCGTAGGTGAAGAAGCCGCGGATGCCGGTGGGTGCACCCGATTCGTTATAGGTGTCGCCGACGATCAGGTGTAGATCGAATTGGGACACATCCATATCCGTGTCCACGCCAGTGGCCACCAGCCCGGGTAACTGTAGGGCGGTGTGTGCAATGTTCTGGAATGACAATCCGACCTGGAACAACGGGTGATGCGCTCTCGACCGTGGCGGATTCAACACTTCCACCAGCCGCTCGAAGGGGACATCGGCGTGCGCGAATGCCTGCAGATCGGATTCACGTTGGCGGGCCAGCAGGTCGGTGAACGACTCCCCCGGCTCGAACCTTGTCCGGAACACGACGGTGTTGACGAACATGCCGATCAGATCGTCGAGCTCACGSTCACCACGACCCGCTACCGGTGTACCGATCGCGATGTCCTCGCCACCCGACAACCGGGCCAGCAGCACCGCGAACGCGGTATGCACGACCATGAACAACGTCGCATTGTGCGCGCGGGCGAGTTCGACGAGTCCGGCATGGGTCGCCGCGTCGATCTCGACATCCACTCGCGCGCCGGTCATCGACGCCACAGCCGGGCGCGGCCGATCGGTCGGCAACTCCAACACATCCGGTGAATCAGCCAACTCGCCACGCCAGAACCCGATCTGGCGCGCCGCGATGGATTCGGGATCGGATTCCTCACCCAACACCGCGCGCTGCCACAACGCGTAGTCGGCGTACTGGACCCGTAACGGCGACCAACCCGGTTCCTGACCGGCCGTSCGCGCGGCATAGGCGGTCATCACATCCCGCACGAGCGGACCCATCGACGACGCGTCCGCCGCGATGTGATGCACCACAACGACAAGCACATACGTATCGGGGGCCCCCTCGACCTGGATCAGGGTCGCTCGCACCGGAACGTCGGCGGTCACGTCGAACGGTGTCGAGGCCACGTCATACACCGCGCTCGACACCTCGGTGTCGGCCAGCACCCTCGGGGCGAGGTCCAGGACCACTCGTCCTGGGGGCAGCACGACCTGGACCGGGCCGTCCACCGTTTGCGGGTACACGGTGCGCAGCACCTCATGGCGCGTCACCACGTCATGCAATGCCGCACCGAGAGCGGATACCTCGAGATCGCCGGTCAACCGCAACGCGAACGGCAGATTGTAGGCCGCCGAACCAGCCCGCGCCGCAGCATCATCACCCTGATCGAACCGGTTGAGAAACCACATCCGCTGCTGCGCCAACGACAACGGCAACCGCTCAGGACGAGCAACACCGCCCAACTCCACACCACGCTCACCATCCGCCCGCGACTCCACCACCGCAGCAAGCGCGGACACCACCAGCGAGATAGAGCTCGCCGGGAACACCCGGAGGTACCGGATGCAGACGTGAATCCAGCACATATACCTGGGTGTTCCACTGCGGCACGCCGACCGGCACGTACCGCTCAACGGCCGTGGCCGAGGCAGGCCAGTACGTGACCGATACCGCGGCCTCAGTCGGACCGTAGAGGTTGTGCACGTTCGCGTTCGACACCGCACGCAGCGCCGCAACAGTTTCCGGCGGCAGCGCCTCACCGATCACGAAGACGTCTTGCAATGTCGGGCACGAGCCCGACACGGTATGCGCGGCGAAGACCGTCAGCATGGAGGGCACGAAGTCCGTCACCGTCACCCGCTGCGCGGCGATGGTTTCCGCGATATAGGCGGGGTCGCGATGCCCATCCGGCGTCGCGACCACGAGCTTCGCGCCCGTACGCAGCGGCATGAAATAACCCCATAGCGACACATCGAACGTCGACGCGGTCTTCTGCAGATACACATCTGCCGGTCCGAGCGGATACGCCGCAAGCATCCACGCGATCTGATTGTTGATCGCCGCATGCGAAATCGCCACACCCTTGGGCCGACCGGTCGACCCCGACGTGAAGATCACATATGCCGGATGCTGCGGCCACACCGGACGAAGCAGTTCCTCGGCACGCACCGGAGCACTGTCGACACCGTCGAGGTCGATCGCGTCCAACAGCAGCACCGGGGTGCCCTCGGGCACTTCGACCGCGTCCGTGGAGGTGGTGAGCACGCAGGCGGGCTGCGCGGTCTCCAGGATGTGCGCGATGCGCTCGACCGGATGATCCGGATCCAGCGGCATATACGCCCCACCAGCCGCCACGATCGCATACATGCCGATTACCAGGTCCAGCGAACGCCGAACCGCCGAACCCACCAACGACTCCGCACCCACACCGCGCGAAATCAACAACCGCGCAAGCCGATTCACCCGCGCGTCGAACTCACCATAGGTCAGCTCGACACCCTCGAACACCACAGCGACCGTGTCCGGGAACGCATCCACCGCACGCCGATATCCATCGAGCAACAGCTCGGCGGCCACCGCTTGCCGGGTGTTGTTCCACCCGAGCAGAATTTGCTCCCGCTCGACAGGAGCCAGCAGATCGATCTCGCCGATCGCCCGATCCGGCTCCGCGGCGACGGCAGCGAGCAATCGCTCCAGCCGCCAGGCGAACTCGGCGATCGTGGACTCGTCGAACAGGTCGGTGGCATAAATGAACTTCGCCGAGAAGCCCGCGGCACCGTCCTGGCTCTTGGGTGCCACGGTCAGCTGCAGATCGAACTTGGCGATCGCGCCGTCCAAATCCATCGGCCGCACCGACAGCCCGGGCAGCTCCACCTCCGGCGTGCCGATGTTCTGGAAGAACAACGCCACTTGGAAAAGCGGATGATGCGCCTGCGAACTCACCGGGCCCAGCACCTCGACCAACCGCTCGAACGGCAGCTCGGCATGCGAAAACGCCGCCGAATCGGTCTCTTCGACGTCGGCGAGCAGCGCACGGAACGACGCGCCTGGGTCGACCCGGGTGCGCAGCACCAGCATGTTGACGAACATGCCGATCAGCCCGTCGAGTCCCCGCTCGCCGCGACCGGCGACCGCTGTGCCGATGGTGATGTCGTCGGTCCCGGTAAGCCGGGCGAGCAAGGCCGCGAGCGCGCTGCGCACCACCATGAACTCCGAGGCGCCAGTGTGCTGCGCGAGCGCGGTGAGTTGGCGATGCACCGAGGCATCCACCTCGAAGGTGTACTCCGCGCCTCGGCCGGAGGCGACTACCGGACGCGGCCGGTCGGAGGCCAGGTCGATCCGATCTGGGATGCCCGCCAGGGCACGGCGCCAATAGGCGATCTGGGCTGCCGCCACCGAGTCCGGGTCGTTCTCGTCGCCGAGCACCGCGCGCTGCCACAACGTGTAGTCCGCGTACTGGACCGGCAGCGGTGCCCACGACGGCCGCGCCCTGTTGCGCCGGGACAGGAACGCGACGAGCAGGTCCCGCAGGAACGGGGCGACCGAGGCGTCGTCAGCGGCGATGTGGTGCACCACGACCACGATCGCGTGCTCGTCAGGGCCGAGCTCGGCCAAGACGATGCGCACCGGTACTTCGTCCGCTACGTCGAACCCGGTCAGCGCGAATCCGCGCAGCCAGTCCAGGAGTTCGTGCTCGGCGATCGGCTTGGGCGCCAGATCCGGTACCGCCTGGGCCGCAGGCAGAACAACCTGATACCCCGTACCGTCCACCGCCGGATACACCGTCCGCAGCGACTCATGACGCTCGATCACATCCGCGACCGCCGCCTGCAACGCCCCCACATCCAACGCACCCGAGAACCGAATCGCGAACGGAATATTGTTCACCGCGGAACCAGTATCGAACTGATTCGAAAACCACATCCGCTGCTGCGCCAACGACAACGGAACCCGCGCCGGGCGCTCCACCGGAACCAACGCGTGGCGGTCTCCCGTGCCCTCGAGCGGCTTCAGTCGCTCGGCGAGTCCGGCGACGGTGGCGTTCTCGAAGATCAGACGGACGGGCACCCGGGCCGAGACGGCGGCGCCGAGCCGGGCGGCGACCTCGGTCGCAATCAGCGAGTTGCCGCCGAGCTCGAAGAAATCGTCGTCCGCGCCGACCGCCGCTCCCGGCCCGAGCAGTTCGGCGAACACCTCTGCGACGAGCTCTTCCAGCAGTCCGACTGGTGCGCGAAACACGGTGGTCCGCAAACGCGGTGTGGGCAGCGAATGGCGATCCACCTTGCCCACCGGGGTCAGCGGAATCTCGTCCAGCACCATGACCACCGTCGGCACCATATGCACGGGCAGACTCTGCTCGGCGAGGGCGGCAAGTTCGGCCGCGTCCGCGGCCATCCCGGGAGCGGCGTGCGCATAGGCGACGAGAATCGTCGCGCCGCTGTCCAGCTGATGCCCGACGGTGACGGCGAAATCGACGCTCTCATGCGTGGCGAGCACCGCGTCGATCTCGCCGAGCTCGATACGGAGACCGCCAATTGTCACCTGCTGGTCATTACGACCTAGATACTCCAACTCACCATCCGCGGTCCAGCGCACCAGATCACCGGTGCGGTAGAGCCGGGGATGATTCGGGTCGAACGGATTCGCCACAAACCACGCGGCCGTGAGCCCGGGCCGCTGATGATAGCCGCGGGCCAGCTGCGCTCCGGCGATATACAGCTCGCCGACCACGCCGATCGGGACCGGCACCAGACGTTCGTCCAACACGTACTCGGTGATCGCCCGGATCGGCGCACCAATAGACACCGGCGCGCCGGGAACCAACGGCGCACTGATGTTCGTCATGATCGTGGTCTCGGTCGGCCCGTAACCGTTGAAGAACTCACGGGTTCGCCCACTCGAGGCCGCCCAGCGCCGCGCCAGCGCCGGAGGGCACACCTCGCCACCGACGACCACGACACGCAGCTCGTCCAAACCCGCAGAATCCACCGACGCCAGCACGGCGGGCGTGACGAACGCATGCGTCACACCCTCCCTGCGCAACAGCATGGCCAGTTCGTCGCCGCCGTGCACCCTCGGCGACGCGACCACCATCGTGGCCGCCCCACCGATCGCGAGCAGCAACTCCAACACCGACGCATCGAACGACGGCGACGCGAAACACAACGTGCGCGACGCACTGGTCACCCGATACCGATCGCGCTGCTCCGCGCAAAAACTTGCCAACCCGGCCTGGGTCACCACGACGCCCTTCGGCAAACCCACCGAACCCGAGGTGTAGAGGACATACGCGGGATGCTCGGCCCGCAGCTGGCGCAGCCGATCCGCGTAGGTGACCGGGTCGGCCGGCAATTCCTCGAGCAGTCGCGCGCACTCGGCGGTATCGACGGACAGCCACTCGACCCGATCCGGCAGATCGGCGCGGACTACGTCGACGGTCAGCCCGAAGACCGCACCGCAGTCGACGATCATGTGCTCGACCCGGTCGGCGGGGTAGTTCGGGTCGATCGGGACGAACCCGGCGCCGGTCTTGGCCACTGCCCAGACCGCGACCACGGATTCGACCGAGCGCGGAATCCCCACCGCGACCAGGTCCTCCGGGCCTACGCCACGATCGATGAGCAGCCGCGCCAGCCGGGTCGACCACTCGTCCAGTTCGGCGTAGCTGAGCCGGGCCAGCGTGCTGGTCGCGTCGGCGAAGACCAGGGCGGTGCCGCCCGGATTGGCTTCGACGGCGGTAACCATCAACTGCGGCAGCGTGGTGACGCGGGGCCGCCGGGTCGGGCGGGTCGGGTGCACGCGGGCCGGGCGGGTCATCCGCGCCTCACTACCGCAGTCTCGTCACACCGCTGTCCGACTGCCCGAACCATCGAGATGCCTCACCTTGTCTGTTGCTGCCACATGCAAGTCGTGCTGCCCTCGCCCATGATCATCGAACGAGCGCATACCGACCGTTACGAATCCGCCCGCGGACGCCGAGCGCGACCCGTGGGGTTCCGGGTCGCGGGTACGGCCGCATGTGACGAGTGCCGGGGACGATTATTACCTGCCGACGCGCAATTCGGGTCGCGCCGTCGGGCAGTGAACGGCTAGACGAGTAAGTCCAAAGCCTGGTCAATGGTCGTAGGCAATCAGGGACCGGGTGACCGGAGCTCCGGTGAGGTTGTTGTGCCAGATCGCGGCCGCCATTGCGAGGACGCGTTGGGCGACGCGGATGGCGACGCCCGCGTAGCTGCGGCCGCCGTGGTCTTCGAGGTCGAGTTGGCCTTTGAGGGTGTCGTTGACCGACTCGATCAGTTGCCGGACCTTCTTTCGCCGTAGCGTGCCTTCTCCCGCTTGCGGGAGGGCCGCAGCAGCGTGATCTCGTAGTCGGCCAACAGGTTTTCGAAGTCCTTGCCGGCGAAACCTTTGTCGGAGATCAGCAGGATGCTCTCGTGCTCGGCCACGATCCCCGCTTCGACCTCCAACATCGCGGCCAGTACCTCGCGCTCGCCCAGCTTGGGGTCGGCCAAAGCCCACAAGATCGGCATCCCAGACGGGGTGCACACCAGATACAGGCGCAACCCCCAAAAGAACCGGGAGTGACTGGCGCAGTACCCGTACCCGGCCCAACCAGCCAGTTCGGAGCGTTTGACCGTGGGTCGCGACATCCCGCACGGCACCGGGGTGGAGTCCACGATCCAGCAGTCATCCAGCCAGAAGTCGCTCGATTTGGCCAGCATCCTGATGACCCGCTTGACCAGGCCCAGTGCCGCGCGCAGCCGCTTGTTGTAGCCGGACTGCTGCGGCAGGTAGGGGAACAAGCCGGTCAGGTGCTTGCGGGCATACCGCAGCCAGTGGGCCTCGGAGGTGAACCCGAGCAGCGACTTAGCCACCGCGACACACACCAGCTCGGAGTCGGTCAGCACCGGAGGGCGGCCCGTCCATCGCGGTCCTCCCAACTCGTCATCGATCTTCACGTACAGTGCGGTGAGAAGGGTCTCGATGTCGTTCGTCACACAACGGTCAACGAGGCCCTTCCCCTATGCGCGCCAAAGGATGGTTGTGCCAGCGAATTCCGGGACACCACTTACCGGGGAATCTCAGCACCGACCTTGATCCGAAGATGTTCGTGCAGACGAATTTTGACATCACCGTGGCGCGATGGCGGTAGGTTGCGGCGCAACGTTCTGTGTGCGGCGACAAGGACAGAACCTGTCTTGTAGGTGCCGTCGTTGCCGCCTCGCCAGTCCAGGGTGGAGCTGTATGCCGCTATCCGCCGGGATTCACGGGCCGGGATGTCGGGCCGCGAGCTGCAACGCAAGCACAACGTCTCGTATCGCACGGTCCGTGCGGCGCTGCGCTCGGCGTGGCCGACCGAACGCAAGAAGTATCCGCCACGGGCATCGAAGCTCGATGAGTTCAAGTCGATCCTCGACGAGTGGCTGCGGACCGACAGCGTAAGCGTTTGTGTCAAGCGGTTTGGTCGGGTACCCCTTCCGGAAGACCATCGGCTTTCTGCTGCGCGATCTGGATGAGATTGCCGCAGGTGTCGTCGAGAACGGCGGTGGTGACGGTGCCGTGGTCCAGCGGAGGCTGGGTGAAGTGCACGCCCAGCTCGCGCAGCCGCTCGTACTCGGCGTGCACATCCTCAACAGCGAAGGAGGTGAACGGAATACCGTCCTCCACCAGCGCGTTCTTGAACGGTCGTGCCGCCGGATGCCCGTCGGGTTCCAGCAACAGCTCGACACCATCCGGGTCCTGCGGTGAGACGACGGTCAGCCAGCTGTATTCGCCGACCGGGACGTCGTGCTTCTTCACGAAGCCGAGCACCTCGGTATAGAAACGCAGTGCCTTGGCCTGATCGTCGACTAACACACTGGTCACGGTAATGCGCATGTCTTACTCCTTCAGCCAGCGATCGGTGAGATTTCGCAACGGTTCTCGGTTCAGATAGTGGAACTTGTACCGGCCCTCCCGGCTGGCAGTCACCAGGCCGGCGCCGGCGAGCACCTCCAGATGCTGGGAGATGGCCTGCCGCGTGGACGACATCCCATGCCGCATCGTCAGCCGACCGCACAACTCGAACAGCGTCTGGCCGTCGCGCTCGGCGAGCTCGTCGAGGATCACCCGGCGAGTGGGATCGGCCAGCGCCTTGAAAACCTCGCCGGGGTCGATACCTTCGCTCACACTGTCACGATAGGCAAGTAAACACTTTCCTGTCAACCTGTGACATGACGGGCAACTGCGAGTTTTCGATCACGGCGCACAACCAGTGAGTGGCGTCATTTTCGTCTGCACAAATCGCGACTCAGGACACCACATGACGCTCAAATCCACCTGGAACCGGTCCCGGAATTCCGACGTCGCTTATCGGCGGAATCCGACGTCGTACGAGGTGGGTGAGGGGTGAAGATGACGGTGAAAAATGACGTCATCGAGCGTTCCTGAGGCGACGGCGGAGATCGGCGGCGCACAGCAGCCCGCGTGGGACAGTTCGCTAAAGGGCTCGTCGAGGAAATTGTGCTTCGTTCGCAGAGGCGATCGGTCACCATGGCATGGTGCCAGATCTGCTGTGGAACGACGTCAAGAACTTCTTCGACCCGTACCTGATGGGCGGCTTGCCGGATGTGTGGGTGTTGGGCGCCTCGGTCGAGGACTGGCAGGCGGTGTTCGACCTGGTCCGATCGAGTGGCTGGGAGTGGGAGTACCGGGAAGGCGACCTTGTGTGCGCGCTGCCATCCGCCGCGGAGGTTCTGTCGCGCCCCGCTGATGCGGAGACGGTCCACCTGTGTGTCTGGCCTGTTCCAGGTGTACGGATGATTTTCCGACCGTGGTCGGACTCGGTGATCGATTTCGACGTCAACCTTTACGAACTACAAGAACAGGTGGGGGTCGACATCCTGTGCGGATTCCTGTCCGCGATAGGCCGCCGGTTGGGCAAGCCGGTGTCCATGACCAACGAAGGTGGTGACGGCATGCACCCTGTGCTCGGGTTCGACGTCGCAGCGGACCGCGTCGTGTTGCTGGCAGATCCAGAGTTGTGATGATCTTTTCGGCACAGAGATCCGGACGAGGCATGCTCTTCCGCGAATCGCAACCAAGGTAGCGACGTCAAGATTCGTCGATACGAACATCTTCGGTCGGGCACCGACGCCAACATCAACGGTCAGTGACGTCGCAGATGGTCGATAGAACCACCAAGGACTTCGGACTTACTCGGCTAGGCGCGAGGGTCGAGCAGAACGGCCGGCTCCGGACCGATCGCGACGAGCGCCCCAGCGTTGCCATCCCAGCATGCGTGACCTCGGTCCACGACCCACCCGCGATTCCACCGCCCTCCAGCGGAACTACTTCCGGTCGCCGACCTGCAGCAGCAGATCGGCCAGCACAGGGCCGATGACCGCCAGCGCCTCGGGCTGGGTCATCGTCTCGTGGCTGGCCGGCACCGGGTGCACGGTGACACCGGCGGCGTAGGGCCGCCACGCCGCGACAATGTCCCGCTTCACGCCTTCGTTCTGCATGGCCTTGAAGAACTGCACCGTCCCGTCGAACACCTGCGGGGTGTAGCTCTGGGTGAGTTCGGCCGACCGCACCGCACTGGTGTAGATCCGCCGCAGCCGATCCGGCGTCAACGCCACCATGTCCGTCGGGAGCGCCTCGTACAGCTTCATGAAGTCCGCTTCGCTCAGCACACTCAACTGTTGCGGGTCGATGCCCTGGATACCGATCTCGGCCAACATCTCCAGCATGGCGTCGTGGAAGAAGTCGATGTCGAAGCTGTGGTCGCTGTCCAGCATCGCGAGCAACTCGACTTCCTGCCCGGCCGCCCGCAACCGCACCGCGATCTCGTGCGCGAGCACACCGCCGAGCGACCAGCCGAGCAGACGGTACGGCCCCTCCGGCTGGACGGCGGTGATCTCCGCGAGGTAGCGGGCGGACATGTCGTGCAACGACTCCGGCGGATCGGCGTCCTCCGATAGCGCCGGGGACTGCACGCCGTAGATGGGCTGCTGCATGTCCAGCTGCTGAGCCAGCCCGCTGTAGCACCAGGACAGGCCGTACATCGGGTGGATGCAGAACAGCGGTGTCCGGCTGCCGGTCCTGCGGATCGGCAGCATCACGCTCATCGACGCATCGGAGCCGGCGTCGTAGTCGAGGCCGGATTCCAGCGCCTCCACGATCCGGGCCGATATTCCTGCCACCGTCGGGTCCAGGAAGAACCACTGCACCCGCAGTTGCGCGCCGGTGGCCCGACGCAGCCGGCTCACCGCTTGGCTGGCGACCAGGCTGGTGCCGCCCAGCGCGAAGAAGTCGTCGTCCAGACCGGCTCGTTCGATACCGAGCACCTCCGCGAACACCGCCGCGACCGCTTGCTGCAGCGGGGTTACCGGCTCGCGGTAGGGCCGTGCGGTGAAGGCCGGGATCGGGAGCGCCTTGCGATCGAGCTTTCCGCTCGCGTTCAGCGGCAGCTCCGGCAACGTGACGAGCACCGACGGCACCATGTAGGCAGGCAACCCACGCCGGGTGTGTTCTAGCAGTGCCACCTCGTCGATCGTGTGACCGGATGCGGCCACCACGTAGCCGACCAGGCGATCCGGCTCCGGTACCAGCGCGACCGCGGCGTGACCGACTGAATCGTGCTCCAGCAGGACGGCTTCTATTTCGCCCGGTTCGATACGCTGGCCGCGCAGTTTCACCTGGAAGTCGGCGCGGCCGAGGTATTCGAGGACGGGGGAATCGAGTTCTCCCGCGGAGGCGGAGCCTGCCGAACGACCCACCAGTTTGACGATGTCACCGGTGCGGTAGAGCCGGGCACCCGGCTCGAACGGGCTGGCGACGAATCGTTCGGCCGTCAACGCCGGCGCACCGAGGTAGCCGCGGGCCAATTGCACACCGGCAACGTACAGTTCACCGGTCGCGCCGACCGGCACCTGCCGCAGCTGGCGGTCGAGCACGAACACCCGGGTGTTGGCCGCCGGGGCACCGATCGGCACCGCGCCGCGGATTTCGCCACGGTCGTTCGGAGACGGCGGAGTGGGAGCTGGCACCGCGGCGGCGGTCACCACGGTTGCCTCGGCGGGGCCATACCAGTTGTACAACTCGCCGGACACCCGGTCGTGGAACGCGGCCGCGGTGGTGGCGGCCAGCGCCTCGCCCGCCGCAAAAACCCGGTACGGCAAGGCTTTCGGGAGCTGTTCCAGTTCCAGATACGCGTCCAGCATCGACGGCACGAAGTGCACCGTGCTGATGGACTCCCGCTCGATCACCTCGGCCAGATACCGGGGATCGCGGTGCCCGTCCGGTTCGGCGACCACGATACGAGCGCCGGTCTGCAACGGCCAGAACAACTCCCACGTCGAGATGTCGAACGTGATCGGGGTCTTGTGCAGCACCACATCGCCGGTGGAGTGCGGGTATTCGCGCTGGTTCCAGCGGAACTGATTCACCATCTGCCGGTGCGTGATCATCACGCCCTTCGGGCGCCCGGTGGAGCCCGAGGTGTAGATGACGTAGGCAATGTTGTCCGGCCTGGCTTTCATATCATCCGGACGCGACCCGCTCGGCTCGAAGATCCACTCGGGAACGGTCGTGACACTCGCCTCTTGCGAAGCGGGTTCGAGCTGCTCGATATCGAGCACCGTTGCCGCGGTGCCGGTTTCGAACCCGTCCATCACCGTGGTGAGCACGAACAGCGGCGCCGAACCGGTGAGCACGTAGTCGTTGCGTTCCACCGGATGATCCGGGTCGACCGGCACGTAGGCCGCGCCGGATTCCAGCACCGCGTAGATCGCTACCACCAGCTCCAGCGAACGCCGCATCGCGACCGCGATCCTGGTCTCCGGGCCGGCACCGCGCCGGACGAGTTCGCCGGCAAGGCGACTCGCGCGCGACCGGAGCTGCGCATAGGTCAGCGTCTCGTCGCCGAACGTCACCGCGGGCGCGTCGGGAGTGCGCTCACACTGGGCGTGGAACAACGCGACCAGTGTCGCGTCGTCCACGAATTCCGGTGCCGTGGTGTCGTTCACCGCGTCCAACGCCGCGTGCTCAGCGTCGAGCAGCAGATTGGTCGCCGCCAGGGTGCGCCGCGGGCCGGCAACGAATTCGCCGATCAGCATTCGCATCCGGTCGGTGACAGCCTGCGCGGCCGCACCATCGACGGTGTTGCGCTGGTAGATCACCTTCACCGTCAGCTGTGCGGTCAGTTCCACCAGCACCGTCAGCGGGTAGTGGCTGAAGTTGACGCTTTGCAGACCCGTGATGGCCATGCCGTCGATCGAATTCGCGCGCTGCTGCAGACCTTCGGTGTCCATCGGATAGGACTCGTACGCCAGCAGCGAATCGAACAGCCCGTCCACACCGAGGGCGTGCTGGATATCGGCCAACCCCAGGTAGTGCCGGTCCAGCAAGGCGGCCTGCTCGGACTGTAAGCGGCCGAGCAGTTCTCGCACGGTCCACCGCGGATCGAACTGAACACGAACCGGGATGGTGTTCACGAACAGACCGATCATGTCGTCGATGCCGTCGAGCTGCGGCGGCCGACCAGACACCGCGGCGCCGAACACCACATCGTCGCGATCGGTTCCGGCCGCGATCACCAGGCCCCAGGCTGCCTGCACCACCGTGTTGACGGTGACGCCGGCCTCGGCGGCGAAGGCCACCATCGCCGAGGTCTGTTCCGGCGACAGGTCGAACGCCAGTGTCCCGACACCCGGCTCCGGTGCCGCGTGCCGCGCCAGCGCGGGCGCAAGCGGAGTCGCCTCCAGCCCGTCGAGCGCCGTAGTCCACGCCCGCAGCGCCGCATCGCGATCCTGACGCGACAGCCACGCCAAGTAGTCGCGGTACGGCCGCACCTGCGGAAGCTGCGACGAATCACCATGCGTCGCATACAGGACCAGCAGGTCCTTCATCAGCAACGGCATAGACCAGCCGTCCAGCAGGATGTGGTGGGTGGTCAGTACCAGGTGGGCGCATCCGGATTCGGTGCGGTACAACGTGAATCGCACCAGCGGCGCCACCGCGGGATCGAACCGGTGCCGCAGATCTGCTTCGAGAATCGCCGGCAGCTCGGCATCGTGCACATCCTCCACGATCTGCCATCCCACCTCGACGGCATCCACCACCAGTTGTACTGGGATGCCGTCGGTGGTGGCGACGAAGGCGGTCCGCAGGTTCGCATGCCGATCCAGAACCGCTTGCGCGGCACCCCGCAGCCGCTCGATATCGGCATCGCCGGACAGCTCCACCGCGAACTGCATGATGTAGTCGTCCACCGGGGACACTTCGGCGAGGAACAACAGTCCCGCCTGCAGCGGCGACAGCGGCAACACATCGGACAGGCCCGGCCGCGCCTGCCGCCAGATGTCCAGCTCGGCCTGGGTGACCTGCACCAGCGGCACATCCGACGGGGTGAGCCCGCCGGATGCCGGATCCTGCGTGTGGCGGGCGAGCGCGGTCAGCGCCGCCAGCCATTCGTCGGCCAGCTCGCGGACGTCCGCTTCGCCGATGATCTCGGCGGCGTAGGCGAATGACACATCCATCTGCGGACCGGCGCCGGTCTCGTTGACGATCGCGTTGATGTCGATCACCGCCGGCATCGGCATCGCCGGATCCTTCTCGCCCGCAACGACTCCCGGATCGGCGGTCGGCAGCCAGCCCGGATCGGCCAGGCCATCGGACACTCCATCAGCCGAGACGCGGCCGAGATAGTCGAAGCCGATCTGCCCGAGGTCACCGGTGAGCTCGCCGGCAGTGGCCGCGTTCAGGTAGCGCAGCATGCCGTAACCGATGCCCTTGTCCGGCACCGCGAGCAACTGCTCCTTCACCGATTTGAGGACCGCCGCAGCGGCTACACCGCCGGCCAGTGCTGCCTCGGTGTCGATGCCCGACAGATCCAGGGCCACCGGGTAGATGTTGGTGAACCGGCCGATGGTGCGGGTCAGGTCGGCGCCGGGCACGGCGCCTTCCTCGCGGCCGTGGCCTTCGAGCTTCACCAGGGTGGTGGGTGCGTCGATGCCGCGTCGCGCCCGCCAGGTGCGCACCGCCACTGCGAGTGCGGCCAGCAGACCATCGTTGACACCGCCGCGGTACAGCGCCGGAATCTCGGTCAGGACAGCGTCGGTGACCTCGGCCGACACCTGGATGCCGATCTGTCCGCGCGTCGCATAGGTGTCCACCGCGGCATCCAAGGCGCGGCTACCGAGCAACGGATCCGGCGTGGCCAGCACCTGCTGCCAGTAGTCGACCTCGCCGGTACGATCCGCTGCCGTGGCCGCCGCGGCCAGGCCGTGTGCCCAGCGCCGGAACGAGGTACCTACGGCGGGCAGCGTGACCTCCTGCCCCGCCGCCCGCTGTGCCGAAGCCATCGCGAGGTCCGGGATAAGGATGCGCCACGACACACCATCGATGACGAAGTGATGGGCCGCGACGGTGACAGCGTCTCGGGCATCGGGGCGACGCAGCCAAGTGAAGGCAATCATTTTGCCTGCGGCCGGATCCAGCATCGCGAGCGCGGAATCCATCGCTTCCCCGGCAATCCGGTTCAGCTCCGTCGCGTCGACACCGGCCGGCACATCGACCTCGGAGATCAGCGTGTTCACGTCCACGCCACCGAGCGGCAGCGCCTCGAATTGCCACTGCCCGTCGACCTGCCGCACTCGCGAGCGCAGCACATCGTGGTGGTCGAGGACTGCGGCGATGGTGGTGACCAGTCCGGCGCGATCGATTCCGTCCGGCAGGCCCAACACCATGCTCTGCGAGAACTGGTTGTAGACACCCTCTTCGAGATATGCGGCAAGCACCGGCGTCAGCGGGATCTCGCCGACACCGCCACCGGGCAGTTCGGCCAGCTCGATCGGCGCGGCTTCACCCGCCGTGACCGCGACCCGCGCGGCCAGGCCCGCGACGGTGGATGCTTCGAACAGCACCCGTACCGGAACCTGTGAGTCGAGTGCGGCTCCGATGCGTGCCACGACTTGTGTGGCGGCTAGTGAGTTGCCGCCGAGGGTGAAGAAGTCGTCGTCGGCGCCGACTCGTTCGATGCCGAGTACGTCGGCGAATACCCCGGCCACGATCTCTTCGACCGGTGTGGAGGGGGCGCGGTACACCTTCGCTTGGAATTCCGGTGCGGGTAATGCTTTGCGA
>NZ_JBFRFQ010000082.1:0-13373 GCF_052114905.1 Nocardia sp. 2TAF39
GCGCGCTTGCTCCCTCCGAAGAGGCTCTCGACACCCCGCTCAGCCCGCCGCTTCTCAACGACGAACCGGGGCCTGCTACCCGGCGCTCCGACGCCTACCGGGACGGGACTCACACCCGCTAGCTCGGTCCAACTTTCAGGACGCAACATCCGTTCACCCTAGGTCGCCGTCGGCTGTGGTGGGCGCACCGACAGCGCATGTCGCGCGGGCAGGTGAGTCGCCGACGGAATCGGCCGTTGTCGATCCTGTCAGGAGTTCACTCGCGCCGCGCGATCGCGGTCGTGATGCCCTGACCGCCGATATGCCGCGGCCGTGGCATGAGTACAGCGGCGAGAACCGCGCCGGCACCGAACAGGCCGATACAGATCCACATGGCCGCGCGGTAACCGGCACCGAAGGCGCTGGGGTCGGTGAGGGGCGCGCGGGAGATTCCCACGAGGCTGGGGACAGCGGCGATGGCGAGCAACTGGGCGATGCGGGCGATCGCGTTGTTGACGCCGGAGGCGATCCCGGCTTCTTCGGTTGGCACCGCGGCGAATACGGATTCGGTCAGCGGAGCCACGAACACGGCCATACCCGCGCCGAATAGCACGACGCCGGGCAGCACCGCGGTCGAGTAAGAAGCGTGCGTATCGATCTGGGCCAGTAGGACCGATCCCGCGGCGGCCAGCAGCAGCCCGATCGTCATCGGCACGCGCGCGCCGTGCCGCTGCGCCCACTGCCCCACCCAGGTCGATGTCACCAACATGATCGCGGTGACCGGCATCGTCGCTGTCCCTGCCGCGAGGGGTGAATAGCCCGCGACGACCTGCAACTGGAGCAGCAGCAGGAACAGCACGCACCCCAGGGCGGCATACACCGGAAACGTCACCAGATTGACCGTGGTGAACACGCGCGAACTGAACAGCGCCGGCGGCACCAGCGGATGACGGCTGTGGATCTGCACGATCACGAACACGGCCAGCAGCGCCACACCGACCAGCTCCATCCATACCCGCGCCGCGATCAACCCGTAGGTCAGCATCCCCAAACCCGTGACGATTGCGGCGGTTCCGAGCACATCCGGCCGCGGGGGCACATGCGGATCCCGGCTTTCCGGAACACATCGCACCGAGATGACGGCCACGGTCAACGCCAGTGGAACATTGATCAGGAACACCGAGCGCCACCCCGCCAGTTCCACTAGCCACCCGCCGGCGATCGGCCCGACCGCGCCTGCCACTCCCCCCAGACCTGACCACATTCCGATCGCCGCGCCCTGGTCGCGCGGATCTATCGACGCCGAGATCAGCGCCAGACTGCCGGGTGTGATCAGCGCACCCGCGACCCCCTGTACCACCCGCGCCGCCACCAGCATCGCAACATCCGACGCAGCACCACACCAGGCCGACGCCAGCGCAAAACCCACACTGCCCAAGATGAACACCGCGCGACGACCGAACCGGTCGCCCAACGCCCCACCCACCAGGATCAGCGACGCCAAGGCGAGGGTGTAGCCGCTCACCACCCACTGCAGGTCCACCACATCGGCGCCGAGACTCGAGCCGATATGTGGCGCCGCGATATTGACCACCGTGGCATCGAACGACACCACCGCCGAACCGAGCACGGTCGCCGCGACGATCCACCGCCCGGCACTCGATCGCAACCGGGGCCGCTCGGCAGGCGTCGCCCCGGTCGCTGCAATGACGTCACTCATCTTCGTGCAAGCACCACAGCGAAACGATCGGCGGGATCGGTCCAGGATCGCTGTGCCTGGAAACCGGCCGCCGCGAGTTCGTCGTGGAACGGCGCCAACCGGAACTTCGCCGAGATCTCGGTACGCAACTGCTCACCAGCGGCGAATTCGATCACGAGATCCAAGTCCGCGACGGTGACCGTCATGTCGGCCGTCGCCTCCAGCCGCATCTCGATCCACTCGTTGTCGGCGTCCCACACCGCAACGTGCGCGAACCGGTCGGGCTCGAAGTCCGCACCGAGTCGGTTGTTCACCACCTGCAGGATGTTTCGGTTGAACTCGGCGGTCACGCCGGCCGCATCGTCGTAGGCGGGCACCATGACGGCCGGATCGGTCACCAGACCCACCCCCAGCATCAGCTGCTCCCCCGGCTCGAGGACGTCGTACATGCGACCGAAGAACTCGGCCCGCTCCGCCGGTGCCAGATTGCCGAGAGTGCCGCCGAGCAGCACGATGATTCGTTGGCCACGGCGTGGGAGCGAATCCAGTCTGCTCGTGAAATCACCGACCACCCCGTGGATCTCCAGTCGCGGAAATTCCTCGTTGATCCATCCCACGGCGGCCCGTAAGGCGGACTCGGAGACGTCCAGTGGCACATATGAGCGCAACGATCCACGCTCGCTCAGCGAACTCAGCAGCAGACGGGTCTTCTCCGACGAACCCGAGCCGAGTTCCACCAACTCCGCGGCGCCGGAGGCCGCGATCGCGATCTCGTCCGCGCTGGCGCGCAGCAGCGCACGCTCGGTCCGTGTCGGGTAGTACTCGGGCAGTTCGGTGATCGCCTCGAACAGTTTGCTGCCCTGGGCATCGTAGAACCATTTGGAGGGCAGCCATTTTCGTCGCCCCGACAACCCGAGCAGGACGTCTGTGCACAGCGCGTCTCGCAGGTCCGCTTCGGTCAGTCGAACATCGATCGTTGGTTCCATGTCGATCGTGGTTTCCTTTCGTGCAAGTGTCCGAAGCGCGTCCCGCTGCGTGGTGGGGTTCTTCGCAGTGGAATTCGCTTCCCGGCTTCACAGCGCCGGGGCGAACACATGTTTATGGCGGGTCGATTCGGCCCAGGCGCCGACAACTGGGGACAGCAGGCCGGCGGCGAGCAGGACGAATCCCGCCACATACCAGCCGACGACGCCGACACCGATGCACAACCAGGTCAGCAGCGCCGGACCGACCGCGTCCGCCATGCGCAGTCCGATGCCGAAAACGCCGAGGTACTGACCGATGTCCTGCGGTGGCGCGAGAGCATTGGATGCCTCGAAACCGCCTGCGGTCTGCCATAATTCGCCGACGCTCAGGACCACGGCGCCGGCGGCCAGGATGAGCACGGCGACCCATCCTCCGTGACCGTGCGCCGTCGCCAGCAGGACGCAGGCCACGAGGAAAGCCCAGCCGCTGCGGCGCAGCGCCGCGGCGGCCGCAGGAACGCTATCGATCCGCCGGCTGGCTCGAACCTGGAAGAGCACCACGATGGCGATGTTCAGCATGTCTATCCCGGCAATCGACCATCGCGGCGCGGTGGTTGCCCCGATGATCCACAGCGGTAGGGCAACCGACTGAATTCGATACTGCAGCGACAGCACGCCGTCCAGCGCCGTCAGTGCCAGATACGGCCGGTCGCGCAGCGCGATCCAACGGCCCTGGTCGTGCCCCGTCTCGGCCGCCGCAGGTCCCAGAGCGGGCAGCCGGCCGACCAACAGCGCCGCCAAGGCGAGAAATCCCGCGGCGACAACGATTGCCACCCGATAGAGCAGCGCCGAATCCAACTGCACGGCCACTGCGGCAAGACCGATACCGACGGCGATACCGGCGTTCAGCACCGAACGGATGTATGCCCGGAACTCGTTGGCGCGACTGGTGACGACTCGCGGAATGATCGCGGTGGTCAACAACTGCACGCAGGCCTGCGCGGCGGCCGCGACCGGGACGACGACCAGGTACATCGGAAATCCGTCGACCACGAGAAATCCGACGGTTGCGAAGGTCGCGACGAGCAGGCTGCCGCGCAGCACGCCCAGCGGACCACGCCGATCCGATAGTTTGCCGATCAGCACGCCAGCCATGACGGAGGCGGCGCCTGCGACGCTGAGTCCCACGCCGATCTGCATCGGCGAAATTCGCACAATTCTGGTGAAGTAGAGGACCACGGTGGATAAATAGATTCCGCTGGATACCGCGCCGGCCACTGTGATCGACGTCAACATTCGCTGCGGTCCGGGCGGCGGCAGGACGGAGGATAACCAAGACACTGGAGAAATCCGAGCAGATCAGGCCGCGGCCACGCCGGCGGGCGAATCGAGTGGGGCGCAGACCATCCGGAACCCTTTCACGGTGCGCCGCACCGATTCCAGCACTTGCGCATTCGAGCTTCCTCGGAAGCGGAATGCCGCACCGATGTCGGCGTAGCCGAACGTCTCGGTGATCACCGACCCCACCTGCGGGATCGAATAGTGGTATGGAGCGTGCGTGTGCGGGACATCCCATTGCACGTCCACCACCGTGCACGGCGGGGTCACCGGCGGGTGAATGAGCAGTTCGGCGACCACCGCTCCATCGGCGAGCGACGCAGTGGCCGGAGTTCGGCCGAGCTGGATGTCGACCGCAGCGCCGAGCAGGTCGTACTTGTGCACCTCCCGCCACATGTGCGTCGTTTCCCCGCCGCATGCCCGCGCTGCCACCTCGAGGAACTGAATTCTCGGGGAATCGCCGTCACGCCCGATGAAGAATTCGAGATGGAAGACAGTGGGAACACCCTTGCTGAGCGCCGAGAGTACGGACTCGGCAAATGTGGCCAATGGTCCGATCAACTCGGGATCGTCGATCTCTATGTAACCAAGACTTGTCCCGTTGTTGGCGAACTCGAGGCATGTTCCGAGATATTGCGACCCACGCCAGGGACCGAGCTCGGTACCGGTCCACACGCCGTCGATGGCACCTACCTCGTCGGGGCAGAATCGCTGTACTAGAAATGGTTCCGAGCTCAAGTCGAGCAATTCCGATATATCCGCTTCGGAATCCAGCTTTATGATGTCTCGGCTGCCGCCGCCGAGTCGCGGTTTGACGATGAGCGGAAATCCTTGGTCCGCGGCGAACTCCATGACTGCACGCACATCGGGAGCATCACTATATGCCGGTATGACAACATTCTGCGCGGCGATTGTATCGGCCATGGATAACTTATCCCTGAACCGCATGACATATTCCGGTCGATCACCCGGGATATCGAATTCCACACGCAGCTCCGCGGCCGTCATGAGATCGTATTCGTGCATTGCGACAATGCGTTCCGGCGTACCGAACCGAGCCGCCAGATCGCGCACCGCGGCGGGCACGAGACTCATGTCGTCGAGGACCGTGACAGCGGCCGCCGCCTGCGTAGGTATACCGTCGAGCACGCTGCGCGCGCATACATAGGTGACAAGATTGGCACCGTGGTCGATGCGCTCGGTATACGGAACGTCTACGCCGCGAACTCGATGGATCACGGTCACGTGTTGCTGCACAGGTTCCTCCGCTTGAAGTCGGATCACTGAAGTCAAATATGGCGCCGGAAATGAAGGCAGAGTTACGCGTCCGCCAACGCCCGGCAGCGATGCGGAGAAACGTGCGGTCAGTTGACTAGTTACAGTGGCCCATGGGCACCGGATCCATACCTCATGCAGATAAGTATGCGACTTCCCGCATCTGGTAAATATTCCCTATCATGAGAAATGCGAGTTGGTCAGTTCGGTTGTATGCTCTGAGTTTTAGACTTCGACAGAGCGGCACTCGCGAGGGATGCAACCTCGTACTCAGAACCCTGCTGTGCATTTCCTGTGATGTTGCTGTGCGGCCATCGCCGCCGGTCATCCACGCTACAGAGTGTGGCATAGATCACAATCACTACCGCCGGATCGCCAGTCGACCGTGACGTCACGGAGCATCGGACCCCACCGGATGCCCGACGAATCCGCGTCAGACGGGGTGGCCGAGAAGAATAGGGCGTAGGTCGGTGACCACGGCGCGGATGGCGTCTACGACGGCGGATACCTCGGGGCGGCGGAGCGTTTCCTCCCGGGCGACCAGCCAGTAGCCGAGGGTGACCGTCACCGAGTCGGCGAGTACGCGGACGAGGTCGGGGTGCCGGTCGGCCATGAAGCAAGGCAGCAGGCCGAGGCCCGCGGACGCGCGGGTCGCCTCTACGTGCACGAAAACATTGGTGGAGGTGACGGATTCGCGCATCGCGGGCACGAAGCTGGAGGCGAGGTCGAGGTCGTCGACCTGGAGCATGGAATCGATGAAGTACACCAGCGGGTGCTCGGCCAGGTCGTCGATCGTCGCCGGAGTCCCGTGTTCGCGCAGGTATTCGCGCGAGCCGTAGAGACCGAGCGAGTAGTCGGCCAGTCGCGCGGCGGTAGCGCGGTGCACCTGCGGCTCACCGACCACCACCTCGAGGTCGAGTCCCGACCGCTGTTGCGACGCGCGCCTGGTCGTCGCCACGATCTCGACCGCGATCTTCGGATGCCTCCGCTGCACCTCAGCGGCCGCCGGCGCGGCGATGTAGGCGCTGAAGCCGTCGGTCGCCGAGACCCGGACCACCCCCTCCAGCAGCCGGTTGCCACCCGCGTCGGCGGCGAGGGATTTCACGGCCGACTCCACCACTTCGGCCGCGGCCAGCGCCTCCTTGCCGAGATCGGTCAGTTCCCAGCCACCGGTTGCCCGGGTGAGCACCCGGCCGCCGAGGGTCTGCTCCAGCGCCGCTATGCGCCGCGAGATCGTCGTGTGGTTGATGCCGAGTTCCTCTGCAGCGGTGACGAATCGGCCGGAACGCCCGACCGCCAGGAGTACGAGAAGGTCATCCGCACTGGGACGACCAGCGGAGGCCGGGCGCATACCTGCATCTTTGCAGATGTGTACTGCATTACTGGTCATTGCGACGTAATTCATCTGCACGAATACTCTGTTCAACCAGAGATTGTGGGGGCCGTCACATCGCGACCCGATGTGTGGCCCCCGGCACGAAGGAGAGTTCGATGAGGAGCGCCGAAGGCCGCGGACAGAACGCGGGATTTCCGAGGGGCGAGGATCCCGGCGGGACGACAAACGGCCTGAAGCGGGTGGTGGCCGCGTCGATGGCGGGCACGGTTGTCGAATGGTACGAGTTCTTCCTCTACGGCACCGCCGCCACGCTCGTGTTCAGCAAGGTGTTCTTCGCGAAGGACACCAGCGATCTGGACGCCATCCTGGCTGCCTTCGTGACCTACGCCGTCGGTTTCGCCGCGCGCCCACTGGGCGGCGTCGTCTTCGGGCATTTCGGCGACAAATACGGCCGCAAGAAACTGCTGCAGTTCAGCCTGGTACTGGTGGGCGCGGCGACGTTTCTGATGGGCTGCCTGCCCACCTTCGCACAGATCGGCTACTGGGCACCCGCGCTGCTGGTCTTGCTGCGATTCATCCAAGGTTTCGCGGTCGGCGGGGAATGGGGCGGCGCGGTCCTGCTGGTTGCCGAACACAGTCCGAGTCGAAGCCGGGGCTTCTGGGCGAGCTGGCCGCAGGCGGGCGTGCCCGCGGGCAATCTGCTGGCGACGGTGGTGCTGCTCGTGCTCACCTCGACACTCTCGGACGCGGCGTTCCTCAGCTGGGGCTGGCGGGTGGCGTTCTGGCTGTCCGCGGTGGTGGTGCTGGTCGGCTACTACATCCGCACGAAGATCACCGACGCGCCCATCTTCGTCGCCGCGCAGCGGGAGGCCGAGCAGATCAAGGCGACCTCGCTCAGCGTCGTAGAGGTGCTGCGCCGCTATCCGCGCGGCGTGCTCACCGCCATGGGGCTGCGTTTCGGCGAGAACGTCATGTACTACCTGGTGGTCACCTTCACCATCACCTACCTCAAGGTGCAGGTGCACGTGAACACCACGGTGATCTTGTGGTGGCTGCTCGCCGCGCACGCGGTGCACTTCGTGATGGTCCCACTCGCGGGCAAAATGTCCGACCGCTTCGGCAGACGACCGGTCTACTTCGTCGGGGCGCTGACCGCGGGCACCTGGGGCTTCTTCGCCTTTCCGATGATGGACAGCGGCCACAACGTGATCATCCTGTCGGCCATCATCATCGGCCTGATCTTCCACGCCCTCATGTACGCGGGGCAGCCCGCGATCATGGCGGAGATGTTCCCCACGCGGATGCGCTATTCCGGTGTGTCCCTGGGCTATCAGGTCACCTCGATCGTGGCCGGGTCGCTGGCCCCGATCATCGCTGTCCGGCTGCTCAACACCTACCACTCCGCGGTGCCGATCGCCTGGTACCTGGCGGGCGCGGCCGCGGTGACCGCGATCGCGGTACTCGTGGCCAAGGAAACGAAAGGACTGACCTTGGAAAGCGTCGACCTCGCGGACGCCGAAAACCTCACCGCACACCCCGCGACGGTGCCGGTGCGATGAGCGACCTCGATGGGCGTTCAGCCCTGGTCACCGGCGGCGCGAGCGGCATAGGCGCGGCATGCGCACGGGAGCTGGCGGCACGCGGCGCCCACGTCACCGTCGCCGACATCGACGCTGCCGGCGCCGATGCCGTGGCCCGTGAGCTGGGCGGAAAATCCTGGGTGGTGGACCTCCTCGACCTCGATGCACTGGAATCGCTGGAGCTGGAGACCGACATCCTGGTGAACAACGCGGGGGTGCAGCACATCAGCCCGATCCAGGACTTCGCGCCGCGCCGGTTCCGCGAATTGCTCGCGCTGATGATCGAAGCGCCGTTCCTGCTGGTACGCGCGGCCCTGCCGCACATGTATCGGCAGGGCTTCGGCCGGATCGTCAACATCTCCTCGGTGCACGGCCTGCGGGCCTCGGAGTACAAGGTCGCATACGTGACGGCCAAGCACGGGCTCGAGGGGCTGTCGAAGGTGACCGCGCTGGAAGGTGGCCGCCACGGCGTGACGAGCAACTGCATCAATCCCGGCTACGTCCGGACGCCATTGGTGGACAAGCAGATCGCCGACCAGGCCACAGCACACGGCATCGCCGAACAGGAGGTGCTGGAGAAGATCCTGCTCACCGAGAGCGCGATCAAGCGTCTCGTCGAGCCGGAGGAGGTCGCGGCACTGGTGGGCTGGCTCGCGTCGACGCGCGCGGGCATGGTCACCGGCGCCTCCTACACGATGGACGGCGGTTGGAGCGCGCGATGAGGGCGCGCTCAACCGAGGGCGGCCAGCGCCATACTGCGCAGCACCGGGCGGGCACGGACGGCGGACGCCATGGTCGCGCTGTGCGGGGTGGAGTTGATCAAGCCGAAGGCGGCGTGGGCCTGCACCCGCGCCGTCTCCTCGGGTAGGTCGTGGTGCAGCTCGCGCAGCACCGCGACCCAGATCTCCACGTACTGACGCTGGGTACGGCGGATCTCGCGACGGGCGGCGGCCGGAACGTTGTCCAGGTCGCGGTCCTGGATGCGGATCAGCTCCGGCTCGCCGAGCGCGAAGTCCAGGTGATGGTCGACCAGCCCGGACAGCGCGTCTCCCGCCGAGGTGGTCGCCGCGACCACCGTCTTGCCGCCGGCAAGCAGCCGCTGACTGACCCCGACGAGCAATTCGACCAGCAGCGCCTCCTTGTTCGGGAAGTGCCGATAGACGGCCGGGCCGCTGATTCCGACGGCGGCGCCGAGGTCGTCGAGGCGCATGCCGAGGAAGCCGCGGTCGGCGATGAGCCGGGCGCCCGCCTCGAGCAATTGCGCACGGCGCTGTGCTTTCAACTGCTCGCGGCGGGTGAGCGCGACGGGTTCGAGGCTGGTCACACGCGCTCCTTTCGCCCGACCTGGACATCTCGGTTAACCAAGACTAACCTGAATTCCAGTTATCGGCGACTAACTGGACGACAGGATGGCGTGATGACCGTTACCGAAGAGGCCGTCGAGCTCCGCAGCGCGCACGGGGCGCTGGTCGACGACCTGCGCGCCCGGCTGGCCACCGCGGCCCTCGGCGGGCCCGCGAAGGCACGCGATCGCCACGTCGCGCGGGGCAAGCTGCTGCCCAGGCAGCGGGTGGACCAGCTGCTCGACCCGGGCAGCCCGTTCCTGGAACTCTCCCCACTGGCCGCGACCGGGATGTACGGCGACGAGTCCCCCGGCGCCGGGATCATCACCGGGATCGGGCGAGTGTCCGGCCGCGAATGCGTGATCGTGGCCAACGACGCCACGGTCAAGGGCGGCACCTACTACCCCATGACGGTGAAGAAGCATCTACGCGCGCAGGAGATCGCGCTACAGAACCGGCTGCCCTGCCTGTACCTGGTCGATTCCGGAGGCGCGTACCTGCCACACCAGGACGAGGTGTTCCCCGACCGGGAGCATTTCGGGCGCATCTTCTACAACCAGGCGACCATGAGCGCCGCAGGGATTCCGCAGATCGCCGCGGTGCTCGGCTCGTGCACCGCCGGTGGTGCCTACGTGCCCGCGATGAGTGACGAGGCCGTGATCGTGCGCAACCAGGGCACCATCTTCCTGGGCGGCCCGCCGCTGGTGAAGGCGGCGACCGGCGAGGTGGTCACCGCCGAGGAGCTCGGCGGCGGCGAATTGCACTCGCGCACATCGGGTGTCACCGACCACCTGGCCGAGGACGATCAAGACGCGCTGCGCATCGTGCGCCGGATCGTCGCCACGCTCGGGCCGCGCCCGCCCAGTCCGTGGGAGGTACTGCCCACCGCGGCGCCCACCGCGCCGGAATCCGAGCTGTACGACGTGGTTCCGGTCGACCTGCGCACGACCTATGACGTGCGCGAGGTCATCCTCCGTCTGGTCGACGGAAGTAACCACGGCGAGAGCGGTTTCCACGAGTTCAAGGCCGAATACGGTAAGACCCTGGTCACCGGCTTCGCGCGCATCCACGGGCATCCAGTGGGCATCGTCGCCAACAACGGCGTGCTGTTCAGCGAATCCGCCATGAAAGGCGCGCATTTCATCGAGCTGTGCGACAAGCGAAAGATCCCGCTGCTGTTCCTGCAGAACATCACCGGGTTCATGGTCGGCCGCGACTACGAAGCGGGCGGCATCGCGAAGCACGGCGCCAAGATGGTCACCGCCGTGGCCTGCGCGCGGGTACCGAAGCTGACCGTGGTGATCGGCGGTTCCTACGGCGCGGGCAACTACTCGATGTGCGGGCGCGCGTATTCGCCACGTTTCCTGTGGATGTGGCCCAACGCCAGGATCTCGGTGATGGGCGGCGAGCAGGCGGCCTCCGTCTTGTCGACGGTGCGCGGTGATCAGCTCGACAGCAGCCGACAGCCCTGGTCTGCGGCGGACGAGGAGGCATTCAAGGCCCCGATCCGGGAGCAGTACGAGAACCAGGGCAACCCCTACTATTCGACCGCCCGCCTCTGGGACGACGGTGTGATCGACCCCGCCGACACCAGAACCGTGCTCGGACTTGCCCTTTCGTTGTGTGCGCAGGCGCCGCTCGAACCCGTTTCCTACGGCGTCTTCCGGATGTGATCGCGATGCTGACCAAATCCGTTCCGGTCGGATTCGACACCGTGCTCGTCGCCAACCGCGGCGAGATCGCGGTGCGCGTGATCCGCACACTGCGTGCCATGGGTATTCGGTCGGTGGCCGTCTACAGCGACGCCGATGCCGACGCCAGGCACGTCCACGAGGCCGACACCGCGGTGCGCTTGGGCCCCGCGCCCGCAAGGGCGAGCTACCTCGCCATCGACAAGGTGGTTGCGGCCGCCGTACGGACCGGTGCGCAGGCGGTGCATCCCGGCTACGGATTCCTTTCCGAGAACGCCGCTTTCGCCGCCGCGCTGGCCGAGGCGGGCATCGTCTTCCTCGGCCCGCCCACGCGCGCGATCGAGGTGATGGGCGACAAGATCGCCGCGAAGAACACCGTCGCCTCGTTCGGCGTCCCCGTGGTGCCCGGCATCGCGAAGCCAGGGCTGACCGACGACGAGCTGATCGCCGCGGCCGCAGAGGTCGGGTATCCGGTGCTGGTCAAGCCCTCCGCCGGCGGCGGAGGCAAAGGCATGCGCCGGGTGGACGACCCGGACCGGCTAGCGGACGCGCTGGTCAGCGCACGGCGCGAGGCCGCGGCAGCGTTCGGTGACGACACGCTGTTTCTGGAGCGCTTCGTCACCCGGCCCCGGCACATCGAGGTGCAGATCCTCGCCGACCGATTCGGCAACGTACTACACCTGGGCGAGCGCGAATGCAGCCTGCAGCGCCGCCACCAAAAGGTGATCGAGGAGGCGCCCTCGACACTGCTCGACGCGGATACCAGAGCCAGGATCGGCGCCGCCGCCTGCAACACCGCGCGCAGCGTGGACTACGTCGGCGCGGGCACCGTGGAGTTCATCGTCTCCGCCGACCGGCCCGACGAGTTCTTCTTCATGGAGATGAACACCCGCCTGCAGGTCGAACACCCGGTGACCGAGCTGGTCACCGGCGTCGACCTGGTGGAATGCCAGGTCCGCGTGGCGGCCGGGCAGAAGCTCGCGGTGGCGCAGGACGACATTCGCATGGTCGGCCACGCGATCGAGGCCAGGGTCTACGCCGAGGATCCAGGACGCGGATTTTTGCCAACCGGCGGCACGGTGCTCGACCTGGCCGAGCCGGAAGGCCGAGGGGTGCGGGTCGATTCGGGCCTGCGGGTCGGCACGCTGGTCGGCAGCGACTACGACCCGATGCTGTCCAAGGTCATCGCGCACGCCGGAGACCGGACCGCTGCGCTCGCGGCACTCGATAGGGCGCTGGCCGATACCGTAGTGCTCGGCGTGACCAGCAACATCGAGTTCCTGCGCTTCCTGCTGGCCGACCCCGACGTCGCCGAAGGACGGCTGGACACCGGCCTGCTGGATCGGCGGGTGGCCGAGTTCCATCCCGCCACCGTCGGCGACGAGGAGTTCGTCGCCGCCGCTGCCTGTCACTGGTTGCGGCGCTGGCCCAGGACGCAGGGCAACCCCTGGGACGTCCCTTCCGGGTGGCGGATCGGGGCCGACGCGCCCACGCCGATTCGGCTCGCGGGTGGTGATCGGGTCGAGCACGTCTCCCTGTCCGGCACGCCCGACCACGGCACGGTGCGCATTGGCGACGGCGAAATATCGTCGCTCACAGCGACATTCACCGGCCGCGTCGAGTCGTACACCGGGGTGCTCACGCTCACCGTGGATGGTCTGCGGCGCGAATACCGCGTCGCCGAGCAGGACGGCCACCTGTGGGTTGCCGGACCGTCCGGCGTCGCCGTGCTGCGCGAGGTCGCCGAGGTCGACGTGCGTGGCGGCGCCGAACACGTCGGCGATGCCGAACTCCGCAGCCCGATGCCCGGTTCGGTGATCGCGGTACCGGTCGCCACGGGCGCCACCGTCGCCGCGGGCGCGCCTGTGGTCATCGTGGAGGCGATGAAGATGGAGCACTCGCTCACCGCGCCGGTTGCCGGAACCGTCGAACTGCTGGTCGAGCCCGGCGCCCAAGTGCGCCTCGACCAAGTGCTGGCGCGGATCGTCGGCGCGCACACCGAACCGCAATCCGCCGAGCACGAAGGAATCCCCGCATGAGCGGTCAAGCCCGGAGGCGGCAGCGAAGCGTAACCACGGAGAGCTCCGCTCATGCGAGAAAGGACACAGCATGAGCGGTCAAGCCCGGAGGCGGCAGCGAAGCGTAACCACGGAGAGCTCCGCTCATG
>NZ_JBFRFQ010000083.1:0-13269 GCF_052114905.1 Nocardia sp. 2TAF39
ACCTGCGGTCTCGGAACCTGCGGTCTCGGAACCTGCGGTCTCGGAACCTGCGGTCTCGGAACCTGCGGTCTCGGAACCTGCGGTCTCGGAACCTGCGGTCTCGGAACCTGCGGTCYCGGAACCTGCGGTCYCGGAACCTGCGGTCTCGGAACCTGCGGTCTCGGGCGTGGCGGTCCAATCCGGGCTGGAAGGCCGAGAGTGGGCGGACCGCTCACCGTCGACTCTTACGGATCAGCAGCCGCTCGATACCGCGGATGTGCCAGAAGACGGTCAGGCGGTGTCGGCGCCGGAGTCGCAGTACTCGGAGGTCCTACCCGCCGCAGAGCTCGCGCATGCGCAACCCGCCGTGCCGGACCCCTATGCGCCCGAACCCTATGCACCGAAATCCTTCGCAACTGAATCAATAGCGTCGAAATCTTTCGCGTCGAAGCCTGCTGCACCAGAACACGCCGCACCGGAACACTCGGTATCGGAACCCTTGTCGTCGGGCCCGGCACTCGATTCCGCTGCCCATTCAGCGCCCTTGTTGTCGTCGCCCTTCACGGACCGGTGGTCGTCGTGGATCGAATCCGACGCCGACCGGCCAGTACACCCTGACCCCGCATCATCGCGCTCGCACCCCACGCCGCTGCCGCAGCATCGGCTGTCGCTGCGATCCATGTCGAATGCCGGAGCCCGGCCACTGCGGCGGCCCACAACACCGGCCATCGTCGAGCGTCGACCACGCATTGCGGATCTCCGGCGGAGCACCGCAGTGCTCCCGAGTACGACTGGCCGCGCAACCGCACAACCACAACGGCGCCGCCATCGGCCGCAGCAGATCGCGGCGGCGGCATCGATCGCGGTCATCATCGGCGTCGTCTGGCTGCTGGCCGCCGCCTGCTCGACCCCGCGCGGTGACGCCGTAGAGCAGAGACCATTGCCCACGTCGCCCACCGAGGTCGTCGGGCCGCCTCCCACCGTCGCGGAAACACCGGCTCAACTCAATTTGCTGCCGCTGTGCCTCCCTTTCCGATCCGATTGTTGACTCCGGTAGCGGCCACTGGCCGGCCCGGTATGGCAGGTGCAGGAAGTCCTCCCACCCCTGCAGCGAATGGGAGCGGTCGTCCCCGACGGTCATCGGCTGCGCGAAATGCTTGCGCTGACCGCCCAGGGAAGGCTGGAAGCCCGTCGCGCCGGCACTGTCCCGCTGGAGAACGCTGCCCGGGCTTACCAAGCTCTTCGCGACAACGGACAGCGCGGCCGGTGGGTGTTGACGCCGTGACTCCCCGATTCCCGTGATCAGGCACGAAGACCCTTGACCATGACCGCGACACCGGTGAGCAGGCGAACAGTTGTTGCTCGCCGACTTCGGCGTATCCCCACGACTCGTAGAAAGTAAGACGCCGGGCCGAATCGCTCTGGGAGTGAGCGATTCGACCCGGCGTCAGATCTGGAGAAACTACGTCGTCGGTTCGAACGCTTCCGCGACGATCTCGGCCTGCTCCACCGCGTGCACCTTGCTCGAACCCGAGGACGGGGCCGACATGGCGCGGCGGGAGATGCGGCGCAGTTTGCCCAGGCGGTCGGGGAGGACCTCCGGGAGGTTGAGGCCGAAGAAGGGCCAGGCGCCCTGGTTGGCCGGTTCCTCCTGGACCCAGGCGATGTCGGTGGCGTTGGGGTAGCGGTCAAGTGACTCGTTCAGGCGGAAGGTGGGCAGCGGGTAGAGCTGCTCGATCCGCACGATCGCGACATCCTCGCGCTTCTGCTTCGTCTTCTCCGCGGCCAGCTCGTAATAGAGCTTGCCGCTGGTCAGCAGGACCCGCTTCACCTTGCCGCGGTCGCCGATGCCCTGCTCGTAGGCGGGTTCGTCGAACACCGAGCGGAATTTGCTCTCGGTGAAGTCCTTCAGATCCGACACCACGGCCTTGTTGCGCAGCATCGACTTCGGGGTGAAGACGATCATCGGGCGGCGGATGCCGTCCAGCGCATGGCGGCGCAGCAGGTGGAAGTAGTTCGCCGGCGTGGACGGCACCGCGACGGTCATCGAACCCTCCGCGCACAGCTGCAGGAAGCGCTCGATGCGGCCGGAGGTGTGGTCCGGCCCCTGGCCCTCGTGACCGTGCGGCAACAGCAGCACGACATCCGACAGCTGGCCCCATTTGGCTTCACCGGAGGAGATGAATTCGTCGATGATCGACTGGGCGCCGTTGACGAAGTCACCGAACTGCGCTTCCCACAACACCAGTGCGTTGGGGTTGCCCAGCGAGTAGCCGTATTCGAAACCGACGGCGGCGAATTCGCTCAGCGCCGAGTCGTGCACCGCGAACCAGCCCGGGTTCTCGCTGCCGATGTTGTGCAGCGGGGTGTATTCCTCGGCCGTCTTGCGGTCGATGATCACCGAGTGCCGCTGGGTGAACGTGCCACGCCGGGAGTCCTGGCCCGTCAGACGGACCGCATGACCCTCATCGATCAGCGTGCCGAAGGCCAGCAGCTCGGCGAAGGCCCAGTCGACCTTGCCCTCGTAGGCCATCTCGCGGCGCTTCTCCAGCACCGGCTTGACGCGCGGATGCACGCTGAAGCCCTCAGGCACCTGGAGGAACGCGTCACCGATGCGCTGCAGGATCGTCTTGTCCACGGCCGTCACGACGGTCGCGGGCACAGTCTGGTCGTCTTCGACCGATTCGCTCGGCTCCGGTGTGTACTTCTCCAGCTCGCGGACCTCGTTGAACACCCGCTCCAGCTGGCCCTGGTAGTCGCGCAGGGCGTCCTCGGCCTCTTTGAGCGAGATGTCACCACGGCCGATCAGGCTCTCGGTGTAAGCCTTGCGGACGCTGCGCTTCGTGTCGATGACGTCGTACATGTACGGCTGCGTCATCGACGGGTCGTCGCCCTCGTTGTGGCCGCGGCGCCGGTAGCAGATCATGTCGATCACGACGTCCTTGCGGAACTTCTGCTTGAAGTCCACCGCCAAGCGGGCCACCCAGTCACAGGCCTCCGGGTCGTCACCGTTCACGTGGAAGATCGGCGCACCGATGAACTTCGCGATGTCCGTGGAGTATTCGGTGGAGCGGCTGTTCTCCGGCGAGGTGGTGAAGCCGATCTGATTGTTCACCACGATGTGGATGGTTCCGCCGACTCGGTAGCCACGCAGACCCGACAGGTTCAGCGTCTCGGCGACAACGCCCTGACCTGCGAACGCGGCGTCACCGTGCAGCATCAGCGGCACGACCGAGTAGCCCTCCGGCCCGTCGCCCTTGTTCAACAAGTCCTGCTTGGCGCGGACCAGGCCCTCCAGGACAGGGTCGACCGCCTCCAGGTGCGAGGGGTTGGCGGTCAGCGAGACCGCGATCTCGTTGTCGCCGAACATCTGCAGGTAGTTGCCGTGCGCGCCGAGGTGGTACTTCACGTCGCCGGAGCCGTGCGCACCGGCCGGATTCATGTTCCCCTCGAACTCGGTGAAAATCTTCGAGTACGGCTTGCCGACGATGTTGGCGAGCACGTTCAGCCTGCCACGGTGCGGCATGCCGATGACGACCTCGTCGAGCGAATGCTCGGCGCACTGGTCGATCACCGCGTCCATCATCGGGATGACCGCCTCGGCGCCCTCCAGCGAGAAGCGCTTCTGCCCGACGTACTTGGTCTGCAGGAAGGTTTCGAAGGCCTCCGCCGCGTTCAGCCGATTCAGGATGTACTTCTGTTGCGCGACAGTCGGTTTGACGTGCTTCTGCTCGACCCGCTCCTGGATCCACTGCAGCTGCTCGGAATCGAGGATGTGGGTGTACTCCACACCGATGTGGCGGCAGTACGCGTCACGCAGGATGGAGAGCACCTCGCGCAGCTTCATCTGCTCCTGGCCGTGGAAGCCGGCGACGTTGAACGTGCGGTCCAGGTCCCACAGGGTCAAGCCGTGCTGGGTGACATCGAGATCCGGGTGGCTGCGGAACTTGTCCTTGACAAGACGCAGCGGGTCGGTGTCGGCCATCAGGTGACCGCGGTTGCGGTAGGCCGCGATCATCTCCAGCACGCGCGAGCTCTTGTCGACGCCGCGCTCGCGGATGTCCTTGCGCCAGCGGACCGGCTCGTAGGGCACGCCGAGGCCGTGGAAGATCTCGTCGTAGAACTCGTCGGAGATCAGCAGCTGGTGGATGGTGCGCAGGAAGTCACCGGACTCCGCGCCCTGGATGATGCGGTGGTCGTAGGTGGAGGTGAGCGTCATCAGCTTGCCGACGCCGAATTCCGCGATCCGCTCGTCGCTCATGCCCTGGAACTCGGCCGGGTACTCCATGGCGCCCGCACCGATGATCGCGCCCTGGCCGTTCATCAGGCGGGGCACCGAGTGGACGGTGCCGATGGTGCCCGGGTTGGTCAGCGAGATGGTGACGCCGGAGAAGTCCTCGGCGGTCAGCTTGCCGTCGCGGGCACGACGCACGATGTCCTCGTAGGCGGTGTGGAACTGCCCGAAGGTCATTGTTTCGCAGCCCTTGATGGCGGCGACGACCAGCGAGCGGCTGCCGTCCTTGCCGGGCAAGTCGATCGCGAGACCGAGGTTGGTGTGCGCAGGGGTGACCGCGTTCGGCTTGCCTTCGATCTCGGCGTAGTGCCGGTTCATGTTCGGGAAGGCCCTGACGGCCTGCACGATGGAGTAGCCCAGCAGGTGGGTGAAGGAGATCTTGCCGCCCCGAGTGCGGGCGAGATGGTTGTTGATGACCAGGCGGTTGTCGATCATCAGCTTGGCCGGGATGGCGCGCACGCTGGTCGCGGTCGGGATGGTCAGCGAGGCTGCCATGTTCTTCGCCACGGCCGCGGCGGCGCCACGCAACACCTTGGCCTCGTCGGTGGCGGTGTCGGCCTGCTTCGGGCCGGAGGTCGGCGTCGCGTTCGAGGTGGGCGCCGGGGTGGTCTGCGGGGTGCGCGCGGTGACCTTGGCGGCCGCGGCGGGCTTCGCGGGCGCGGCGGACTTCGTAGCCGCCGGAGCAGCCGTCTTCGCGGACGCGGGGGCGGGCGTCTTCGGGGCCGCGGGGGCAGCGGCAGCCGGAGCTGCTGAAGGCGCGGCCGCCGGAGCCGGGGCGGCGGCCTGCGCGGGTGCGGTGGCGGTCTGGCTGTTACCAGAATCACCACTCACCTCAGGCGTGTAGTCGGCCAGGAACTCGTGCCAGCTCTCGTCGACGGAGGATGGATCCTGTTTGAACTTCTGATACATCTCGTCGACTAGCCACTGGTTCTGTCCGAACTGGGAAGTTGAGCTGCTCACAGCAGGTGTTCGCCTCATTTCGTTCTTCGCGCTGCGACGTTTGTGACGTGCCCGGCACACGGATCAGCGGATACGCGCCGATGCGCCCATTTGAGGATAGGCCCAGCAGCAAATCGGCGGATCTACTGACCACCACCCGACACCCCCGACCTCATAGGTGACGACTCGTCGATACCTGAGAATATTCCCCCGGTCTCGCGCGCCGCTGCCCAGAGCCGGGCATAGGGTCCCGCGGCGGCGAGCAGAGCGGCGTGTGGACCGAATTCCACGATTCGGCCGTGGTCGACAACGGCGATCCGGTCGGCGCGCGCGGCCGTGCCGAGCCGGTGCGCGACGATTACCGTGGTGCGGTCGCGGCTCACCGATCGGCTCGCCGCCAGCACCGATGCCTCCGCATCCGGATCGAGGGTGGCGGTGGCCTCGTCGAGCAGCAGCAAGTCCGGGGCGACCAATTCGGCGCGGGCGAGCGCGATCAGCTGGCGCTGGCCCGCCGACAGGCCGCGGCCTCGCTCCCCGACCGGCTGGCCCATGCCGAGGGGGAGGGCGGCGATCATGTCGGTCGCGCCCACGGCGGCGGCGGCCGCGGCGACCTCCTCGGCGGTGGCGGATGGTTTCCCGAATGCGATGTTGCTCGCCACGTCACCGGTGAACAGGTGAGATTCCTGCGGGACGATGCCGAGGCGGGAGCGGTATTCGACGAGGCGATAGTCGCGGATGTCGACGCCGTCGACCCGGATCGCGCCCGACCTGCTCGAGCCCGCACCGTTCTGCTCGGTCGTGCCGAGACTGTTCCGCTGGGCCGCATCGGCACCGTCGCCGTTCTGCTCGGGCTTGCTCAGCACACCAGACTTCGGGGGACCGCCCGTGCCGTTCGTCACACCCGCGGGCAGGTCGTACAGACGTGCCAGCAACTTGACGACGGTCGACTTGCCCGCGCCGGTCGGTCCGACCAGCGCCAGCGTGGAACCCGCCGGGATCCGCAGCGAGACGCCGTCCAGAGCCGGAACCGGGCTGCCCGCGTACCGGAATCGGACATCGTCGAACGCGACGTCACCGCGCAGCCGCTGGCCGATCGGCACCGGCTCGGCCCGGTCGGCGGCGATCGAAGAGGGCGTGCGCAGCAGATCCCCTATGCGGCGCAGCCCCACCTTGGCCTGCTGATACCCGTCGAACACCTGTGATAGCTGCAGGATCGGCCCGAACAGCAGCTGCAGATACAGCACGAACGCGACCAGCGTTCCCGCGCTGGTCACACCGTCGGCGACCTCGCGCGCACCGACGAACACCACCGCGGCCAACGCCAGATCCGCCCACCCGACGACGAACGCGAAATACAGCGCGATCGCCCGCTGCGCTCCTAACCGGCTGTCGCGGTAGCGCTGGGAGTACTCGGCGAAGCGGCGGGCGGCACCCGGCTCATGCCGGTTTGCCTGCACCGCGCGCAATCCGGTGACGTTCTCTTGGAAATCGGCGTTGACCGCCGATACGTGCTCCCGCGACACCGTGTACGCGGTGGACGACACCCGCCGGAACAGCGCCGTCGCGATCACCAGGGCGGGCAGCATCACCAGTACGACGACGGCCAGCGACACATCGATGGCCAGCAGCGCGACCGCGATGCCGGCCAGCGTCAGCACGCCGACAAGGGCGGTGGCCACCCCGGTCTGCAGGAACGTCGACAATGCGTCGACGTCGGTGGTCATCCTGGTCATGATCCGGCCGGAGAGCTCGCGTTCGTAGTAGTCCAGGCCCAGCCGTTGCAGATGCGCGAAACTGCGCACTCGCAGGGCGAACAGCACCCGCTCCCCGGTCCGCGCAGTCAGCACCGTGGTCGCCGCGCCGACCGCCCAGCCCGCGGCGGCGAGGACCGCGCCGAGCAGGGCCGCGCGGACCAGCACCTCGGCGTGGGCGCCGACCACGCCGAGGTCGATCGCGTAGCGCACCAGCGGCGGGAATGCGATGCCGATCACCGCGTCCGCGGTGAGCAGCGCCATCACAGTCAGCACCAGCCAGCGGACCGGGCGAAGCATGCGGGTCAGCCGGAACCGCGGATCCGGCTCGCGCAACCGTTGTGCGTCCAGGCCCGGCTGCTCGGTGGCGGGTGGCAGGCGCTCGATCGTGCGGCGCAGCTCGGGCGTCTCGCTCAGGTCCGCCGTCGCGCCCGCGAAAGGGCCGCCGCCCGAACGCGGTGGCGGCGTCTGCCCCGCCCGCACCGTAGCCGCGGCGGCGTCCGGCGCGGCGGCGATGGGCCCTGCGGGCGCGGGCAGCCGGATGATGCGATCAGCGTGGGCGAGGGTCGATTCCCGGTGCGCCAGGATCAGCGTGGTCCGTCCGCCGCGGTCGGACAGCGCGTCGAAGATCGCGGCCTCGGTGACCGCGTCCACCGCCGAGGTGGCGTCGTCGAGCACGAGGATGCGCGGGCGTGCCAGCAGCGCCCTGGCCAGGGCGATCCGCTGTCGCTGTCCGCCGGACAGCGTGAGGCCGCGCTCGCCGACCATGGTGTCGTATCCGTCGGGCATCGCGGCGATGAAGTCGTCGGCGGCGGCCTGGATCGCCGCCTGCCGGATCTCCTCGTCGGTCGCCTCCGGTCGCCCGAGCGCGATGTTGGCGGCGATGGTGTCGGAGAACAAGAACGGATCGTCGAAGACGACGCCGATCGCCGCGCGCAGGTCGGCGGCGTGAACGTCGGCGATGTCGACCCCGACGACGTCGGCTGCGCCCGTCCCGGCGTGCGGATCGGTCTGCGCGGCGGCGGAGACGCCTGCTCCGTTGGTCCGTCGCGCGTCGGGGCGCTCGGAGAACAGCTGGATGCTGCCGGAATCCGGCGCGTAGAACCTGGGGAGGAGTAGGGCAAGCGTGGACTTGCCCGAACCGGCCGGGCCGATGATCGCCACCGTCTCGCCGGGCCGCACGCGCATGTCCATCTCACGGAGCACGGGCTGTCGGGGGTCGAAACCGAAAGTGAGCGTATCGATGTCGATCCCGAGCGGCCCGTCCGGCAGCGCGACCGGACGTTCGGGGTCCGCGATGACGGGCGCGGTGTCGATCACCTGGAAAACCCGTTCGGCCGCGGCCCTGGTCAGCTGGGCCATGACGATCACCGACGAGAGGATGCGTGCGGTACCGGTCATGGTGGCGACGTAGGCCGCGAATGCGACGAAGGTGCCGATGCCGATCAGGCCGTGCAGCGCGAGCAGGCCGCCGAGCGCGATCACCGCGACCATGCCGACCTGCGGAATCGCCGCCACGCTCGGCGCGAACCGCGCGTCGATCCGCGCGGCGCGCATGCGCTCCGCGAACAGCGTGCCGGCGAGCCGCTCCAGCAGATCGACCATCCGCGCTTCCTGCCCGAAGCCCTTGACCACACGCACGCCGGTGACCGTCTCCTCGACGTGCTGGGCCAGATCGGCGGCGCGCTGCTGCGCCGACCAGGTCGCCGCGTGCAGCCGTGGCCGCACCCGGTAGACAACCAAGCCGATCGCGGGAACCACCAGCAGCGCAACCGCCGCCAGCGGCGGGGAGAGCCAGAGCATGACCGCGGCGGCGAGCACGAACTCCAGCAAAGCCATGCCCGACAGCGGCGCCATCGACATCAGTCCCTGCACCAGTTGGAGATCGGTGATCGTGCGCGATACGACCTGCCCGGTGCGGATCGTGTCCTGCCCGATGCCGTCCAGTCGCTGTAACGACCCGAGGATGTCCAGCCGCAGTGTGTGCTGCACGTCCAGCGCCATCCGCCCGGCAAGCAGCCGCCGCCCGAACCCTGCCGCGGCCCGGCCGACCCCTAGCAGCACGATCAGTCCCGCGACCGCGCCGATCGCCGCCGTGTCACCTATGCCTGCCGCGTCGACCGCCCGTTTGATGAGCAGCGGGCCCGCGGTCTCGGCCACCGCGCCGACGAGCAACGCCGCCGCGAGTCCGGCCAGCACCATGCCGTGCGGCCTGCACTCGGCCCACAGCCTGCGTATCCATCCGGGTCTGTCGCCCCCGTCCACGTCGCCTACTCGTCCCTCGGTTGTACCGCGCTACACATCGACGGTACCGCCATCCGCCGACACCCCGTTGCTCCCGTAGACCCTTCAGCCCCTTCGAGTCAGAGATCGCGAGTGCGCAGGCTCCACCAGGTCGCGGCGCCGAAGCCGATGGTCCACAGCAGCAGGACCACGACGGCGGCCGGGGCGGGGGCGAGGAAATCACTGTCGGGGTAGGAGCCGACGGCCACGGTGCTGACGGTGGCCGAGAGGGGCAGCAGGGTCACGCCGCCTGCCATGCCGATGCCACGCGCGATCAGCCACAACAGTGGTTCGGCGACGGCGATCCAGCCCAGTAGCAGCCCGACCGCGGCGGCGGACGATCGCAGCAGGATGCCGACGCTCGCCCCGATCAGCGACCAACAGACCGCGGCGAGCAGCCCGCCGCCGAGCGCGGCGAACAACTCGGCGGTGAAACCGAACTTGCCCCGGCCGAAGCCGAGCAGGCCGGCGAGCGCGACCAGCTCGACCGCGAGCGCGGTCGCCAGCGCGACGCACCCGGTGACCAGGAACTTGGCGGCGGCGAGCCGGTCACGGTCGGCGGCGAACAGCGCGGTCACCGCCATGGTGTGGTGCCGGTACTCGGTGCCGCTGCTCACCGCGCCGAAGATCGCGCCCGCCAGCACGACCACGACGAGGCTCACGTAGAGCCCGATCGTCGCGGCCCCGGTGGCGGGCTCACCCTTCGGGGCGGCAGGTCCGGCGAGGCCCGCGGACACGGTGCTCGCGATCAGCGCGATCGCGAGGATCGCGCCGACGAGCATCCGGCCCGGCGGCAGTGTGAGGACCTTGCGGACCTCGGAGTTGACGGTCGGCACCAGGTCCGCGGGCAGGAGGGTGATCATCGTGGGATTCCATAGGGCATCGGCGACGGTTGCTGGTTGGCGATTCCGGCGGGCGTGGCGAGGCCCGGGTACTGCGGCGCGGGCGCGGCGGTGGGTTTGGTCAGCGACGCGAGCACCCGGTCGGGATGGATCGGGTCGGAGACGATGCTGTCCAACCGCACCTGCGCCGCCGCGGCCGCCGCCCTGATCTGCGCTTCCGTCGCCTCGGCCACGGCGAGCCGCCCGTCCGCCCGGATCACCGCGTCGGTAAAGCCCTGTGCGGCAAGCATGGTCGCCAGCGCGATCGGTGTGGACGCCGCGACGACCAGCCGGTCCGGATGTCCGCGCCGCAGCCGTGCGGGGGTGCCCTGGTACACCACCGTGCCCTCCTTCAGCACGATCAGGGTGTCCGCGCTGGGCAGCACCGCTGCGAGGCTTTCGCTGGACAGCAGCGCGCTGCCACCGTGCCGAGCGTGCCCGCGCAGAAAGTCCTGCAGCCAACTGCGTTCCGCGGCGTCGAGTCCGTCCATCGGGTCGTCGAGCACCAGCAGCGGGGGATCGGTGAGCAACGCGGTCGCCAGGGCCAGCCTGGTCTGCTGCCCGGTCGACAGGGCGCCGATCTTCGTCCGTGCTTCCTCGTTCAGCCCGACGATCTCCAGCACCTCGGGCACCCGCGCGTCCGCGACGCCGGCCGCGGCGGCGTAGCTCCACAGATGGTCCCGCGCCGTCCTTGCCGGATGCAGACCGCGCGGCATGAGCACGCCGCCGACCATGCGGGAGGACTCGACCGCGTCGTGCCGAGCCGACCCCGGGCCAGCGACGAAGGCGGTTCCGGAGGTGGGGGCGAGCAGGCCGAGCAGCAGTCGCAGGACGGTGGTCTTGCCCGCGCCCCGCGGACCGACCAGCGCCGCCGTGCTGCCGGATGACACGGTGAAACTCACGTTCTCCACGGCGGGCGTCAGGTCGTACCGCTTGGTCAACGCCTGGACCGAGAACGCGACCGGACGCGCCCCGCTCATTTCGGCGTCTTCGGGGATTTCGGCTGCCCCGGGTCGATCGCGGTGAGTGGATCGGCGTCGACGACGAGATGCCGGTCGGCGGGCCACACCACAGGCGCGGGACCGAATGCCTTGCGCGCGTTGGTGATCGTGGCCTTGCCCAGCGCACGGTTACCCGCGCCGCCGATCAGCGCGCCGATACCCGCGGGCAGTACCTTGCCCGCCATGAGCGCCGCGCGCTTGGTGATGAACCGGACGATGAACCGCTTCACCAGCGAATCGTTCATGCTCGACAGTCCGGGAATCCGGTTGGCGAACACGGTGCCCCAGTTCTTCGCCGAGGTGCCGACGCTCTTCTGCACGATCTCCATGCCGCTCTCGCCGAGCACGACGGCGAGTACCAGCGCCCTGCGCTGTTCCTGGTCCTCCGGTGAGATGCCGTGCACCGCCGCCACCGCGAGGGTGAACACTGCGGATGCCTCCATGAAGAACGTGGTCTCGGCGCTGACCGCCGCGATCGCCGCGACGGTGCCGACACCGGGCACCGCGGCCGTCGCGCCGACCGCGCTACCGCTGCCGGTGACCGCGAGCAGGTACTGCTTCTCCAACCGCTCGATGATCTGTGCGGGGGTTTCGTCGGGATGGGAGCGTCGGATTCGGTCGACGTACTTGGCGACCGCGGGTGCCTGCAGGCGGGACCCGGTATCGAGCAGCTGAACCACCGTCTTCTCGAACGCGCCTTTGACCATCGGCGGCATCCTCCTCTTCCCGTCTGCTTGGTGAACTGTGTATGGCACCGGCGGCCGTCAGTTCGTCATGACAACGAACTGCCCGGCCGGATCGGTTCCACTACGCCGGACTGTGCAGCGCGGGCACGCGGTCGGCCAACGGAGGAGGCGGTGGCGGGGTTCCATCGCCGAACGGCCTGCCGCCGAGGGCTTCCCTGCCGTGCGGGGTCAGCCAGTTCGACAGCTCGGGCCCCTTCGGGACGATCCCGGTCGGGTTGATGTCGCGGTGCACCACGTAGTAGTGCGTCTTGATCTGCCCGAAGTCGATGGTGTCGCCGAAACCGGGGGTCTGGTAGAGGTCACGCGCGTACGCCCACAGCACCGGCATCTCGGCAAGCTTCGACCGGTTGCACTTGAAGTGCCCGTGGTATACCGCGTCGAACCGCGCCAGCGTGGTGAACAGTCGCACGTCGGCCTCGGTGATCGTGTCGCCGACCAGATAGCGTTGCGCCGCAAGGCGTTCCGAGAGCTGGTCCAGCCGGTCGAAGAGCCGGTCGTAGGCGTCGTCGTAGGCGTCCTGCGATCCGGCGAAACCGCAGCGGTAGACGCCGTTGTTGACGTTGCGGAACACCGCGCGATTCACCTCGTCGATCTCGGCGCGTAACGCCTCGGGGTACAACTGCGGCGCCCCGGGGCGGTGGTGGGCGGTCCACTCGGTGGAGAGGTCGAGGGTGATCTGCGCGTAGTCATTGGTGACGACTCGGCCGGTCGACACGTCCACGACCGCGGGCACCGTGATGCCGCGCGGATAGTCAGGGAATCGCGCGAGGTACGCGTCACGCAGCCGGTGGATGCCGAGCACCGGGTCGACACCGCCGGGATCCAGATCGAAGGTCCAGCTGAGCTTGTCGTGGGTGGGCCCACACAGGCCGAGTGAGAGCACGTCCTCCAGTCCGAGTAGCCGGCGCACGATCAGCGTCCGATTGGCCCACGGGCAGGCCCGTGCGGCGATCAAGCGGTACCGGCCCGGCTCCATCGGGTAGCCGTCTCGGCCGTCGGCCGTGATCCTGGTGGTGATGTAGTTGGTGTCCCGCTTGAACTCGCCCGGCTCGACGTAGGAACCGTTTTCACTGGCCGACTTGGTCACCAGGACAGTCTCGCAGATCGACGCCCTAGTGGGTGCTGCCGGACGTAGTCCGTCTTCAGCCCGCGCATGGCCGGAGCGAAGGCGGAGGTACGCCCTAGTGGGTGCTGCCGGACGTAGTCCGTCTTCAGCCCGCGCATGGCCGGAGCGAAGGCGGAGGTACGCCTAGATGAGTTATTCCAAGGGGTTGGCGTGTATGGCGGGCCGGTCGCCCGTGTTGGTGGGTGACGGGTTGGTTGTCTGAGTAGCTCGGCTCCTGTGACCACCTACGATTGCTGGTGTGGGGCCAGCCTGAACCTGGCCCCACATCA
>NZ_JBFRFQ010000084.1:0-14436 GCF_052114905.1 Nocardia sp. 2TAF39
GGGGTGTGGGTAGGGGGATGACGATGCCGAAGGGGAGGGCGATGCCGGGTGGTGGGGTGGGTGTGGGTGGGGTGGATTCTGCGGGTTCGCCGGGGCCGGGTTCGGGTGGGTGTGTTTCGGCCGGTACGGCGGGGGCGTCTTGGCGGGGTCCCTCGGCCTGTGCGGCACCGGGCGCGGCGTCTGGCTGGCCGCCGGGTTGTGTGCCGGGCTGGCCGCCGGGCTGTGTGCCGGGCTGGCCGCCGGGCTGTGTGCCGAGCTGGCCGCCGGGCTGTGTGTCGGCTTGGCCGCCGGGTTGGCCGCCGGGCGGGGTGCAGGTGGCGGCCTGGGGGTCGSGGGGATCTTGGGCCCGGGGATCGGGTGCCCGGCGGTCGTAGGGTTCGCCGGTGCCCGCGCCGTAGCTGCGGCTCGGCGGGATCGGGGGCAGCAGTGGGACGGGAACGGGTACGTCGGGGTGGGGCATCGGTGCGGGCACCACCCGCGCCACGCAGGGATCCGCCGGTGCGGGCGGGGCCGGGCAGAAAATGCCACACGGGATGGGTGGCAGGCCCGGGATCGTGATCATCACCTCGGCCGGGGGCGGTATCTGCACACCGGGCCGCTCGGCGGGATCGGGGGTAGGGGCCGGGGTCGGGGRCCTTTCCGGCAGCGGCCCGAAAGTACCCGGCGCGACGAGCTCCGGTGACACCGCCRCCTGGGTGGGAGATCCTCCCGTGCGGTAGGCCGCCGACCAGCTCAACACATTTCCCGCATACGCCATCGAATTGTTGTACCGCAGCACCGCCCGCAACTCCTGGACCGGATCACGCAAATTCGATCCACCCGAACACAAATATTTCCCGGCACCCAACGCCGCGTCGAACACATTGTTCGGATCGGCCACCCCATCGGCGTTCCCGTCAGCGGCATACGTATTCCATGTACCCGGCAGAAACTGCATCGGACCGATCGCCCGCACAAACCCACCCTCCCCGGACCTGATCACCTCGTTGCCCGGCAGATGGCCATCCAACACCGGACCGAAGATCGGACGCACCGTCGTCCCCGCCGCGTCCGTACGCCCACCCCCCGCATGCCCGGACTCGATCCGCCCGATGCCCGCCAGCAAACTCCACGACAGCCCACATCCCGGCATCGAGGACTCCAACGCCAATTCCGCATTCCGATACGCCGCCAACACGATCTCCGGAATTCCCAAAGCGCTTCCCACCCCCGGCAACGAAATATCCCGCAACGGAACCACACCCGCATACGGAGCCACCCCGTCCCCCCGCGGGGCCGACGCCCGAAGCTTCCGTGGCGCCTCCCCGGTCACCGGCAACAACCCTGGCACCGCCCGAGACAACCCCTCCTCCAGCACATCCCGCCCACGCACCCCACCCGCCGACGCCAACAACGCCCCCGGTGGCCGCACCACCGACGACGGATCCGCCGCCGAACCACTCACCACCACACCAGCAACAACCAAGGCCGAGACGGTTATCGGAGCTGAAATACGCATTCGGCCACACCATCCTCGACGTCGGATGCAACCACCCCTCTTCCCAGGGTACCGGCATCGCCGGAGTGCGATGTCGGCTCGGCTCGGGAGGCGGTCGTGAATGGGCAACGCGCGCAAGACGTCCCGGCGCGCGGTACGCGCCGGCGAAGCCGGTGATCACCGCGCGAAGTATCGGCGGACCGCCGACGCCGGAACCACGATTCGTCTACCTCACGACCGCCGGGTGCGTTTCGGACGGCGGGTGGCTTCCTCGGCCACCCGGGTCCGCTGGTCGGCGGGCACGAGGACAAGAATGTCCTCGCGCGAGCCGATCATCAGCTTCTGCAGGATCGCGGCCATTTGGGCGTCCACGGTCTTGAAGGAGCTGCCGCGGCGCGCGGCGATCGCGGTGTTGGTCCAGCCCGCCGCCGCCAAGGTCGCCACCTCCTGCTCGGCGTTCGACAGATCCTGCCACCGAGATGGGCGCTGTCGCCGTACGGGATGGTCCATCGGCAGTCGGTCCAGCGACAATGTGCCCAAGGCCAATTGGGCCACTTCATCGAGTTCGGGACGCAGCAGCGAACCCTCGCGCTCGGCCGCCGCGAAGACCGTTGCGCCGAGGATCTCACGGGCGACCGCGGCAGCGGCGGCGGTCTCGGTGGCGAAGGGCCCCAGGTTCGCGATATCCACGCCCAATTTCTGCCGCAGTGTGGCGACTCCACCGATGAGACGTGCGATGTCCAGCGCCCGTTCGGTCACCTCGCCGGAACGCTCGTCGCCGGCGTCGGCAATCGAACGCGCCAGCGACCACGCGTGGACGTGGATCCCCCACACGCCGCCCCACTGATCGCGCATCGCCAGTTGGCTCGACAATGTCGTACGCCCCACGGCCAAGGCTTGTTTCGGGTCGCCGTGTTTGGTCTGCGCGATCACCCAGGCCAGTTCGGCCCACGACTCGTGCCACCGCGCGCCGGACCGCTGCGCGTCGTCGAGGTGCCGCTGGGTGATGTCGAGCGCCTGCGCCGCCGTGCCGAGGAAGGCGGCGGCGAGCGCCTCGAACAGCCCGCCCATCGCGGCGCCGCCGCGGTCGCCCCGCTCCGCGAATTTCACACGCGCACGGGCCAGGACAGCGATCGCGCGCGCATCGCACCGCACCAGCAGCAGCTCAGTGCCTCTGGCGAATTCCACTGGAGCGGGCAGATCCAAATCGCGTTCGGGGTGCTCGCGCCAGCCCGCGCGGGCAGCCGGATCCGGCACGCAGAGCGCGACGCAGTCGTCGAGTATGCGTTCGGCATCCTCGTGCGCGCCCTGGCACAAACTGATCCACCCGATCATGGACATCGCCGCGAGTTGTAGTTGCACCGGCTGCGGGTCGAGGCCGCGGGTGGCGGCGAGGGTGCGCTCGGCCAAGCGGCGGGGCTCGCGCAGCGATCCCCTGAAGAACGGGATGCGCAGCGCGATGAGCCCGGTCGCGATCTCCAGACCGGCGGCAGCCTCCCCCGGCGTGCTGAGGCTGCCGTCGATGGCGCACAGCAGGTTGTCCCAGGCCGCCCCGGCCCAGTCGAGCATGTCCTGTTCGGCCGGGCCGAGCCATTCGGCCTGTGCCGCGACGACCTTGTCGCGGTAGTAACCGCGGTGCCTGCGCGTCAAGCGAGCCCACTCGTCGCCGCGCTCGTGCAGTCGCTGCTGGGCGAACACACGAAAACTCTCCAGCAGCGAGTAGCGCGCCGTGTTCGCCGTCAGGTGGACCGACACGAGCGATTGGTCCGCCAGTCGCTCGAGCAGATCCTCGATCTCGGCGCGCGCGAGACCGTCACGATCATCGTCGGCGCAGACCGCCTCGATCGCCTCGAGCTCGGCGCCCACATCGAGACCGGACACGCCCGTGCCCTCGTGACCGACGTCGTATCCGGCCGCGAACACCGCCAACCGCTCGAAGAGCAGACGCTCCTTGTCCTGGCACAGGTCGTAGGACCAGGCGATCACATCGCGAATGCCCTGATGCCGTTCGTCGGCGCCGACGCGCGGACCATGCGACCAGCGCAGCCTCCGGTCGCTCGCCCCCCCGCTGAGGTCACGCAGGATCATCGTGAGCGGTTGGCGCAGCAGTCGCGCGGCGGCCAGCCGGATGTAGAGCGGATGGTTGTCCACATGCCTGCAGATCGCGACGGCATCCTCGACGTCGCGGTCGGCGATTGCGTGCCCGGTCAGATCCGCGCGTCGACGGAACAGGGTCAGCGCCTGTTCCTGGGACAGCGCGGGCACGGGCACGAGTTGCTCGTCGACCCAGCCGATCGCCTCGCGGCTGGTGGCCAGCACGGTGAGTCCGGGTACCGCGTCGAGCAGGTCGGCGATCACCCGGGCCGCCCCGTCCAGGACGTGTTCGCAGTTGTCCATCACGAGGATCGCCTGCTGGGCGCGGCCCACGGCGTCGGTGCGTCCGAGCGTATCGATTACCGCATCCCACGCTGACCGTCCGGAGAAGTCGGCGTCGACCAGCGACTGCGCGAGTTCCTCCTCGACGATCGACGCGTCGGCGCCCTTCTCCAGCCGCGCCAGCCGCACCCAGTGCACCGGCACCCGCCGCGCCTTCTGGAATCGGTGCACGACCTCCGTCGCCAGACGGGTCTTCCCGATCCCGCCCACGCCGATCAAGGTGACCAAGCGGGTGGAGCCGAGCAATAACATCCCGACGTTCTCCAGCTCGCGTTCACGGCCGACGAAATCACTGGTGGCCGCTGGCGGGAACCCCGAACCCGGCGCACGTCTTACCGACACACCAAGGAAGCGTAGTCGGGTCTCGGCGGCGGAAAGCCGAGAGTCGTAGGTACTCGGCGGCCGATCGCGGCCCGGCTACCGATGCGCACGATCTACCTATCCGACGATGCTGACAAGTCACCGCGGCGCAGAGCCGGCGCTGCGGACGGACTGAGCACAGGAAGACGGGATGTCTGCACCGGAGCGCCGGGACACCGCCGACGGACGACACCAGCGCAGGGATTGGTGCCGGATCCACGTGCGGTTCGAACACCCGCCGATCGAGCTGGACTATCGGGACGCGAGCGTCATTGCCCGGCACTTCGCCGCAGCCGCCGCCAGGATCGGGGCGGTCGTCACCATCGATCACGATCTCCGCAGCGACCTGCCGCCGTTGCCGTGCCGGAGTTTGTGGACCTGAGCGCCGCCGCCGACGGTCCCTACCGATGCGGCGTACCCATCCTATTCGCCGACGATCTCGCTATCGACCCGCAAGTCGATATCACCACCGAAAGGACGCGCAGTGGGACAGATACAGGTACTCGGAGCAGGTGAATGCGGGTTACCTCTCGCCCATCGGCTCCTGCGAAGCGGCAGGTCGGTCACCTTGGTGACCGACCGTGACGCCGACGCCGTCCTCGCGGGCACGGTGACCAGCACGCAGGTCAAGTTCTCGACCACCCTGGACCTCGAATCGGATGCGGGGCTCGGTTTCTGGCGGTCGACTGCGCCGAACATCGAAGGCATCCGCCTCAGCATGGTCGTCGACCGCACGGTGGTGGTCGGCTGGTCCGGGCGCCTCACTCGACCGGCACAGAGCGTGGACCAGCGGACCGTATTCGCGCGCTGGCTCACCGAGTTCCTGGCCAACGGCGGAGATTTGCGGATCGCCGAACCGTCGGTGGCGGAACTCGATCGCCGGTCCGCCGACCACGACCTGACCGTCGTCACCCGCGCCTCGCGCGAACTCGCCGCGTGTTTCGAGGCCGACCCGACGTGGGCCCTTCCCGCCGAACCCCTGCGACGCCTCGCGGTGCTGTATCTCGACGGCGTCCAACCGGATCCGGACAATCTGGGCACCTACATCTCCCTGCCCGAACACGGAGAAGTGATCTCGTACCCCGGACTGACCGGCCGACCCGGACAGGAACGCCGGTGCGAGATGGTCCTGTTCGAGTCGCGGCCCGGCGGTGCGCTGGACGTGTTCCACTCGCACAGCACGCCGACGGAACGCGTGCGGCAGGCCAAAGAGATGCTCAATCACCACCTGCCCGCCGAGCTCGCCGACCGGTATCGCAACGCCGAACCGACCGATGCCGGAGCGACCCTCGTCGGCGCCGTGACACCGGCCATGCGCAAGCCGGTGGGCATCCTGCCGTCCGGCACGCCCGTGCTCGGCGGCGGCGACGTGGTCTGCCGGATGGACCCGGGCGGCGCGCAGGGCGCCAACAACGCCGTCCAGTGCGCGATCCGCTACAGCGAGGCGATCCTGCACAATCCCGGCGGCCATTACGACCAGGCCTGGATGGAGTGGGCCGCCGGGCCGTGGCTCACCGGCGTCGCGCAGCCCGCGGCGCTGTGGACCACGACGGTGCTCGACCCCCCTCCCGCGATGCAGGAGCTGATGCTCGCCGCGCAGCATGACCCGACGCTGGCCGACGCGTTCGCCGACACCTTCGCGCGACCGGCGAAGATGGCCCAGTTCGCGGGTTCCCCGTCATGACCGGGTGAATGCCCCGGATATCACGAATCCTGGGGCGGAGTCGGGGGAAGACAACCGGTAGCGCGGCAAGGGCTCGATGGAAAGCCCCTGGCCGCCAGGCCAATTCGTCTACCTGACGGGGGGCCGTAGTTCGGCAGCTGGTCGATCGCGTCCTGGACGATCAGGTAGGCCGGGCTCCGTGCGGGCAGGCGTGTGGCCCCGCGCCGGATGCACTTCCGAGGCGGCATCAGCCAGGACACCCGCGCGGCCGAAGTTTACGGTATAACCCAAGCTTTCGATGCAGGCGAAAGTGTTCCGTCTCGGGTCCGGCCCGACCGGAGGCTCGGGAATACCGCGGGTTCGCTGCCGGAAATACACCAGGCGCCCAGAGGATGCCCGGTGCGGGGATGGTGGCGGTGGATAAGCGGGCTGGAATGATGATGGGGCGAGCGCGGGGCGGGCCGACGCTCGCATCGACGGGGACACAACGAATTCGGTGCAGGCGCGGCTGGTATATAACATCCATCGGCCCGGCCGACTCCACCGACAAGCGATAGCGAGACACGATGCACGGTTACCTGAACCAGGTGTCCCAAGGCGCAACCCCTTCCGGCTATCCGACCCGCGAGAGCAGCGACACCCGCCCGGTCGAACCCCCGAGCAATGCGGACCTGATCGTCAGTGCGTTGCTGTGGTTCCTGCCCGCGTCGCTAGCCATGATGTCGGCGGTCATCGCGCCGTGGTTTCTGCTGGCAGGCGGTGTGTGCGACTCCAAACCGGCGTGCCATGTCGACACGAGCGCGGGTGCGTGGGTGATGATCGGCGGCGGAATCGTGGGATTCGTCATCGGCGCGGTGATGTCGGGCATGGCAGCCAAGCAGGGACGAGCACTGTTTCCCGGCGCGGTACTGGGGGCCGCGCTGGTGCTGCTGGCTTGGTTCGCGGGCTCGTTCCTGCTGCGTTAGTGCACCCGCTGGCAACAGGGTGAACGCGGGTGTCACGGATCACGCAGTGTCACAAGCCGTTTCGGCCCGCAGGATCCGGGTGGATCGCCGAGAAGTCAGTGCGCGCGTCGTAGAGACCCTGGTAGTTGGCCAGGGTCGTGGCGCGGACCCGGTCGTCGGCCCAGTCGTCGAAGCGGTTCGGGGCAAGGCGAGCCGGTCGCCGGAACGGGTGTACGATTCGCCGGAATCACCCCACCGCGGGAGCTCGGGCACGGCCGGGCTGAGAGGGCGGACCCTGCGTCGCCGACCGCATGAACCTGTCCGGGTAATGCCGGCGTAGGGAGCTTTCCGCCATGTCGTCATCGACCCTGGACAAAGCCGGGCGCGAAGCACCGCTGACGCTCGAGGAACCCGCACCGAAAATCCTGTCGTTCTGGGACCAGAGCGCGTTCTGGGCCAACCTCGGTGTCAGCCTCTTCGCGTTCTCCGGTGCGTATACGGTGCTCGCGCCGAATACGCAGGGCACGGTGCAGATCTCGATCGCGGCGGGCATTCTCGCAACGATCATCGGAACCGTGGTGGGCGGTTTGATGCTCGGTGCGGCGGCCGTCCCCGGTGCGCGGACCGGCAAGCCCGCGATGATGCTGCTGCGTGGCCTGTTCGGCGCGAAGCTCAGCTACCTGCCGACGCTGCTGAATATCGCGCAACTGATCGGCTGGGGGACCTTCGAGTTGATCGTGATCGGCGACGCGGCCGAGGAACTGTTCCACGGCGGCCCGCACTGGCTCTATGTGGTGGTCGCGGGCATGCTCACGACCGTCCTGACGATCTGGCCGCTCGGGTCGGTACGGCTGCTGCGCCGGTTCGTGACGGTCGGCGTCGTCGTCGCACTGATCTGGTTCTACGTCCAGTTCTTCCGGGTCGGCCTGCCGGACGTGCGGAGCAATCCCGGTCCGCGCGGGGGCGGCCCGTTCGGGGTGGACTGGAATCTCTTCTGGATCGCGACCGACGCCGCCCTGGCCGTCTCGATCTCCTGGGTGCCGGTCGCCGCGGACTACACCCGCCACGCCCGCGGCAGCCGCTCGGCGTTCGGGGCAGCCAGCGGGGCGTACGCGGTCACCCAGATCGTCGCCTACGTCCTCGGGCTGTTCGCGCTGTCGCTCGCGGGCGGCGACAGCGGCTCCTACGCCCCGTTCCTCCAGGTGAGCCTCGGCGGGCTGTTCTTCTTCGTCTTCGTGGTGCGCGAGGCCGATCAGTCGTTCGCCAACGTCTACTCCACCGCCGTCTCGATCCAGAACCTGTCGCCGCGAATCGACCGCCGCATCCTCTCGATCGGTCTCGGCACCCTGATCACACTGCTCGCGCTGCGGTTGAATATGGCGAACTACTTCGGCTTCCTCGGGCTGATCGGGTCGGTGTTCGTGCCACTGCTCGGCGTGCTGGTGGCCGACTTCTTCCTGCGTGCGAAAGGCGAGTGGAACACCGGCCAGGACGCGCCCTCGCGCTGGGGAATGGTCTTCGCCTGGCTGCTGGGTCTTTCGGTTTACCAGCTGGTCAACCCCGGTGACGCGGGCGTGTGGACCGATTTCTGGGTACGGGTTCAGGATGCCTTGCATTTCACCGAGCAAGCGTGGATGAGCGCGTCAATGCTGTCATTCCTCGCGGCGGTGCTGGTGGCATGGCTGGTCGGACGGGTCGCAGCACTACGGAAGCCGACGTAGCCGTTTGCCACCATGGAGGGATGGGCCAGATCCGCGTCGGCACGTCGGGATGGGTGTATCCGCCCTGGCGCGGGGTGTTCTACCCCGCGGGGCTGGCGCAGAAGCGCGAACTGGCCTACCTGTCCGAGCAACTCGACAGCGTCGAGATCAACGGGTCCTTCTATTCCCTGCAACGTCCATCGAGCTATCAGATGTGGGCCGAGCAGACTCCGGACGACTTCGTATTCGCGGTGAAGGGCAGCAGATTCATCACCCACATGAAGCGACTGCGCGACGGCGACATGCTGCTGGCGAACTTTCTTGCGTCCGGGCCGCTCGCACTCGGGCCGAAGCTGGGCCCGATCCTCTGGCAGCTGCCACCGAACTTCCCCTTCGACGCGCAGGTGCTCGACGCGTTCCTCGCCCACCTCCCCCGCACCACCGCGCAAGCCGTCGAGGTCGCGCGGCGGCACGACCACCGGGTCGATCCCGCACATACGACGATCGACGCCGACCGCCCGATGCGATATGCGATGGAGATCCGGCACGACAGTTTCGTGACGCCGAGGTTCACCGAATTGCTCACGCGCCACGGTGTCGCATTGGTAGTCGCCGACGCGGCGGGCAAGTACCCACTGCTCGAGGAGGTCACCGCGGACTTCGTGTACATCCGGTTGCACGGGCACGACGAGCTCTACGTCAGCGGGTACACCGACGACGGCCTGGACATGTGGGCGGCGAAGATCCGCCGGTGGGCCGAATCCGGCGATGTGTACGCCTATTTCGACAACGACGCGAAGGTGATGGCGCCGCGCGACGCCATGGCTCTGCGGACCCGGTTGGCAAACTAGTCGTGCGGAAACTCGATACCGGGTTCCTGCCCGGTATCGAGCAGGAAATAGCCGAGGAACACCACATCCTCGTCGAGGGCGTCGAACCTGGCGATACGTTGGCCTTCTGGCTCGTAGAACACATCCCCTGGACCGAGCACTCGTTCGGACTCCCCCTCGATCCGATATGCCACGGATCCCGCGACAATGCTGCCGAACACCGGACAGTTGTGCACATGCAGTCCCGCGGCGGTTCCCGCGGGCATCTCGATGCGGCGCACCTCCACCCGGGCGGTGGGCTTCGTTCTCGCCAAGACGACATCCAGCACCGCTGTTCGCGACACCGCCGACAATCCTTGTCCACCAACCTCCGCCATGCCCGCAGCCTAGCCCGAGGTGCGGTCACGGAACAGGCACGGCGGCGTGCCGAGGATGGCCCAGAAGAGGGAGTTCACCGCGCAGCTCGATCGGACTCTGCTCCGCAGGTGACCCACGAGTCCCCTAAGCCGACTGTGGCAGCGGGTGTAGGGCGGCGAGGGCGCGCAAAGCGTCGGCGCGGGAGATGGGCTGGTCGTGCTCCAGGGCGGCCAGTTCCAGTTCGATCCAGTCGCGGATGAGCGCGGACATCGTCACGTTGCGCTGTTCGGCGGCCTTCTTGACCCGCTGGTGCAGGTCGAGCGGAATGCGCAGGGATGTCGTGACGGTGACCGTGTCCTCGACGCGCAGCGGCGGCGGCACGTCGGCCGGTGCCACGGGCGCGTCGGTGAATTCGAGGCCGGACAGGAAGTCCTGGACGTCGTTCGTGTTCGTCGGGTAGTCAGTCATCGGCGTGCTCCCAGCGCTCGAGTTCGGCCACCTGGGCGTCGGTCATCTCGACCGCCCCCAGGATGTCCCACTGCCAGCCTTCGGTGCGGCGGACAGCGACGATGAGTGGCCGACCGGCGTCGGTGCGGCCCCACATCGTCAGGACCGCCAGCTCGTTTCGGCCACGCGCCTGCCGAGGCCATCGGCGGGCACCCATGAGCACCTGCGCCACCTCGCGAGGGTCGATCCCCACCAGCGACAACAATGCCCACTCAGGCCAGTTATAACCCACGATCAGCAATAATACAAGTGTATTGCATGGTTGATCGCCCGCTGGCTAGCGCGCTTTCGCGCGGGAGCGGTTCCAACTCTGCCAGCTGTGGAGAGATCCGTCGTCGATTGTGGAGATTCCGTGTGCATTCGGGCGAGCGTCGTGCAGCCGGTCGGCACGCTCACGGCCGAGGTCACGGCCGTTTGTCGATGCGTTCGAGAACTGACCGAACCCATTGCCCCGCCACGACATCGGGCAGTATTCACGTCGCCGAGCCCCGTGTCGACCGTGCGAGAACCGGAGGGCCCGTCCAGCTCGGCCCGTTGACGACGGGTGGTTGCGCGGTGGGTCGAGGTCGCCGCCGGTCCGGTGTACCCTGCAAGCGTGGGCGCTGGCGGGCAACTACGACCGCCTGCTGTCGAGCCCGATCGGCCGACTGATGATGCTGACCCACCGACGCCCGGCCGACCGGGTGTACACGGAGGAATCCGCGGCACCGTCTACGGCGGCACCCACCTCGACCGGGACCGCGGGATCGTCGCCGAAGCGGTCACCCACCGTTTCGACGAACAGGCCCGGTGGACTGCTTCGGAACCACTCACCGAGGTCCAGCAGCAGGCTATCTCGCCGACCATCTCGCCGTGCCGGTACCCACTGGCAAAAGCCGTATCCGAGACGGCCTCGAACGGCTCCGGACCTGTCTGACAGGAAGTGACCGGAAATGATGGAGACCGAGCAGTTCCGTGCGGACCTGCTCGACCTGGCCTACCCCTACGCGATGGACGCGGTAGCCGAGATCGAACGCCGCAGTATCGAAAACCGTCTGGCTGAGGCGGATCCCCGCACCGTCGCGGCATTCGCGAACATCGTGCGCGAGGTCAGGGAGACGCTGGCGGCACTGACCGTGGTCGATGCAGTGAATCCGCCGCCGACGCTGGAGGCGAAGGTCCTCTGGTCCCTCAACGAGTTGCCCGGCCGTGTGCGATCCGACCGGGGTAGTGTCCGGTCGACGCTCCGGCGGGTGCCGCGGTCGGCCCGGCTCGCCTTGGCCGCCGCCGTGATCGCCGCGGCTGGGGCGGGAGGGGTGGTGATCGCCCAGCGGATCACTACCTCAGCACGCCGAGCGGATCACCGTCGAACAGGTACTCGGATAAACGCATTCGCGATCCCGGGTCACCGAACCGGCCCTCGGGCGCATGTTCCTGGTAAGCACTTCGGCGCGGTTCGGGGCCGTCGTGGTGACGTCCAACGCGGTACCCGGGTGGGCACGGCAAATCCGACTGGTCTGCGCCGGTGGGGTCCCGCGCGGAGCGCGAACCATCCGACGACCAGTGCCAGCACGAGTGCGGCCCGGGGTGGGCGACGACCATCTTGACGCGCGCATGACCGGGCGTGCAGGCGAGTCGTCGACGACCTCGGTGAGCGTTTGATGCTGTCGACGGGGCCTGTGCGATGCCGCCGGTCGGTGCGGGCGATATTTGCGGCACTTCGTTCGACAGTCGTCTTTGTCGGGGTAACCACAATTTCCTTCGGTACCGGGAGGCCGTCGATGATTCATGGGGCAGGCGGTATGTCATCTCGGCGGCACCGTTCGTCGCCCGGTCGATCAACTTCAACCACTCCTTTTACCACGGGAACGCGAAACATTCGAGACATCGAATAGCCCGTCCAGAGCAATCAGACGGCCGAGGAATGGCATGAAAAATCTGCGGCGCGTAACGGGCACCGATAGCAGCGGAAAACGATGCCGCCACCCGAAGGAGCCGACGCCGATATTCGCAGACTACACCTGAAGAGTGACCGAGCGATAGCCCGATACGGACAAATAAGACACAAGATCAAGTAAGGTACACTTAGCCTGCGCTTATGTCCGAATAGAACGATCAGGTCACCAGGACTTGAACCCAAAATAAACCTTTTGAATAGCCGATGCGCGACCCCCGACCTCGACCGAGCAACTCTCACCAGGCATTTTAAGCGACTCAGGCGCACCTCGCGACCCAACTGCGGGTCATCGTATTACGCCGTCCCGCGCAGGAAGGGCAGGTACCGTGCTCGCTATTTACACCTTCCTCACTATTGATGACCGCGTCAGAAATCCCGACGGTCGACAACTGATCGCGGACAGAAGCGCGCAATCCACATCGGAGTAGAAATAAGGCATGAGATGTCGAGCCGGCGTCGGATAATTCCGTAGCCAAAACGGTGTCGAACAGTCGGTTTCCTGAATGCCCCGACAATCCCCGTCGAGATGCCGACGATCGCATTCGTGAATTCTGACATTCCCCGGCGTGGATCGCGGGCGTGGGGTGTACACAAACGAACCAGTCGGCTTACACTGGATTGCGGTCGGGTCTGAGGCAAAGGCAAGTGATGACCGTTCCGCGACCGCAGCTCGATCCCGATCGGGGGTTGGACGCCGCACCGGACGTGTCAGCAGCGCAGCCAGTGCCGCTGTCTGCCGGGCAGCGGGGGCTGTGGCTGGCGCAGCAGTTGAGTCCGGACGTACCGATATGTGAGGCGCAGTTCATCGAGCTGCGCGGGGATGTGGATTTCGATCTGCTGCGTGCGACCACGATTCAAGCAGGTCAAGAGTTCCAGTCCGGGTATCTGCGGCTGGTACAGGTCGACGGTGAACCACATCAGCTGTTCGACCCGTCACTGGATTCGACGGGGCCGGTGATCGATATGCGTGGGGAACCGGATCCCATGGCGGCGGCCTTGCAGTGGATGCGCCGTGAGTACACCACACCGTTGGATATGACCAGGGACCGGTTGATCGCATCGGCGCTTCTGTGGGTCGGAGATCGGCATTTCCTGTGGTACAGCAGGGTCCATCACGTCGCGTTGGATGGCTACGCCGCGATGACGATGGTGAATCGGATAGCCGCGCTGTACACGGCTGCGGTGCAGGGCCGGACCGCAGAGCCGAGCCGGGCAGCGGACCTGCGCACTCTGTACGAGGTCGACCGCAGCTACCGGGAGTCGAAGCGGTTCATCGACGACCAGGCATATTGGGTGAACAGACTCGCCGACACCCCGGATGAATCCAGCCTGGTCGCCGGGTACGTTCCCCCGCGTGCGGACAGTGTGGTCGCGATCGCCGAACTGTCGACGGTGACGGTAGGGCGAATCGCAGATTCCGCGAAAGCGTTGGACGCGAGCCCGGCCGCGGTGGTGATCGCCGCATTCGGATGCTATCTGGCGCGGATGACGGGCCGGGACGAGGTCCTTGTCAATATTCCGATGTCTGGTCGCACCACGGCTGTACTGCGACGGTCCGGAGGAGTATTCGTCAACCTCGCGCCGCTCCCGATCGTGCTCGGTACCAGGGACACGGTCGCGACGCTGACGCGGGGGGTGCAAGCCGATCTGGTGGGCGCGTTGCGGCACCAGCGGTGCGACCTCACCGACATTCGCGCCGCCGCCGGATGCAACGGTCAGAGGCGTTTCGCAGGCCCGATGGTGAATGCCATGTTCTTCCCCCAGGAGATCCGGCTCGGGTCGATGACCGGGGAATTCCATGTCCTCAGCTCCGGGCCGGTCGAGGATTTGCTGGTCGATCTGTATCAGACCGGAGACCCGCCACGGACGATCCTCCACTTCTTGGCGAATCCCAATCGCTACACCGGCCCCGAACTGTCTGCGCACCACACCAGATTTGCGGAGTTCCTCGACGCGTTTGCCGCCGCCGCACCGGGCACCGAACTCGGGCAGGTCCACCCCGACAGCGTCCACGACGGCGCCCGGATCCGGCGCCGCCGCGAGAACCTGGAGTTCTGGCAGGCCACGCTCGCGGACCTTCCCGAGGAGCTTTCTTTGCCGATCGACAGGCCGCGGCCGGTGGTGGCGTCGAACCGGGGTGCCACGGCCGATTACACGCTGGATGCGGAGTTGATCCGGGCGCTGGAGAGGTTCGCGCGGCAGCATAATTCGTCATTGTTCATGGTG
>NZ_JBFRFQ010000085.1:0-13094 GCF_052114905.1 Nocardia sp. 2TAF39
GCGCGCTTGCTCCCTCCGAAGAGGCTCTCGACACCCCGCTCAGCCCGCCGCTTCTCAACGACGAACCGGGGCCTGCTACCCGGCGCTCCGACGCCTACCGGGACGGGACTCACACCCGCTAGCTCGGTCCAACTTTCAGGACGCAACATTGCTCCATCCTAGGCATACCCAACTGATCGTTGTGGCTCGCAGACAACTGGTTGTTTGATCTTGCTCTGATACAGCTGATGTGATTCATGCACCCAAACAATCGGTTGTCGCGAAGGAGTCGAGTGCAGGTGAAATCGGGGTCCGGCTTCGGTTGGCTGTGGTCGGCCTACGCCGTGAGCACCTACGGCACATGGATCGCCTTCGGAGCGTTCCCGCTCATCGCGGTTCGGGTCCTGCACTCGCCGGCATTCGCCGTCTCGCTTCTCGAAGCCGCCGGACTCGCTGTCGCGGCGATCGTCGCGGTCCCGTTCGGGCCCTGGGTCGAGCACCGGGCCAAGCGACCGGTGATGGTCGCGATGGACCTGATCCGCTTCCTGGCGATGGCAAGCGTTCCGATCGCGTATCTCCTGGGCTTACTGTCCTACGGCCAACTGCTTGTCGTGTCCGTCATCTCCGGAACCGCGAACATCGCCTTCACCGCCGCCTCCGGCGCGTACCTGAAATACCTCGTTCGCAGCGATCACCTGCTCCTCGCGAACGGCAGGTTCGAGGGCACGAGCTGGGTGGCGACCGCGGCAGGACCGCCGCTCGGCGGCGCTCTCATCGGAGTGCTCGGCCCGGTCATCACCGTCGCCGCGGACGCGATCAGCTACCTGCTGTCCGCGCTCGGGGTCCTGCGCATCCGCGGCGGCGACGTCGCGGCGCTCCGATCCCCGGCCAGCACGCTGCGCGGCGCCGACCTTCTCAACGGCTGGCGCTTCATCCTTCGCGATCGGGTGCTGCAGCGTCTGTTCTTCAACTCCGTGACCGTCGGCGGTCTGATCATGGCCACCGTCCCGCTCCTGTCGGTCCTGCTGCTGGGCCGGTATCACTTGCCGGCCTGGCAATACGGTCTCGCTTTCGGCGTCCCCGCCATCGGCGGCTTCGTGGGTGCCCGCCTCTCCGCACACCTCGTCGCCCGCTACGGGCGGTACCGGGTCATGACGGTCTCCGGCTGGCTGCGATCACTCTTCCCGCTCGGCCTCGCCTTTACCCAACCCGGGGTCCTCGGGCTCCTCACGGTCATCGTCGTCGAGGGCCTGCTGATCACCTGCATGGGCGTCTTCAACCCCATCTACGCAACAGAACGTCTGCAGCGCACTCCCGCCGATCACGCCGCACAAGTCCTCAGCGCATGGAGTATCAGCAGCAAACTCGCACAGGCCACCCTCATGGTGCTCTGGGGCGTCCTCGCGACGCTCACCGGCCCGCTCACCGCGATCACCCTCTCCGGCGTCCTGCTTCTTGCCACCCCGCTCTTACTACCCAGACGGACACACCTGCCCGATCCCGCGGCCGTCTCGCACGCCGAAGACGTCCGTCCCGCATGATCCACCGCAACGCCCCGCTCACCCCCGAAGTCCGCACCGACCAGCGTCCACGACCCGATCGAACAAATCACCCGAGTGGTGCCCGGCGCAGCAGAAGCAGATGAGTGGCGGGCCTCAGATCAATCGTCGAAGACGTGCCAGCAGATGGCGCTCCGGCGTTGTTGATCGTCGAGAACGAGTTCACGGATGGCGGCAGGGAGATGCACCCGCTGCCACTCCCGTTCCTTGGCCCGAGCTTGCGCAGCGTCGTCGGCTGGGACGCATGCACTGGCCGCCCTGATGGCGTACGCCGCAGCGCCCAGGTCATGGGCGGCGACGTGACGTGAGCCACCGCAACCGCCTGGCCCGCCGACAGTGCAGCGAACTTCGCTGGATCGGGCATCCCGCGCGCTCCGGCATTCGCCTGGAAAGCCGCTCGGTGTGCGTCACCCATACGCACTTCACCGCGGATCCAGGCTCGTCCGACATCGATAGCGTCGCGGGGCCGGCTGTCACCTGGTCGATGATCCTCGAACAGATGCAGCACGTGCTCGGCGCACAAGAAGGCCCAGTCAGCCAACAGTCGGTGGTGTTCATCGGTCAGAGTGCCCCCGCGACGGATGGTGATCAGCCGAGGATCACGCTCTTTCGGGAGTATCACAGTCCCATTCCTACCATTCACGAGTTCGCCCGTTCGGTGACCGCTGCGGCCGCTTCGTCGGGTTGAAATGCGCGGTACAGGTGGAGCGGCCGACGCCGAGGTGGGCGGCGATGGCGGTGACGGACTCGCCGCGGGCCTGGCGGGCGCGGGCGATGTCGAGCTGATCGTCGGTGATCGTCGAGGCCGTCGCGGCGCCCGACGGCGGCAGCGGCATGTAGTCCGTCAAGGGTGCGCTCGCGGTTGAGGTCGCGTTCCATCTCGGCAGCCAGGGCGGCGACGGCGGCGAACAGCAGTCGGTCGGCGACGATGTACGCGAGGGGTGTCATCCTAGAAGTCCTCACTGGGTGTGCGCCGGCGTCCCCAACGCCGCCATGCGACGACAACGGAGTGTTGCCGCATAGGGGAAGGCTATCGGGAGGGTGTCTGTTGAGCGACGATCAGCGGGAGTTGCTGGGCGGCCGAATCGGGTCCGTCCTTGACGAGGCTGTGGCGTAGTCGCTCGACGTGTCTGCGGACGGGGCGGGTCGGCAGCCGAGGTAGGCGTCCAATGCGGCGGCCGCAGTGAGCATGGCGCGGCTGCGGGCCGAGAGGCGGGCACGCCAGTCGCGCAGCATCGACTCGAGCGGTGCGACTCCTCCGGCGCAGCGGACCTGGACGATCAGTGGGGCGATCTGCTCCAGCAGGTAGCCGCCTCGTCTGAGTTGGTGGGCCAGTAGGGCGTCGCGCACGTCGGCCGCGCGGTAGACCCGGTAGCCCGTCTGCGGGTCGCGGTGTGGTTGGACCAAGCCGGCCCGTTCCCATTTGCGCAGGGTGGCTGGGCGGATGCCGAGCCTTCTCGCCAGGGGGCCGACGAACGTGTCGCCGCGTTCTTGCGGTACGGGGTTGAGGTCGTGAAGCGCGGCTTCGACGTCCTGGAGGGTGCGGCGGTCGCCGAGAAGCTGGGCGTGGCTCTCGTCGATGAGCCGAAGCGCGTCCTCGGTCGTGCCCCGGTTGACCGCCTGCATGATCAACGTGGCCGTCTGGTGACCGTGTCCTGGCACGAGAGCGAGGAACGCCCGAAGGGCCTGTGCGTGCAGCGGCGTGTAGGCGCGGTAGCCATGCAGGGTGCGTTCGGCGTCCGGAAGGATCCCGGACGCTTCGTAGTTCCTGATCGCCTGCGTGGACAAGCCGTGCCCACGCGCCAGGTCAATCGGCCTGAGCCGACCATCGCCTTGAAGGTTTCGCGTCAATGTCCTGCCAATATCGAGGATAAGTTTAAAATGACGGTTCAACGATACCGTTGAGGGTATGACTGCTTCTATCAAAGACGCCGCACATGACGTCGACGCTGCGACCGTCATGGGGTTGCTCCCGGCCGGGCCGCGGCTGCTCGCCCTGGGCGAACCCACCCACGGCGAGGACGTTCCGCTCGAGCTGCGAAACGATCTCTTCCGGCAACTCGTCGAGCGGGAGGGCTACCGGACGATCGCGATCGAGAGCGACTGCATGATGGGCCTGGTCGTGGACGACTATGTGACCTCGGGCGTGGGCACTCTCGACGACGTCATGGAGCGTGGCTTCAGCCACGAGTGGGGCGCCTTCGCGGCCAACCGCGAGCTGGTGCGTTGGATGCGCGCGTACAACGACGGCCGGGCCGCGTCACAGCAACTGCGCTTCGCCGGTTTCGACGGCCCGCTGGAGATCACCGGCGCCGCGAGCCCTCGTCAAGCCCTTACCGCACTGCACGCCTACCTCACCGCTTGGGCTGACGCCGACCTGCTTCCCTGTACTGCGGAAACGCTCGACCGCCTGCTCGGCGCTGACGACCGGTGGACCAATCCCGCCGCGATGATGGACCCGTCCCAGTCCGTGGGGCAGACGCCCGAGACCAACCAGCTGCGGCTGCTCGCCGATGATCTTGTGGCCCTGCTCGACGCGCAAACGCCACACCTGATCGCGGCGTCTTCGGGGGAGGACTGGTACCGGGCGCTCCTGTATGGGCGTACCGCCACCGGGCTGCTGCGATACCACTTCTGGATGGCCGACACGTCACCGACCCGCATGGCGCGGCTGCTCGGCGTGCGGGATTCGATGATGGCCGCCAACCTGCTCGCCATCGCGGAGCGGGGCCCGGCGCTGGTGAACGCCCACAACGGCCACCTCCAGCGGGACAAGAGCACGATGCGGATGGGCGGCCTGCCGGTGGAATGGTGGAGCGCCGGGGCGATCGTCAGCGCCCGCCTGGGTGAGGGGTACGCCTTCCTGGCGACGGCCCTCGGCACGATCCGCCACCAGGGGGTGGACGCCCCACCTCCGGACACCGTCGAGGGGCTGCTGTATGCGCTGCCGGAGGACCGATACGTCGTCGACGCCCACCAACTGGCCGCTATCCTCGGCGACGTGACGCCAGTTCCCCGCGTGTCCCCCTGGTTCGGCTACGCCCCGCTGGACCCGGCCCACGTGGCCAGCACCGACGGGATCGTGTTCGTGAAGGACGCCCCGCCGAGCTAGGTTCCTCAGCGTTCAGCGCCGACTGGCCGGCAACGGTCCAGGTGGCGACCGGGTGTCGTCGGCTCTCGTCGACGGTGCCCGGGTCACCCAGTGCGCGTAGCGCCCGGTTGGTGTGCGGGCTGGCGTCGGCTGCAGCGCGACAGTCCGAGAATGTGGTCGGGGCCCCGCCGCGAAGCTGAGAGCCCGTATCAACTCGTAGACACGAGTTGATCAGATCGGGGCTCGAGGAGCAAAACCGCCCGATCCGGCGCTAAGGAGTTACCGCAGACAATAGACCATTATCTGCGGTAAACTGGGTTCGGGTCGGCACCCGACACGACGCAATGCCCGACCCCGGCCGCCGCGACTCCGCAATTTATCTGCGATAGAGCCAACCAGGGGCCGCGTGAGCGCCGAACCGCGAGGGGAACGGACACGGCGATGGGCTTGGAGACCGATGTGAGGATCGCGGTGGCCGATGTCGTGCACCGGTACGCACGGGACAAGACCGGGGTGGACCTGCCACGGCTGGTCCTGGCATCCGGAAGTACCGGACGACGCGGCGGTGTTGCGGGGTCTCGGGATGGGGGCCCCGGAGACGGTGGCGCAGGATCTTCGCGTGTGGGCCCAGGCGCTCTCGCTCGAACCCCGGCCGCACCGCGATCCCCGGATCGAAGGATTTCCCCGGATCACCGAGTACGCGGGTGAGCTCGCTGGTGTCCGGATCCGGATTTCGGGCATCACATCCATCGGTGGCGATGGCTGACCCGGCCCGGGTCCGGGTACTGCGGCCGGGGGGTGCGCCTGGGTGACGCGGTCACCGCGTACCTGGCCACGATCCCGGTCGCCAACACCCGCCGCGGCTACGCCACCGCCCTGAACCGCCTCGTAGCCGATTTCGGCGCCGATTCGGACGTGGGCCTGCTGGAGGCCGAGCGGGTGGGCGGCTGGTTCACCTTCGTGTGGGGTGGGCGGTCGGCGCAGACGTTCAACGTGCGCCTGGCCGCGCTGCGCGGGGCGTGCGAGTACTGGCGCAAGCAGCGGTGGCTGGTCGGTGATCCGTTGTCGCGGTTGGTGACCCGCTCGATTCCTCCGGATCATTCCCGGGCGCTGCCGCGTGAGGTGGTGACCGCGCTGCTGACCACCGATGTGGTGCTGCGCGAGCGGGTGTTCTGGCACATGCTGTACGAGACCGCCGCGCGGGCCGAGGAGCTGCTGCTGCTCGATATCCCCGATCTGGACATGCCCAACCGGTGCGGGACCGTCACCCGCAAGGGTGGTGCGACCGACATCGTGGCGTGGCAGACCGGTACCGCGCGGCTGCTGCCACGCCTGTTGGCCGGCCGCCGCCGCGGCCCGGTGTTCCTGACCGACCGCAAGGCCAAACCCGGGGTAGCCCGTGTCGATATCGACCGGGACTCCGGGCGGGCACGGCTGTCCTACCGGCGCGCGGCCGAGCTGTTCGAGGCGCACACCACCGATTTCCCGCGCGGCCCGTTCACGCTGCACCAGCTGCGGCACAGCCGATTGACCCATGCCGCGGAGGATGGGGCGTCCACGCCGATGCTGATGCGCATGAGCGGGCACACCTCGGTGCGCTCCCTGGGCAAATACGCGCGCCCGTCGGCGGAAGCCCTGATCCGCTGGCAGGCGCAGACCGACCCCGCCGCCCGCCGGCGCCGGTGACGCGGACCAGGCTGCGATGACCCAGAATTGGATCGTCGAAGGATCCGCCGGGATCCAGAACAAGCGGACCCCGCCGACCTCGGATTCTGATGGCCAGCGGTCTGGGGGTGGGAACCACACCCCTCGCACGGTCTTGCCTTTGAGCGCACTCGAAGGCATACCGTCGCCAGCATGACTACACATGCAACCCAGACCTGGATCATCACCGGTGCTTCGAAGGGTCTCGGGCGCGCGCTGGCGGAGGCGGCGCTCGCGGCGGGTGACAATGTCGTTGCGGCGGTGCGCAACCCGGACAGCGTGGCCGACCTGGTGACCAAGTACTCCGAGAACTGTCTGGTGGCTCGCTTCGACGCTCGCGATGCGGACGCGGCCGCCGGTCTGGTGAGCACCGCCCTCGACCGGTTCGGTCGTCTCGACGTGCTCGTGAACAATGCCGGCCGCGCGGTGATCGGCGCGGTCGAGGAGGTCGGTGACGCGCAGTTGCGGGACCTGATGGACCTGCACCTGTTCGGCCCGGCGGCGCTCGTGCGGGCCGCGCTGCCCGTGCTGCGCGGCCAGGGTAGTGGCACGATCGTGCAGATGAGCAGCCAGGGCGGACGGGTGGCGTTTCCCGGTGTGTCGGCCTATTGCTCCTCGAAGTTCGCGCTCGAAGGCTGGTCCGAATCCCTTGCGGCCGAGGTCGCGCCGTTCGGGGTGCGCGTGATGATCGTCGAGCCGAGCCGGTTCCGTACCGCGTTCAACGCGGAGCTCGAGTTCAGCACGGTGTCGGAAAGCTACCGTGACACGCTTGCCGCGCTGCGGGCCGACATGGCGGGCGCCGACGGCGTCCAGGAAGGCGATCCGGTGCGAGCGGCCGACATCATCGTGCGCCTCGCGCACAGCGAGGACGTCCCGCTGCGCCTGCCGCTCGGGCAGGAGGCGGTCGAACGGCTGTCCGGCGTCTATCGTCGTGGCCTGCACGAGGTTGAGCAGTGGGCCGAGACCGCCCGCAGCGCCGATTTCGACGACGCCGTCTCCTCGGTTCGCCCCGTTTAGGCTGGATGACGTGGCGACGGACGAATTGATGGAACGGGCGCTGGCAATGCTCGGCGACGAGGACGACGACTTGGCCTCGATCGAGGTGATTCACCGTCTCTCGAATGCCGCGGACATCGAGGCGCCGATGACCATCGCCGACGTCGCGGACATGCTCGACGTCTCGCCCCACACCCTGCGCTACTACGAGCGCGCGGGGCTGATCGAGGTCGGCCGCGACAGCAGCGGTTACCGCGCCTACGACGCCGAAGCGGTACGGAGGTTGGTGTTCCTGACCCGAATGCGGCTGTCCGGCATGCCGATGCGCGATCTTCAGCACTACATCGAGCTCGTCGACGCCGGCGAGGACACCGTGCCGGAGCGGCTCGACATGCTGATCGAGCACCGCGACATGATCCGCCGCCGTATCCGCGAACTGACCCTGTCGCTCGCCGCGACGGAGTACAAGATCGCCACCTACGGCGGCCGCACCGGCCCCGACGTCTAAGTTTGCCGTTGCGCTGCACCCGTTCACGCCCCGGTCACCGACAGCACACCCGGTTAATCGTTGTCTCGAGCATCGGGATCACGCAGCTTGCGGTGGGCGCCGCCGAGATCGGGCAGGTGGAAGGCGTAGTGGCCATCGATGCCGATGTGGGCGCGGATGAACGCCGACAACCGTTCCGCGTCGGCGTCGAGCACCGGATAGCCTTGGGCGCGTAGCTGTTCCAGGGCGCGGTTGGTGTAGAACGTATTCCACAGAACCGTGCAGTTGAGCACCAACCCGAGCGCGGAGAGCTGATCTTCCATGCCCTCGTAATAGGTTCGGGTCATCTCCCCCTTCTTCCCGTGATAGATCCGCCGCGCCAGATCGTGGCGGCCCTCCACGAGGTTGGCTTGGGCCTTGCCTTCGCCCCGATACGGTTCGTCGTCGGCCAAGCGCAGGATGTGCAGGGTTTTGAAGATCCGCCCATAGTGCGCGATCCCCTGGCCCAACGGGGTGGGGTTCCCATCTCGGGAGATCATGCGCGTGACGTCGTGAGCGGAAACCTCACACTCATTGATCGACACCGCGACCCGGCACATGTCCTCCCAGTGCGCGGCGATCTTGCCGGTGTCGATGCGCCCCCGCGCGGCCTGGTTGAGAGGCCCGTAGTCGGCGCCCGGGTCGAACCGCCACAACCGCTGATCGGGCAGGTTCGCCAACTGCGGCCGATACCTCTTGCCGATCAAATGCACCAGACCGAACACGATGTCGGAATAGGAGCCGGTATCGGTGATAATCGCCTCGGGGACTTTTCCGCCCCGCTGGAGCTGCACGACATCGATGAAGTTCAACGAGTCGCGTGGCGTCCCGGACACCACCTTGGCCGCCAGCCCGGCGGCCTGGTCGTTTACCGGCGCAGGGAACCTATTCCGAGGTGCCCAATTCCCCGCTCTCCCTGATGGATCCATCGGCGGTGGCGCGGTCGGCGACGTAGGCGGCCCAGTCTCGTTTGGCCAGGTCCGTCCACTTCTCGGCGGTCGTGATCGACAGACCGAGCACGTCCACGAGGACCGGGACCGGCAGGTCACCGGCCAGGGCCATCAGTGCGGCATTGCGGGCGGGACGGGCAGCAACGCCCAGGTCGCGCAGTTTGAGCTGAATGCTGGATTGACTGCGCGGCCGGCCCGGGGTCTGGCCGGGAAACAACCACCTCGCCGAGCGCGGATTCGACGCGAATCGCGATGGAATGCACGGGGTTTCGGCTAGCTGTTGCAACAGCACCGCAAGCTTCGGCGGGAGCAGCAAGGGATGCCGTCCGGCATGCAGAAAGCTGCGGTCGGCATTGTGCTCGAACTGGTCGACGGTGAGGTGGCGGATGCGCGAGACAGGCAGGCCGAACAACAGCACCAGTGCCGCGAGGGCGCGCAGGTCGAGATCCATGCCGTCATCGGTGAGGCAGCGGCGCAACAGTTCCCATCGGTGTTGCTCGTCGAGGACCTGTTCCGGATCCTGCCGGGGCTGGACCGGCACCGTCAGTTTTGGTGCCAGGTCGCGGCGGTGTGCCCAGTCGAGGAAGTAGCGGATGGTGTAGCTGCTGGCGTTTCCTGCGGTCAGCCAGCTGTCCAGCATCGGCTGGTCGAGCTGGTGCAGGGCCAGGTTGCGTTCGTCGAGCCAGCGCAGCAGAGCGAGCACGATGGTGACGCGGGTGCGCAGATAGGAACCAGCGAGAGCGGGTTGACGACGGGCGGATGCCCGTCGACGTGCTCGGCGCAGCAGAAACCAGTGCGTGAACGGCCGCATCAATCGCGCGTGCTCAACCGGTGCGGTGGCCAGGAGCGAATCCAGCCATGCGGGTAACCGTTCGAGATCGTCGTGCCGTTCGGGCAAGACACCAGTGGTCACCAGCAGTTGACGGACGTAGAACTCGTGCCGCCCAGGCGGGAGTCCGTCGAGCAAAGCGTGAGTGAGCGGCTCCCCGCTGATGGCAAGCTGCGCAAGCAATCTCGCGTTCGGACTGCGGTCCACCCAGCGTATCGACACACGCGGATTCGCCGACGCCGCCAGCGCCTGGCGCACGGGCTCCAGCTGTGGGGAGATCTGCCCGCCGGGTCCAGCCAGCAGATCACGCAACCGCAGCTCCAGCGTGCAGTGTGCGCATCGTCCTGGCGAATAGTGGCGTCCCGGGCGCGCGCAGGAATCGCAGCGCGGATCCAGATCGATTCCCGCGCAGGGCCCGCAGATCGGTGCGCCGTGGTGGTTGTGGGCGACGAGGATGTGGGGTCGTTCGCAGTCTGCGCAGTCGGCCGGGGAGTCGAGCAACCGGTTGTGGCAAGTGGTGCAGAGCGGGCCGATCGGCCACCGCGCGTGAACGGGCTTGTCCCGGCCGCACTCGCTGCACTGTTCGATCGTGCGGGGCATGCAGCTGTGGCAGTACCAGGCGCGGTCAGGGCCGCGGCGACGGCTCGGCTTGGTTCGGCCGCAGACCGAACACATCATGTGTGGGCCGAGATTGCAGGCGCCGCAGAGGTCGGGCTCGCCGCCGGCGGCTCGTTTGGCGATCTTCCGGACTCTGCCGCAGCGACCGCATGGTCGGCGGGGATGGCGGTGTCGGCGGTAGCAGTCGTCGCAAACAACCTCGTCTGGGCTGTTGATACTGGCTGGCGCGTCGCGTCCGCACAGGTCGCAGCGATGAGCCGGTGGCGTCCAGCAGCGCTCGCAGAGCGGAGCGCCGTCGTCGAGCCGGGTCACCGGCATCCGGAGGCGACCGCATCGGACGCATTCCTCGACCAATTCGGGGTCGGTGCGGTAGCACGACCGGCAGATGCCGCCCTCGGCCCGGCGAGCCATCATGCGGGTGTTCTGCCGCCCGCAACGAGCACACGCGCTCAAAGCCGTTTGGACAGAGCACATCTGAGAGCGCATCTGAGAACTCTGTTCGGGCAGCACGATGTGCGGCATGAGCGGCTGTTCGGCTGACCGTCTTGGAGATCGCGCCGACGGTGTGGGGATGCGTTTCGGATGACAGCACTGTCTATTCCTGAGTCGGATCCGCTGTCAGCAGCTCCCTGTCGGTCGGCAACGTCCGGTCGGGTTCCCAGGCTCGGCGACACCCGGCGCGGTAAGACATCCGCTGGTCATGGGATTCTTGGCGGGTGATGGATGCTGCGCGGCGTGAGTTGGAGCGGATGCGGGCGTCGTTTGCCGTGTGGCGGGAGCTGCGCTATGAGCGTGCCGCGGGTGCTGAGGGCTATGCCTGCGATGGGAACGCGGTACGGCGGGCAAAGGTGTTGTGGGCGTTGCAGTACGACCACAGGCCTGACGATCTGCCGCTGGTGCGGTGGTTGGTCGAGCAGGAGGCGTGGTGCCGTCGCGAGGCGCCGTTTCAGGGGCTGAGCGAGGAAACCGAGCTGGCCGGTTTCCTGCTCGCCGAGCATCGGCAGATGGAGGATGTGTGGCTGCACTGGCAGATCAAGCGAGCCAACTTCGACACCTGGTGTGGCTACGACCTCGAGTATCTGTTCGCCGCCGGGGTGCGGGCCACGATCGCCTTTGTGCGCGACAGCGGGCATGCCGACCGGGACGCCGTGCTCGAGCTTCTACTCGACGGGGAGGGTCGGTCGCACGTGTCCGAGGAGGGCGTGGTGGAGTGGTCGCGGCGCCGGCGGTTGCGCTTCCCGGCTGATCCAACCGCCGAGGACCCGCTGACCTGGGTTAGGCGCGCCAAACTGGCCGGCGAGCGTGAACTGGCCCGCCGGGAGCTGGACCGGTGGATGGCCGGCCGTCAGCGGGACAAGGCCACCTTGGGCCAGCTCAGCTACCAGTTGGCCGATCTGGGGGCGTACGCCGAAGCGGCCGGGGTGCAGCGCGAGAGCCTGGTGTACGTCGACACCCCATGGGACTCGGCGTCGGCTTGGCGGGTCCTGGCCGGACTGGAACGGCGGGCCAGCGACCACTATGCCGCTTGGGATGCGCTACGCGAGTGCCGCCGAGCCCTCGATGGCGTGTCCGGGTGGCCGGAGGTAGGTCTGGGCCGGATGTACGTGGAGGAACTGTTCCTGCTGGTCGGCTCCGCAGAGGGCGAGTTGGCCGAGGCGGTGTTCGCCGAGGCAGACCGTCAGGCACGCGACGTGCCCCGCCTGCCTCTGGTGGTGTTGCAGGCCGCCGCCGAAGCGGCCGACAAAGTTGGCGACCAGACCAGGGCGGAGCACTACCAGAAGCTCCGCGATGCCGAGCAACGCCGCATCGACATCAGCCAAGCCCACCCTTGATGCGTCGCCGCATCCCGATCCCTGGCCAGCGTTCCATCAGATACCGCCAACACACGCCATTCGGCATGAGCGGGCAACTGTTCGTCTGGGTCTGTCGGCTCAGGTGTGCTGGTCGGTGGTGCGGGCGAGTCGGCGGGTGAGGGTGTGGATGGAGGCGAGGTAGACCATCGCTTCGTGGTGGTCGGGGCGAGTCTCGTAGTCGCGGATCAAGCGGCGGTGTTTGACCAGCCACCCGAACGTTCTCTCCACCACCCACCGGCGGGGCAGCACCTCGAAGCCAGTGGCGGTGTCGTTGCGTTTGACGATCTGAATGGTCAGTGCGAGAACGGATTTGGCCCAGGTGACGAGCCGTCCGGTGTAGCCGCCGTCGGCGAAGACCAACGACACCGCCGCGAAGCGGGTAGCGACAGCGGCCAGCAGCCGGTGCGCGGCGTCGCGATCCTGGATGCAGGCTGCGGTCACCACGACGGCCAGCAGCAGCCCGGTGGTATCGGTCGCGATGTGACGTTTGCGGCCTTTGATTCGCTTGCCAGCGTCGTAGCCAGCCGTGACAGCGGCGACGGTGTCGGCGCCACGCACCATCTGCGAGTCGATGACCGCTGCGGTCGGCTGTGGGGCACGTCCGGCGCGGAGGCGGGCACGATCCCGTAATACGTCGTGAATGTGTTGCCAAGAACCGGCTTTCGTCCAGCGCCGGTAGATGTCATAGACCGTTTTCGCCGGTGGGAAGTCATGGGGCAGCTGAGCCCAGGCGATCCCGCCGCGCACCAGGTAGAAGATCGCGTCGCACACCAGCCGCCGCGGCCACTTCTCCGGCCGACCACCACGTCCGTCGCGACTGCCCGGCGGCGGGAGCAGCGGCTGAATCGCCCCGGGTTTGGTGCTCACCTTCTTTCTTGAGGAGGATGGGCACACCATGCCAGCGAAGTACGACGAAGCGACCAAGGCCAAGGCTGTCCGGCTGGTTGTCGAGCATCGAGATGATTACGACAGCGAGTGGGCCGCGATGA
>NZ_JBFRFQ010000086.1:0-11686 GCF_052114905.1 Nocardia sp. 2TAF39
TGTCTGTCCGTCCAGGACGTGCCGGTCCACGCAGTTGTAGGCGACGTTGAGCGTGCCACCGACGAACCACCTCGCCACCGGCGCGGCACTCCAGTCCAGCACCTGGTCGAACGATCGATACCAGTGCAGCCGATCGGCCTGCTCGCCCCAGAAGTCCAGCCGATCGGCTCGAGCCTGGTCGTACCACGTCGCGTCGGCGTTCGCGTCGGCGGCGAAGTCCGCGCTGGGCGGGTACGCGGCGTGGGCAGTGTCGCGGTCATCGGTGGTAGCGCGGGTCACACGAAGCTCCTAACGAAAAATTAAGGGGGACAAGGGACACTGGACAATGATCAATGCACCACCGCCTTCTCGGCGCCCACGCCGGTAAGCGAGCGGACCTCCATCTCGGCGGCCTTGCCCGAGGCCTCGGACCTGCCTCCGACGAAAGTCCCGACGATGCCGAGCAGGAACGCGAGCGGGATGGAGACGATTCCCGGGTTCGACAGCGGGAACCAGTCGAAATCCGACCCGGGCAGCATCGAGGACTTGGTGCCGGAGACCGCGGGGGAGAACACGATCAGCACGATGGTGGAGAGGAGGCCGCCATACATGCTCCACAGTGCGCCGGTGGTGTTGAACCGCCGCCAGAACAGCGAGTACAGAATGGTCGGCAGGTTCGCGGACGCGGCAACCGCGAACGCGAGCGCCACCAGGAAGGCCACGTTCTGCCCGTTGGCGAGGATGCCGAGGGCGATGGCCAGTACGCCGATCACCACGGCGGTGATCCGTGAGACCCGAACCTGTTCGCGCTCACCGGCTTTGCCTCGCTTGATGACGTTGGCGTAGATGTCATGGGCGAACGACGCCGACGCGGTGATGGTCAAGCCCGCGACCACCGCGAGGATGGTGGCGAAGGCGACCGCGGAGATCACGCCGAGCAGCACGACGCCGCCGAGTTCGAATGCCAGCAGCGGCGCCGCCGAATTCTGCCCGCCCGCGGCGGCCAGGATGCGGTCCGGGCCGACGATCGCGGCCGCTCCGTAGCCGAGTACCAGGGTGAACAGGTAGAACGCGCCGATCAGTGCGATCGCCCACACTACTGACCGGCGCGCCTCCTTGGCGGTGGGCACGGTGTAGAACCGCATCAGCACATGCGGCAGGCCCGCCGTGCCCAGCACCAGCGCCAGCCCGAGCGAGACGAAGTTGAGCTTCGAGGTCTCGCTGCCGCCGTACTGCGCTCCCGGCGCGAGCACGTCGCGGGCGGCGACACCCTTGTTCGTCGAGCCGGACACCGCGTCCTGCGCGGAGCCGAGGATGTCGGAGAAGTTGAATCCGAACTTGGCGAACACCATCACCGTCATCAGCGCGGCGCCGATGATCAGCAGCACTGCCTTGATGATCTGCACCCACGTGGTGCCCTTCATGCCGCCGACCAGCACGTATACGATCATCAGAAGGCCGACTACGGCGATCACGACGGATTGCCCGGTCTTGTCGGAGATGTCCAGCAACAGCGCGACCAGCCCGCCCGCGCCCGCCATCTGAGCGAGCAGATAGAACAGCGATACCGCTAGCGTGGACAGTGCGGCCGCGGTGCGCACCGGGCCCTCCTTCAGCCGGAAGCTCAGCACGTCCGCCATGGTGAATTTGCCGGTGTTCCTGAGCATCTCGGCGACGAGCAACAGAGCGACCAGCCATGCGACCAGGAAACCGATGGAGTAGAGGAACCCGTCGTAGCCGTAGACCGCGATGGCGCCGGCGATCCCGAGAAAACTTGCCGCCGAGAGGTAGTCGCCCGCGATGGCGATGCCGTTCTGCGGTCCGGAGAAGCCGCGCCCTCCGGTGAAGTAGTCGGCGGCCGTGGCGTTGTTGCGGCTGGCCCGGATCACCACGACCATGGTGATCGCGACGAAGGCGGCGAAGATAGCGATATTGGCGACCGGGTTGCCGACCGTCGCCGCAGCCGCGTAGATGTGCACGGTGCTCACGCCCGATCCCCCTCGAGGTAGTCCCGGATGGCTGCCGCGCGCGGATCCAGTTCCCGATTGGCGAACCGAACGTACAGCGCGGTGATGGCAAAGGTGGACACGAATTGGCCGAGCCCGAGCAGCAATCCGACGTTGATGTCGCCGACCACCGCGTGGGACATCAGGTCGTGCGCGTAGGCGCCGAGCAGCACGTAGCCGAGGTACCAGAGCAGGAACAGCGCGGTCATCGGAAACACGAAGCGGCGCAGGCGCGTTCGCAGTTCTTGGAACTGGGGACTGGCCTGGACTTCGGCGAAGGCTGCTGCGCCCGGCGCCCGCCGCGCGGCGGTGTCGTCGAGATCGATACTGGTCATAATGGTCCTAGCGTGTGACATGGCTTACGTCGTCAGGACGGTAGCCAGCCGCTCCCATGGACCGGAATATGTGGTGTGAATCACTCCATGAAGGTGGCTGAATCTGCGGTGAGCGGTCGATGCGGCGCGACGAACGGTTCCAGCGCGGGCCGTGTTCGACGGCTGTCTGGAAGGGGCACCGCGGTCGGTCAGTCGGAGCGCAGGCCGCGCTCGCGGTCGGCGCCCATTCCCAGGCGCTCCGGCGCGTGCATCCGGACGAAGATATGGCCGACGCTTCTGCTGCCGAGCCCGCGGGTGAACTTGCTGACCAGCACCATGATGGCGAACGCGGCAGGAACGCTGATCGCCGCAGGGTAGCCGAGCATCGCTGCGGGCCATCCGTCCGCCACCTCGTCCGACAGCCCGCCGGTGACCGAGACGACCGTCGCCGCGCCCGCCGCGAGACCACCCGCGACGAGACCGGCGGCCGCGCCCATCGCGGTCAGCCCGCGCCACCAGATACCGAGCACCAGCAGCGGGCACAGTGTCGATGCGGCCACCGCGAAGGCCAGGCCGACGGTGCGCGACAGATCCAGCGATACGACGGTCAGCGACAGCATGAGCGGCACCGCGCCGGCGACCAGCGCCGCCGTGCGGAAGTCGCGAATCCGCCCGCGCAGCATGTCGGTGCTGAGCACGCCCGCGATGCTTACCAGCAGTCCCGACGAGGTGGACAGGAACGCCGCGATCGCACCTGCCGCCACCAGCGCCGCGAGCAGTTGTCCCGGTAGCCCGCCCAGTACCGACCCCGGCAGCAACACCACCGCGGCGTCGGAGGTCCCGGTGATCAGTAGCTGCGGCACGTACAGCCGCGCGAATACGCCCAGCAGCACCGGAAACAGGTAGAACAGGCCGACCAGGCCGATCACCGCGAGCGCTGTCGCGCGGGCGGCCCTTCCGTCGGGGTTGGTGTAGAAGCGCACCAGCACATGTGGCAGCCCTATGGTGCCGAGGAAGGTGGCGAGGATCAGCGAGTACACCTGATAGGTCGGATGCGGCCCGCCGAGGCCGCCGCCCGGTGCCAGCCAGCCCGCGCCGTCCACGGGAGCGCCCGCGACGACCGGCACCGCGGCGCCCGCGTCCAGTACCAGCCGCGTGCCTCCCGCCAGCTCGTGCTCACCAGCCGTCAGCTGGACCGGACCGTCGACCGTGTGGTCGTCGAGGGTGCCCGTGATCGAAACCTGCTGCGGCGCACCGACCTGCACCACCACGTCGGTGGTCACGTCGACCACGGTGCGTTCGGCCACCACAGGTGGGGCGGGCGCGCCGAGCGCATGGTCCTCGACAAAGAAGTGCCCGAGCAGCACCAGCGCCGGAATCGCCACCGCGGTCAGCTTCAACCAGTACTGGAAAGCCTGGACCAGCGTGATCGACCGCATCCCGCCCCCCACCACGTTCGCGATCACGATCACGCCTACCGCCGCCGCGCCCACCCAATCCGGGACGCCGAGCACAAAGTGCAGCGTCAATCCCGCCCCCTGGAACTGCGGAATCAAATACACGGCGCACACCAGCACGACGACGGTCGCGGCCAGCCTGCGCAAGCGCAGTGAGCCCAAGCGGAATTCGGCGAAGTCGGGCACCGTGTACGCGCCCGAGCGCCGCAGCGGGGCCGCGACGAACAGCAGCAGCGCGAGATATCCGGCGGTGAAGCCCACCGGGTACCACAGCCCATCCGCGCCATACTTCGCAATCAACCCGGCGACACCGAGGAACGAAGCGGCCGAAAGATATTCGCCGGAAATCGCGGCGGCGTTCCACCGCGATCCCACGCTGCGCGAGGCGACCAGGAAGTCGGAGGTGGTGCGCGCGAGGCGTACTCCGTACGCGCCGATCGCGACCGTGGCCAGCGCGGCGAGCACCAATGCGGCCACCGTCAGCGCGGGGGCAGGGCCGGCGGTCACGCCGAACCCCGGCGCAACGTGGCCCGCGCCGAAACGGACTCGTGGATCCGGGCAGATTTCGTGCCGGCGAGGCCGCGGAGGTATCCCGTGGTTCGCTTCGGCGGTATCGCGCGGACGATTCGGTACGAGCGCATGTCAATCCTCGGCCAGCTCCAGGAAGTCCTGTTCATTGCGCTCGGCTTGGCGCACATACGATCGGCCGATCAGAAACAGCAGCGGATACACGGCGCCGCCGAGCAGCAGCCACGGCAACCGCACCCCCAGCACCACCACCGATCCGACCGGGCCGATCTGGAACAACACGGGTAGCGCGCACAACACGGCGACCGTCACCAGGCCGAGCCGCAGTGCGAGCCCGAGCTGTGCGCGGATCAGGCCACCGATGAGCGCTTCGCCGATCCCGGTCTGCTCGGCCACCTCCACCCTGGTGCGTACCCGCCGCGCTCCGCGCCGCTGCGACAGCACTACCCGCTGCCGCACCGGACGCTGCGGCCCGGTCACTGGTTGCCCCACCGTTGCCGTGGGTCGTGCACCAGCCGCTGTTTCAACTCACGCACCTGCCTGCGGCTGACCGGCAATTCGACCGCCGCCGCGTGGCCCTCGGCGCGCAGGCACACCACCGTCCCGCTGCCGACCGTACGCATCCCGGTCACCAGCCGCAGCGCGACCAGATACGACCGGTGCACCCGGAGAAACCCAGCGTTCTGCCATCGGGATTCCAACGCCGACAACGGAATCCGCACCAGATGGGAGCCGCCACTGGTGTGCAGCCGCGCGTAGTCCCCGTCCGCCTCCACCCAGCTCACGGTCGAGCGCGGCACCAGTGTGGTCACCCCGCCCAGCTCGACGGGTATGACCTCGCTCGGATCGGCCTGCGCTTCCCCGATGGGGTGGTGGTGTGACGCGCTGCGCGTCACGGCGATCCGCCGTACCGCTGCGGCGAGCCGCGCCTCGCGTAGCGGCTTGAGTAGATAGTCCACGGCGCCGAGGTCGAATGCCGCGATCGCGCGATCGTCGTGCGCGGTCACGAACACCACCGCGGGCGGATTCGCGAACTCCGACAGGATCCCGGCCAGCTCCATACCGTCGAGCCCCGGCATATTGATATCCAGGAACACGGCGTCGACCGTATGCGCCCGCAGCACCCGCAGCGCGCTCGTCGCGTCGCCCGCCGCGTGGATCTCGCCGATCTCGTATCGCGCGCGCAGCAGGTACACCAGCTCGTCCAGAGCGGGTTTTTCATCGTCCACGGCGAGCACGCGCAGCGCGCCCGTCGAGTTACCGGTCGCGCGGGTCACAATCGGTCCATCGTATGCGCTGGGTTTCCGGCCGTGGCTCGGGTATCACGATCCATCGCTTCCTGGGGGCGCGCCGGACTCATGCCCGGATGCCCGCGCGGAATTTGGGGACGCGGAGGCTGACCTTCGTGCCCGCACCAGGCGCGGTTTCGACGACCAGGCCGTAGTCGTTGCCGAACGCCGCGCGCAGCCGGTCATCGACGTTGGCCAGCCCGACGTGCGCGGACTCGCCGGACCCTGCCGCGCCCGTCGCGGCGTCCGCGGCGTCGAGCGCGCCGGAGCGCAGCAGGTCCGGGTCCATGCCGACGCCATCGTCCTCGACGCTGATCACACAGTCGGTGCCGGCGTCGGCGGCGACGATGCTGACCGTGCCCCCGCCCTGCGCCGTAGCGGCCAGCCCGTGCCGCACCGCGTTCTCCACCAGCGGCTGCAGCGCGAGGAAGGGTAGGACGACGCCGAGCACCTCCGGAGCGATCCGCAGCCGCACCTCGAGCGAGTCGCCGAAGCGGGCCCGCTCGAGTGCCAGGTACCGCTCGATATTGCGCAGTTCGTCGGCCAACACGGTGAATTCGCCAGCGGCGCGGAAGGAGTACCTGGTGAAGTCGGCGAACTCGAGGATCAGCTCGCGGGCCCGCGCCGGGTCGGTGCGGACGAACGAAGCGATGGTGTTCAGCGCGTTGTAGATGAAATGTGGGCTGATCTGGGCGCGCAGTGCGCGCACCTCGGCGCGGTCGAGCCGGGCCCGCGACGCGTCCAGCTCGGCCAATTCGAGCTGGCCGCAGGCATACCGCGCCACCTCGGCGACCGCGCCGAGCCAGCCGGGACCGGGTTGTCCGCTGGTCACCACGCCGAGCACCCCGGCCGCCCCGGTGGACTCGATCAGCAGCGGCTGCGCGATCAGGGTACGTCCGGCGTGCTCGCCGCGCCCTGGTCCGGCTATGAGCACCGGCCGTTCGCCGGCGACGGCTCGCTCGGCGGCTTCGGTGAAGTACTCCGCCAGCTCGGCGTGCGGTCCTTCCCAGGCCAGCAGTGTGCCGTCGGCGTCGGCCATGGCGAGTGCCTCGGCGCCGGTGAGTGCGCGTAGATGTGGCGCAGCCTCGTGCGCCGATTCCCTCGTGAGCCCGCGCCGCAGCGGGACCGCCGCGAGTGACGCGGTGTGCAGCGCCGAATGCACCGCCCGCTCGGCGGGCGTCGTCACCACCCGGTGGGTTCGCAGCCAGATCAGCAGCGCACCGGCGATCAGCGCCGCGGCGACAGCGACGGCGAGCGCGGTGGTCATCGCGGGCACTGGCGGGGGGAGTCCATGCGCTGATTATCGCGGTAGCGAACCCGTCCGCGGGGCGGTGTCGGGTTCCGCCGCACGAAGCGGGCGGCGGAACCCGGACCCCGCCGACGACGCGGACGCGGTTCGGTATGGACTGGCTAGCCCTGGTAGGGCGGCACGGTGAACTCGACTGTGCCCAGCTCGGGCAGGTGTCCCGCGCCGATGGTGACGGTCGCGGTGAACCGGCCGGAGCCGGGCGCGAACAGCGCGGAGTGCCCGCTGTTGCCCCAGTATCCCGGCCCCTGCGCAGTCACGGCGTACACGCCCGTGGTACCGGTGTCGAGGTTGCGCCAGTTCAGCGTGATCGGCAGGGTGCACGGCCCGACGCCGAACAATGTCGAGCTCACGGTGAACGCAGCTTGGTTCGGGTAGGCGTTGCCGTTGACCGAGGCGTCGACCTGCCCCACACACGGTCCCTGGGCGAGGGTATAGACAGTGGCGAACTTGCCCTCCGGGGCCGCCGCGGCGGGCGCGGCGGCCGCGAGCAGGGCCGCGAAGGCCGTGGCGGAAACGGTGAGCAGTGCTTTCGTCGAATTCATGGACACCTCCACAAGTTTGGGGGGACATCAGTCTCTGTCGTGCCATGCGTCCATCCCCGCACAACGCGCCCGATACCGTCGCCGGGGAGGGAGACCGAGCCTACAGTCGTGCTACGACCATGGCCGGGTCCGCCGGAACTCCCAGCGATCCGCGCGGACTGCCGCCGACCGGAGTGGTCGACGTGCAGGTGGCGGTGCTCGACAACGATCGGTCCGGCCGGGAATTCCTCCGGCGCAAGTCCGCCCGGACAACCCGACACTCGCGGAAATCAGCCGCTCACACGGCGAGTCGGCAGGACGCGCCGGTGATCTTCACCACCGACACGCCGGGCGTCCGCGATGCGCCAGCGAGCCTGGACGAACCAGTCGGTGGCGACCCCTAGAATCGGTCCAGCCAACCCCCGTCGAGACCTTGGGAGGAAGGACCGTCTTGGCCGCCTCGTCCGGATCGTTCGTTCACCTGCACAACCACACCGAGTACTCCATGCTCGATGGCGCGGCCAAGATCTCCCCGCTGTTCACCGAGGCGAAACGGCTGGGCATGACCGCGGTCGGCATGACCGACCACGGCAACATGTACGGGGCGTCGGAGTTCTACAACTCCGCCAAGAAGCACGACGTCAAACCGATCATCGGCATCGAGGCCTACATCGCGCCCGGCTCCCGGTTCGACACCAAGCGAGTGCAGTGGGGTGACCCGAGCCAGAAGGGCGACGACGTCTCGGGTTCGGGCGCCTATACCCACATGACCATGGTCGCCGAGACCGCGACCGGCCTGCGCAACCTGTTCACCCTGTCCTCCCTGGCCTCCATCGAGGGTCAGCTCGGCAAGTGGGCGCGCATGGACGAGGAGATCATCGCCCAGTACGCCGAAGGCATCATCGCGACGACGGGCTGCCCGTCCGGCGAGGTGCAGACCCGCCTTCGCCTCGGCCACGAGCGCGAGGCGCTGGAGGCCGCGGCCAAGTGGCAGGAGATCTTCGGCAAGGACAACTTCTTCCTGGAGGTGATGGACCACGGTCTGTCCATCGAGCGCCGGGTTCGCGAGGGACTGCTGAACATCGGCAAGCAGCTCGGCATCCGCCCGCTGGCCACGAACGACTGCCACTATGTCACCAAGGATCAGTCCAGCAACCACGAGGCGCTGCTGTGTGTGCAGACCGGCAAGACGCTCTCGGACCCGACCAGGTTCAAGTTCGACGGTGACGGCTACTACCTGAAATCCGCCGAGGAGATGCGCGCGCTCTGGGACGCCGACGTGCCCGGCGCGTGCGACAGCACGGTGCTGATCGGCGAGCGGGTCCAGTCCTACGACGATGTATGGGCCTTCAAGGACCGCATGCCGGTTTTCCCCGTTCCCGAGGGCGAGGACCAGGATTCCTGGCTGCGCAAAGAGGTCGACCGCGGCTTGGCGCGTCGCTTCCCCGACGGGGTGCCCGAGGAGTACTACAGCCGCGCCTATTTCGAGCTCGACGTCATCAAGCAGAAGGGCTTCCCGGCCTACTTCCTCGTCGTGGGCGACCTCGTCGCGCACGCGAAGGAGGTAGGCATCCGGGTCGGCCCCGGCCGTGGTTCGGCGGCCGGCTCGCTGGTGGCCTACGCGCTGGGCATCACCAATATCGACCCGCTGCCGCACGGCCTGCTGTTCGAGCGGTTCCTGAATCCGGAGCGCCCGTCCGCGCCCGATATCGATATCGACTTCGACGATCGCCGCCGCGGTGAGATGGTCCGTTACGCCACCGAGAAGTGGGGCACGGACCGGGTTGCCCAGGTGATCACGTTCGGCACGATTAAAACCAAGGCCGCGATCAAGGACTCCGCGCGCGTCCAGTTCGGCCAGCCCGGCTTCGCCATCGCCGACCAGATCTCCAAGGCGCTGCCGCCGCCGATCATGGCCAAGGACATCCCGCTCTCGGGCATCATGGACCCCGACCACGAGCGGTACAAGGAAGCCGCCGAGGTCCGCGAGCTCATCGGCAACAACCCGGATGTCGCCAAGATCTACGAGACCGCGCGCGGGCTGGAGGGCCTGATCCGTAACGCGGGCGTGCACGCCTGCGCGGTGATCATGTCCTCCGAGCCGCTGATGGATGCCATCCCGGTGTGGAAGCGCCCGCAGGACGGGGCGATCATCACCGGCTGGGACTACCCGTCCTGCGAGGCCATCGGCCTGCTGAAGATGGACTTCCTCGGCCTGCGCAACCTCACCGTGATCGGTGACGCGCTGGACAACATCAAGGCCAACCGCGGTATCGATCTCGACATGGACAACCTGCCGCTGGACGACCCGGCGACCTACGAATTGCTTTCGCGCGGTGACACTCTCGGCGTTTTCCAGCTCGACGGCGGTCCCATGCGAGATTTGCTGCGCCGGATGCAGCCCACCGGCTTCAACGACATTGTCGCCGTGCTCGCGCTGTACCGCCCCGGTCCGATGGGCATGAACGCGCACAACGACTACGCCGACCGTAAGAACGGGCGTCAGCCGATCAAACCGATCCATCCGGAGCTGGAGAAGCCGCTGGAGGACATCCTCGCCGAGACCTACGGTCTGATCGTCTACCAAGAGCAGATCATGTTCATCGCACAGAAGGTCGCCTCCTACTCGATGGGCAAGGCCGACGCGCTGCGCAAGGCGATGGGTAAGAAGAAGCTCGAGGTCCTCGAAGCCGAGTACAAGGGTTTCCACGAGGGCATGACCGCGAACGGATTCTCCGAGGCTGCGGTGAAGGCGCTGTGGGACACCATTCTTCCGTTCGCCGGTTACGCGTTCAACAAGTCGCACGCCGCGGGCTACGGCCTCGTCTCGTTCTGGACCGCATACCTGAAGGCCAACTACCCGGCTGAGTACATGGCGGGCCTGCTCACCTCTGTCGGTGACGATAAGGACAAGGCCGCGGTCTACCTCTCGGACTGCCGCCGCCTCGGCATCACCGTGCTGCCGCCGGACGTCAACGAATCCGAGCAGAACTTCGCCTCCGTCGGCAAAGACATCCGCTTCGGCCTCGGCGCGGTGCGCAATGTCGGTGCGAACGTCGTTGCCTCGATCATCCAGGCGCGCAAGGACAAGTCGAAGTTCACCGACTTCTCCGACTACCTGAACAAGATCGACGCGATCGCGGCGAGCAAGAAGGTCACCGAATCTCTCATCAAGGCGGGCGGTTTCGACTCGCTCGGGCACCCGCGCAAGGGCCTGCTGCTGATCCACTCCGACGCCATCGACGCCGTCATGGCCACCAAGAAGGCTGAGGCGATCGGTCAGTTCGACCTGTTCGGCGGTATGGACGCGGACGAGTCGGTGACCTCGGTGTTCAACGTGAAGGTGCCCGACGAGGAGTGGGAATCGAAGCACCGGCTCGCGCTGGAGCGGGAGATGCTCGGGCTGTATGTGTCCGGGCATCCGCTCAACGGCATCGAGCATGTGCTCGCGGCACAGGCGGATACACAGATCCCCGCCATTCTGGAAGGCGACATCAAGGACGGCACCCAAGTGACCATCGGCGGCATCCTCGCCTCGGTGAACCGTCGCATCAACAAAAACGGCTTGGCCTGGGCCTCCGCGCAGCTGGAGGACCTCACCGGTGGCATCGAGGTGCTGTTCTTCCCGCAGTCCTACTCGGTGTACGGCATGGATGTGGTCGAGGACGCGGTGGTGCTGGTGAAGGCCCGCGTCTCGGTCCGCGACGATCGGATCTCGTTGATCGCCAACGATCTCGCCGTCCCCGACCTGTCCGCCATCGGCGTCGCCAAGCCGCTCGCAGTGACCATTCCGACCCGCATGTGCACGCCGGACAAGGTCGGCGCGCTCAAGCGGGTGCTGACCAGCCACCCGGGCACCTCGGATGTGCACCTGCGCCTCGTCGGCGCGGGTGACAGGACCACGTTGCTGAAACTCGATGACAAACTGCGGGTTTCGCCGTCATCGGCACTGATGGGTGACCTGAAGGCGCTGCTGGGGCCCAGCTGCCTCACCGCCTGAGGCAGCATCGCACAGACCGGATCGGGTCTGCGTCCACCGGAACTTCCGGGGGTGCGGACCCGAGCTTTGTGTGACGGGCTGGACCTATCTCGACGACAAGCCTGCCCCCTCGACCACGCGGCATCGGGGCTATGGAAGGCTAGTGTGTCGGTCCCGAAATTTTCGCCATATATTTCGCTAGGGAGTCGAGGATTTCCTCGGCTGTTTTGCGCCAGACGAAGGGTTTGGGGTTCTCGTTCCAGTTGGTGATCCAGGCGCGGACGTCTTTCTCCAGCGCGGCAAC
>NZ_JBFRFQ010000087.1:0-11400 GCF_052114905.1 Nocardia sp. 2TAF39
TCGTCCTGGCCACCGGCGTGCGCCCCCGCATTCCCGACATCCCGGGCATCGACCATCCGATGGTGCTGTCCTATCCGGAACTGATCCGGGAGGAAAGGCCCGTCGGCAAGCGCGTCGCGGTCATCGGCGCGGGCGGGATCGGTTACGACGTCAGCGAATTCCTCACTGTTGCCGGCCATACTGCGCTGAAACTAGAGGAGTGGCAGGACGAGTGGGGTGTCACCGACGACAATCATGCCCCCGGGCAATTGACGACGCCGAAGTCCTCCCCTGCCATCAGGGAAGTGACGTTACTGCAACGGAAGTCGGGCCCATTCGGAACGACCCTGGGCAAGTCGACCGGTTGGATCCACCGCGCGGCTCTGGAAGCCAAGGGAGTCACGCAGATCGGCAGGGTCAACTACGAGCGGATCGACGATCGCGGTCTGCACATCAGCTTCGGCGAGGACCGGGAAGGCCGGCGCGTTATCGACGTCGACAACGTGATCGTATGCGCTGGCCAGGAATCCGTCCGAGACTTGAAAGACCAGCTCGAAACCCTGGGCGCGCGCGTGCATCTCATCGGCGGCGCCGATGAGGCCGGCGAACTGGACGCCAAACGCGCCATCGAACAGGGCACCCGCCTGGCGGCCGCGATCTGAATTTTCCGACCTCTCAGACAATGCCGTCCAGTCGCGGCTTACAGATCAATATCACGCAGCGTTGGCGGCGGAGTATCAGGTGATTTCGACTGGGGTGGTGAAGGTGATTCCGGTCGGCTCGGGATCTGACCCGCGATGTCGAGCAGGGGTCCGGTCTGGCGGGTCACGTGCGAGATGTTCCGAACTGTGGCGTGGAAAAGGTTGGCGAGCAGGTTTTTCGGATGGAAAAGCGTGATCTGCGAATGGCGATCGCGCCGCGGTAGTCGAGGGACAGGACGGCATTGCATCCGGTTCCCGCGACGGCCTGTCTGATGCCGGCTCCGGCGATGCAGGGCAACCTCGTGTTGTACGAGTGGTTGCGGCGGGGTGATCGATGCGTCGTCGTCGGCTGCGTCGCCGGCAAACCCACCTCGATCACCACGAAATCGCCTGTACCACAACATCACTCGAAAACAGGCCGATGTAGCGGGTTGAGTCGAGTCAAGCCCTCGAGGGTTCCGGTGGTATCAGTGGTGTATCCGCGCGGTGGAGTATGCGAGCTCCGCAGTTTGGTTCTTTCTTCCCCCCGCTATCCCGGGCACACGCCCGGGATAGCAGGGGAAATAATGCGGTTGACGTCCGCACACGCCTCAGGCGTTTCCACCTCCCAAACGAACGAAGCTGGCGGTCGCCGTGGCATAGGTCTTGTCGGCGGCGTCGACGAGACGCGCTTCGGCAGCTGCCGTCGTCCGGCCGACGTGCACGGCCCGAGCGATCGCGTGCAGCGTCCCCTGGTCGTGTGAGACCCTGCGCAGGAAGTTCGTGTTCATGTTCACGGTCGTGACCATGGACTTGTCCTCTATCGACAGATGAACGGCCCCCCACATCGCGATGTCGAGGACGGTGCCGACGATGCCACCCGCGACCACACCGAGGAAGTTCACGTGTCGCTCGTCCGGCGTAAGACTCAAGACCATCCGCCCGGGCTCGGCATCGACCACCGCGATGTTGAGCAGCCTGGCGGCGGGCGGCTGGGGGAGGTCCCCGGACATCAGGCGCGCCAACAGCTCATCGCGGGACAGCTGCGTCAGGTTCATGACGGCCTGTCCAGGATCGTCCCATTGCAGATGCAGTGTTCGTGATCCGTTGGACGTTTCGATCGCCGCCAAGTCGTTCCGCGTCATGACGTTCCTTACCGTGTGGTTATCTGCTGGTCGATAAGAGCGAAGAGCTCGTCAGCGCTCGCCGCCTCGACGGCTACCCGGTCGCTGTGGGCCTCGGATTCACGTTCCTCCAGAGCTTCGACCAGCATCGAGCGGATCCGCTCGGCCAGGCGCGTCTTGTCCCCGGCGGACGGCATCGTCGCGAACAACGATCGGAGCGAGGCGATCTGGTCATCGACCGCCGATGTGGTCGACGTGGCATCCCACCGCGAGCGCAACAGTTTCGCCACGGCGGTGGCGGTCGGGTAATCGAACACCAACGTCGACGGCAGTTTCATGCCCGTCGCCTCGGCGAGCCGATTCCGCAGCTCGACGCCGCCGAGCGAATCGAATCCCAGTTCGTTGAACGGGGTCTCGGGCTCGATGGCAGCGGGCGATGGGTGCCCCAGAACCGCCGCGGCGTGTTCCCGCACGAATCCGAGCACCAGCTCATCCCGTTGATCCTCCGGCGCACCGGCGAGCCGCTGTGCAAGCTGACCGCCGGCTGCGACGCCGCTCGCCGCTCGCCGCGCCGGTGCGGGCACCAGGCCACTGAGCACATCGGACAGCAGCCCGGCTCGGGCCTGCGCCGCCAGGGTCGGCTTGTCGAACTCGACACAGGCGGCCACGACCGCGTCCGCGGCGACCGCGGCATCGAACAGCGCGATCCCGTCGTCGTCGCCGAGCACCTTGATACCCAGTCGCTCCAGCCGCGCCACGGCGGCGCGGTCCATTTCGCCCGTCATGCCGGCGTCCTGATTCCAGGGTCCCCAAGCCACCGACAGTGCGGGTAGACCTCGAGCGCGACGGGCGTGCGCGAGCCCGTCGAGGAATGAGTTCGCCGCCGCGTAGTTGCTCTGTCCCGGCGCGCCGAGCATCGCTGCGACGGAGGAGAACACCACGAATGCCGCCAGATCGTGGGATCGGGTGAGCTCGTCCAGGTTCAGCGCGCCGTCGACCTTGGGCGCAAGCACGCGATCGATCTGTTCCACGGTCAGCTTTTCGATCGTGGCGTCGTCGACCAAGCCCGCGGAGTGGATCACCGCAGTCAACGGGTGCTCGGTCCCGATTGAATCGAGCACGGCCGCCATGCCCGCTCGATCACCGACGTCGCATGCGGCGATGCGCGTCTCGGCTCCCAGGTCGGCCAGCTCGGCGACCAGCTCCGCTACTCCCGCCGCCGCGTCGCCGCGGCGTGACACCAGCAGCAGGTGTTCGACGCCGTGCGCGGCGACCAGGTGCCGAGCCATCACCGCGCCCAGTCCACTGGTGCCGCCGGTGATCAACACCGTACCGTTCCCGAACGCGCCCGAGTCGGATGGCCTGGGTTCCTCGACGGGAGCCTCGCCAGGGGCCAGACGCGGCACAGACATTCGCGAGTCGCGTACTGCCACCTGCGGCTTATCCGACGCGATCACGCTCCGCACGACGTCGGCGCCCAAGTCGCCGTCGTAGTCCAGCAGCACAATGCGGCCGGGGTGTTCGGATTGGGCGCTGCGGACGAGCCCCGCCACCGCGGCTGCGGACAGGTCCACGGACTCGCCCGGCAGGCCCGTCGCACGACGGGTCGCCACCACCAGGCGGGTGTCGGCCAGCCGCTCGTTCGACAGCCAGGACCGCAGCACATCCCAGGCCGTGTGGATCGAGCGTCGAATCGCTCCGGCGCGCTCGCCGGATGGAGCGTCGCCGAAATCTTCGGCGACCGAGCAGACGATCACGTCCGGAATCGATTCGGCCGCAACAATTTCGGCCACGTCGGCGTAGTGGCGGTCGATTCCGGCCACCCGCGCCGAACCCAACGTCGCCAGCGCTTCGGTGGACGCGGGGGTCGGCAGTGCCGAGTCGATCCACTGCAGGCTGAGCGGCGACGGGCCGCGAGACCCGCTCGCCACCTTCAGTGCTCGGGCGTCGACAGGGCGTGCGACGACCGCATCGACGGTGAGCACGACCGAACCGGCGTCATCGACGCAGACGATTCCGACATCCCCGCTGTCGGCGCGGACCAGTCTCGCGCGCACCGCACCGACTCCGGGGCGCCACAGTCTCATCCCGGTGAACGAGAAGGGCAGCGGCACCTGGTTGTCAGGCAGATCGCGGGTCAGGTCATCGATCGCCACATGCAGACAGGCGTCCAGCAGGGCGGGATGGATACCGAACGCGGAAGCCGAACCACTCACGGAGCTGTCGAGGGAGACTTCGGCGAACATCTGCTCGCCACGCCGCCACGTCGCGGTCACGCCCTGGAACGCGGGCCCGTACTCGAAACCCAACTGCGCCAGCCGCTCGTAGAGGGCGTTGTCGTCCGACGGCTCGGCGCCGGTGGGTGGCCATGCCCTGTCCTCCCAGGCGGGAGCGTTGTCGTCGGCGGCGCTCAGCACACCGCCCGCGTGCAACACCCACGGCTGCCCGTCGGTGTCGGCGGGACGCGAATGGATGGCGAACGTGCGCCGGCCCTCGCCGTCCGCCGCCCCGATGCTCAGCTGTAGGTCCACCTCGGCGGTGCCGACGAAAACGAGCGGTGCTTCCAGAAGCAGTTCCTCGACGACCTCGACATCGAGTCGCAAGCCCGCGGCCAGCGCCAATTCCGCGAAAGCCGTCCCAGGCAACAGAACCGCGCCGAATACCGCATGGTCGGCGATCCAGGGCTGGGTCCGCACCGAGAGCCGCCCGGTGAACAGCCACTCGTCCTTACCTGCCAGCGGCATGGCGTTCGTCAGCAGCGGATGCCCGAAGCTCCCGGCGACGACCTCCGATGTCGGCTGCAGCCAGTAGCGCCGATGCTGGAAGGCGTAGGTCGGCAACGGCACCCGTTGTGCGCCGCGCCCGGCGAGCAAGCGCCGCAAGTCCGCCGGCATGCCCACCGCATGTGCCTGCGCGAGAAAGGTCACGAACCCGACCGCTTCGTCGATCGACCGCCTGGACGACGACACCACCACCATCGACTTCGTTTCAGACTGTGGACGCTCCGTCAAGCACTCGACGGTCATCGCGGCGAGCACGGCGTCCGGACCGACCTCAACGAACTTCCGCACGCCGGAGTCGACCAACGTGTCTATGCCGGGAGCAAACCGCACGCAACCGCGCACCTGCGCCACCCAGTACTCCGGATCGCGCACCGCGTCGCCTGCCTGCGCACCTGTGACATTCGACACGATCGGCAGCGACGGCTCCCGATACGTCAGCCCCGCCGCCACCGTCCGGAACTCGTCCAGCATGGGCTCCATCAACGCCGAATGGAACGCGTGCGAAACCCGCAGCCACGTGCTCTTGCGACCCGCACCGGAAAGCCGTCGCTGGATCTGTCGCACGGCATCCTCGTTCCCCGAGAACACCACCGACTCCGGCCCGTTCACCGCCGCCAGCGACACCCGATCGCCGTACTCGGCGATGACGTCCCTGGCCTCGGCCTCCGATACGGCGACTGCGAGCATTGCCCCGCCCTCCGGCAGCGCCCCCATCAACCGGCCCCGCGCCGCAACCAACGCGCATGCGTCCGCAAGTGACCACACCCCGGCCACGAACGCCGCCGCCAACTCTCCAATCGAGTGCCCCGCGACCACATCCGGTGTGAGCCCGAACGATGCCATCAACCGGAACATCGCCACCTCGAACGCGAACAACGCCGGCTGCGTCCACTCCGTCCGATCCAGCACCTCCCTGGAATCGGGGAACACGGAATCGTCGAACATCACACTTTTCAACGAACCACCGAGCCGGCCGTCGAATTCCGCACACACCTCGTCCAACGCCGCCGCGAACACCGGGAACGCGCGGTACAACCCCGCACCCATCCCCGCTCGTTGCGCACCTTGACCGGTGAACAGAAAGGCCGTCTTTCCCGAACTCGCCATGCCCTCGACCACACCTGGCAGCGCCGAACCCGACGCCAGTGCGGCCAAGGCGGCAAGCAGCTCCTCTCGATCACGCCCGAGAGCGACGCCCTGCCGATCAAGCATTGCCCGCGAGTCCAGCAACGACCGCGCCACTGCCCACGGATCGACCTCCGGACGGTCGGCCAGCCATTTCCAGAGGCGGTCCGCCTGTGCCCGCAGTCCCTCCTCCGACTTCGCCGATACCACCAGGGGCATTACGGAGACATCGATGTCGCGCCCGGCCGACGCATGGTCGCTACCATGCTCCGATCCGGCATGGAAAGACGGTGTCGTCGGCGCTTCCTCGAGGATTACATGCGCGTTCGTGCCGCTGATCCCGAACGACGACACTCCCGCGCGCCGCACCCGGTCACCCGCGGGCCACGGCTCCGCGTCGGTCAGCACCTGTACCGATCCGGCAGACCAGTCCACGTGCGGCGACAATGCGTCCACGTGCAGCGTCCTCGGCAACGTCTCGTGCCGCAGCGCCTGCACCATCTTGATCACCCCGCCCACGCCCGAAGCCGCCTGCGTGTGACCGATGTTCGACTTGAGTGCGCTGACCTTCAGCGGCCGCTGCGCGCGATCCTGCCCGTACGCGGCGAGCAGCGCCTGCGCCTCGATCGGATCGCCCAAAGTCGTTCCGGTACCGTGCGCCTCCACCGCATCGATGTCCGACGGCTCGAGTCCGGCATTCGCCAGCGCCGCCGCGATCACTCGCTCCTGTGACGGGCCGTTCGGCGCCGTCAGGCCGTTGCTCGCGCCGTCCTGGTTGATCGCGCTGCCGCGCACCACCGCCAGGACGTTGTGGCCCAGCCGTCGCGCGTCCGACAGCCGCTCCACCACCAGTACGCCCGCACCCTCCGACCAGGCCACGCCGTCGGCGGCCGCGGAGAACGGCTTGCACCGGCCGTCGGGAGCCAAACCGCGCTGTCGGGAGAACTCTACGAACGTCAGCGGCGTCGCCATCACCGTCGCGCCGCCCACCAGCGCCAGCGAGCTCTCGCCCTGACGCAGCGCCTGGCAGGCCACATGCAACGCCACCAACGACGACGAACACGCCGTGTCAACGGTCACTGCGGGCCCTTCCAGCCCGAATGCGTACGCCACCCGGCCGGACACCACGCTGCCTGCCGAGCCGATGGCGACGTACCCTTCGACGTCGGACCCGGCCTGTCGCGCAGTCACCTCGTAGTCCCGGTACATCAGCCCGGTGTAGACGCCGGTGTCGCTGCCGCGCAACGACGTCGGATCGATACCCGCGTGTTCGAGCGCCTCCCACGATACTTCCAACAGCAACCGCTGCTGCGGGTCCATCGCGATCGCCTCACGCGGGCCGATGCCGAAGAAGCCCGCGTCGAAATCGGCCGCGTTCAGCAGGAATCCGCCCTCCCTGGCATAGGAGGTTCCGGGATGGTCGGGGTCGGGATCGATCAGACGATCCAGGTCCCAGCCGCGATCGGATGGGAACTCGGTGATCGCGTCGGTCCCCGACCGCACCAGCTCCCACAACGCATCCGCGGACTCTACACCGCCGGGATATCGGCAGGCCATGCCGACGATCGCGATCGGCTCGTCGGCCTGCACCCGACGGCGCGTACGGACCGTGCCGGCCTTCGCGCCGTCGATCCGCGAGCGCACGTACCGCGCCGTCGCCGCCGCCGTCGGGTAGTCGAAGGCCAGCGTCGACGGCAACCGTAGACCGGTGGTCTTGGCGAGTCGGTTGCGGAATTCCACCGCGCCCAGCGAATCGAAACCCATTTCCGTGAACGGCTTCTCGACGTCGATCTGCTCCTTCGAGGCATGACCGAGCACCGCGGCGGCCTGAGCCCGGACGAAGTCCAGGACGATCGCGTCGTGTTTGTCAGGCTGCGCCGCCGCCAGCTGCCGCGCCAGGTCCCCCCCAGCGTGGTCGGCCCGGCGTGCGGACGGCGCCAACGACCGGAGCAGTCCGGGCAGCAGGCCGCCGCGCGCGGCAACGGACAGGGCCACCCTGTCGAAGTCGACCGCGGCGACGAACGGCGTGTCCGCGACGCCCGCGAGGTCGAACAACGCGAGCCCGTCGGCCTCGGCCAGCGGGCGCAAGCCCATGCGCGCGAGCCGCTCCACTCCGGCCGCGCCCAGTTCGCCCGTCATTCCGCTGTCCTGGCTCCACGGACCCCAAGCCACCGAGACCGCAGGCAGGCCCGCAGTGACACGTCGCCGCGCCACCGCGTCGAGAACCGAGTTCGCCGCCGCGTAGTTGCCCTGACCCGCCGACCCGAGAATCCCCGCGACCGAGGAGAACAGGACGAACGCGGACAGCTCACAATCCGTGGTGAGGTCGTGCAGGTTCAGCACCGCGTCGACCTTCGGCGCGAGCACCCGGTCGACCTGATCGGGTGTGAGCGAATCGACCGTGCCATCGGCCAGCACGCCCGCCGCGTGCACGACGCCGGTCAGCGCGGGACCCTCGGAGAGGGCGTCGAGCATCGTCCGCACGGCCGTACGGTCGCTCACATCGCACGCCAGCACCCGCGCGCGGGCTCCGAGCTCGGCCAGCTCGGCGACGAGATCGGTGACACCATCGGCGCGCTCGCCCCGCCGTGACACCAGCACCAGATCGCGCACGCCATGTGTCGCCGCCAGATGCCGCGCCACCTGCGCGCCCAGCCCACTCGTCCCTCCGGTGATCAGGACCGAACCCAGGCCGAACGTGACCCTCGACCCGTTCGCGGACGCGTCGCGACGGATGAGGCGCGGCGCCAGCAACACACCGTCGCGCACCGCCAACTGCGCCTCGTCGACCTCGACGGCCGCCGCGATCAGCTCGGGGCGCACCTCGCTGTCGACGTCCAGCAGGATGATCCGACCAGGGTTCTCCGATTGCGCACTCCGCAGCAGGCCCCACGTGGCCGCTGCGGCAAGGTCAGGATTCTCGCCGGGTAGACCGGCACCGTTGCGCGTCACCACGGCCAGTCGTGCGTCGGCCGCCACGGGAAGCCGCAGCCACGAGCGCACCTCCGCCAGCACCGTGTGCACACGTCGACGCACGGCTTCCGCCGACTGTGGCTCGACAGATACCGGGTCGGATTCGTCCGCAAACCACACCACCACGTCGGGACGGTCGTCCCCGGCGGCTGCGCCCAGCGCAGCCATGTCCGGGTAGCTCACCTCGAACCCGGGGGTCGAGCCGAGAACAGCGATCCGCCGGATTTCGGTATCGGCCTGCGAACTGGATTCGACAGCGCCCCATTGGATGTCGTAGAGCGCGTGCCGACCGGACGACCGGGCCTCGGCCAAGGCGCTACTGCTCATCGGACGTGCCCGCAGCGCCTCGACGATCAGCACGACAGCGCCGTCCTCGTCGCCCAGCTCGAGCAGCATGGTGTCGGCTCCGCTTCGCCGCAGCCGCACCCGCACGGCCACCGCTCCGCGGCGGTACAAACGAACACCGTTGAACGAAAACGGCAATGGCACCTGGTCCGGCGGCAGGTCGGCGGCCAGCTCCTCGACGGCGGCGTGCAGCGAGGCGTCCAACAGCGCCGGATGTATCCCGAACCCGGCGGCGTCCGTGCCGATCTCCGCGGGCAACCGCACGTCGGCGAGCACGTCGGTGCCGTCTCGCCACACGCTGCTCACGCCGTGGAATGCTGGTCCGTAATCGAGTCCGCGCGCGGCCAACCCGTTGTACAGCGTGTCGCCGGAGGTCACATCCTGCACCGCCGGGTCGCTGTCGAATGCGGGAGCGTCGATTGTCGCGCCGGGGCCGAGGATGCCGCGTGCATGGGTGGTTCCGCTCGCGCCGGCGTCGTCGACCGGACGGGACGCGACGACGAACCGCCGCCGCCCGTCCTCATCGGGTGCTTCGACGCTGATCTGAACGTCGACCTCGGTCCGGTCGTTCAGCAACAACGGCGCTTCCAGAACCAGCTCGTCAATGGTCTCCAGGCCCACTCGTGCGCCGACCGCCAACGCCAGCTCTACGAAACCGGTTCCGGGCAGCAAGACCGTGCCGAAGACCGTGTGATCGGCGATCCACGTCTGCGACGCGGTCGATAGCCGTCCCGTGAACAGCCACTCGTCCTTGCCGGCGATGGCGACCGCGGCACCGAGCATGGGATGATCGATCGACATCAAACCGGCCCGGCCCACATCACCGAGGCCGTCTGTGGGCGGCAACCAGTAACGCTCACGTTGGAACGCGTAGGTCGGCAACGCAACTCGGCGCGTCGATCGGCCCACGAACCAGCGTTCCCACTGCACTCCAAGCCCCGCGATATCCGCCGCCGCCAGGAACTCGGTGAACCGCGCCGCCTCGTCCGCGTCGCGCCGAGCGACAGCGGCCACCGCGGACCGGGTTTCGACATTGGGTTCCTCGGCCAGACATTGGCGTGTCATCGCGGCGAGCACCGCGTCCGGTCCCACTTCCAGGAACCGCCGGACACCGGACGCGGTCAGCGCCCGTACCCCGGGCGCGAACCGCACCGCCGCCCGGACCTGACGCACCCAATACGACGGATCGGTCAGCTCACGCTCGACCAGTTCGCCGGTCACATTCGACACGATCGGGGCGGTCGGCATGTGATAGCTCAAACCTGCTGCCACGGAATGGAATTCGGCCAGCATCGGATCCATCCGCGCGGAATGGAAGGCATGGCTGACCCGCAGCCGGTTCGTCTTGCGACCCCGGTCGGCGAGCACCCGCTCGATCTCGTCGATGGCGTCGGCGTCGCCGGAAAGCACCACCGACGAGGGACCGTTCACCGCGGCCACCGACAGCCGGTCTCCGTATCCGGCGACCAATTCGGCTGCCTCGTCCTCGACGACGGCTGCCGCCAGCATCGCGCCGCCGTCCGGCAGTGCGCCCATCAACCGCCCGCGCGCCGCCACCAGCGCGCACGCATCCGGCAGGGACCAGACCCCGGCGACATACGCCGCCACCAGCTCGCCGATGGAGTGGCCGAGCAGCACATCCGGTGTCGGACCGAAAGAGGCGACGAGCCGGTACGCCGCCACCTCGAACGCGAACAGCGCAGGTTGGGTGAACTCCGTGCGTGCGAGAAGCGCCACCGCGTCGGCCGTGTCGTCGGCGAACATCAGATCTTTCAGCGACCGCCCGAGCAGGGGGTCGAACGCGGCGCAAACCTCGTCCAGCGCCGCCGCGAACACCGGGAACGCCGCGTACAGCTGCTTGCCCATGCCGGGCCGCTGCGCGCCCTGACCGGTGAACAGGAACGCCGTGCGCCCCGATCCAGCGGAACCACGAACGACGCCCGGTGCCGACTCGTCCTCGGCGAGGACCGCCAGGCCCGCCAGCAACTCCTCCCTATCGCGCCCCACGACCGCGCCGCGCCAGTCCATCCGAGCCCGGGACGTCGTGAGGGCGTGGGCGACATCCCACACCTGCGCGTCCGGATTCCCGATCAACCATTGCCGCAGTCGATGCGCCTGGGCCCGCAAACCCGGCTCGAATTTCGCCGACACGATCCACGGGACGACATCCGATGCGACATCCGGCCGTGTCGACGGCATCTCCTCGGCGTCGGGGTGTACGGACTCGCCTTCGGATGCCTCGGTGGCCGGGTCGGCGGGCGCCTCTTCGAGAACGACATGCGCATTGGTGCCGCTCACCCCGAACGACGACACGCCCGCCCGACGCACCCGCTCACCCGCGGGCCACGGCTCGGCTTCGGTGAGCAACCGCACCGAATTCGCCGACCAATC
>NZ_JBFRFQ010000088.1:0-10750 GCF_052114905.1 Nocardia sp. 2TAF39
CCTGCGACGACTTCGCCCGCCGAGCCCACCGCTCCAGCGTCTGCCGCTCCTCGTCGGTCAACACCACCTCGGCCACCGGCCGACCCGTCCGCGCCACCAGGCGAGCCTACAATCCACATACTTAACGAATTCCCGGTGCGAGACACTAGATCGGCGATGAGCAATTCGACACCGTCATCGTCCTGACGAGCGCGCAGGCATTCATGCTGTAGAACGACTTTCACGTTCGGATATCGGTCGACTCCATCGCGGAGCACCTGCTCGAGTGCGGGTTGGTAGATGAACAACTGTGTGGGGTGACCGTTGCCGCGCGGCGCCGGAAGGAAATTCAGGAATGAGCGGCCTGTGTGGTCGACGAGCTCGAGCGGTTTGTCCGTCAGCATGTCCTGTTTGAGGCGCTCCGCCACACCGAGCCGCTGCCAGATGCGGATGACTTCCTCGTCGGTCGCGATCGCTCGGGCCCGGCTGTAGATGGACGCGTCTCGTTCGATAACGACGACCTCGAGGCCCAGTTGGCCGAGGAAGTTCGCGGCGGTCACGCCGGCCGGGCCGTAGCCGACGATCGCGACATCGTAGGAGTGCTGGACGGTCACGTCGAGACCTCTCGTCATTGGGGGTTGTCGACCCGGATGGCAAACCTTGGGGGTTGGTCCGGAGTGGCCACTACGGTATGATGATTTCATCAGAACGTCAATGAACCATCAGGAGTGTGGAGAGAATCAATGACCGACCGGCTGAAACTCCGGCACCGCCGGGCGAACGGCGAAGGGCCGCGTCACGAGATCCTCGCCGCCGCCGTCGGGGTCGTCGGTGAGCGTGGCGGTATGGTCGGCGGGAGGGAGGGCATGATCGTCGACATCGTTGCTCGTCGCGAGGCTACGGTGTGACCGATGGACCGCATCGACGTGCATCAACACCTGATCCCGCCGGATTACCGCGAAGCCTTGCGAAGGCATGGCATTGCCGCGCCTGGTGGGCGCGACCTGCCTGAGTGGAGTGCGGCTGCAGCGCGCCAGTTGATGGCGGAGGCAGGTATCGCCTCGTCCGTTCTGTCGATCTCGACTCCCGGTACGACATTCCTGACGGCATCTGTCGAAGCCGCAGCACTTGCCCGTTCGGTGAACGACTATGCGGCTGAGCTGGCCGGGCATGATTCCGGCCGGTTCGGATTCTTCGCCACCGTCCCGCTGCCCGACGTGACCGCGTCCGCCGTCGAGGCCGAACGATCCCTCGACGAACTCCGTGCCGACGGTGTTGTCCTGCTCGGCAACTCTCGGGGCACCTACTTGGGGGAAGAAGGCCAGGACGAGCTATTCGGTGTCCTCGATGAGCGGTCGGCCGTCGCGCTCGTCCATCCCGCAGAGCTGCCTTCGCCGGCCGTGCCCGGAATTCTGCCCTTCGCCGCCGATTTCCTCCTCGACACGACCAGGGCGGCATATCTGCTGGTCCGAAACGGTATTCGTCGTCGATATCCGAACATCCGCTTCATTCTCAGTCACGGCGGCGGATTCGTACCCTATGCCTCGCACCGCATGGCCTCGAGCATCTTCACCCAAACGGGTCGCAGCCCGGTCGACATCCTCGACGACTTCGCCGGGTTCTACTTCGACACCGCGCTGTCTTCGAGCGCCGCGGCGTTGCCGACGCTGCTCGCGTTTGCCGAACCGGGCCACGTCCTCTACGGCAGTGACTGGCCATTCGCCCCAGAGCCGACGGTCCACTATTTCAACGCCGGACTCGACAACTACCGGGGCCTCGATGCGATCACTCGTCGCGGTATCGAGCGATCGAATGCGACGGCGTTGTTTCCCAGGTTCGGGGCCGCATCATCGCCGCCCGAATCGTCACTGCTCACCCGGGCGAGACGGCGAGTTCGACAGCGCGTGTTCCAGGCCATCGCGCGCGCCGTCGCGGACCGTTGAGCAAAGTCTGGAAGGGGCCGGTAGGACTGCCCGAACCGGCCCGCATGTGCGCGGACCGATCGCCGCCGCGAGCGCACTCGTAGCGCGTTGCCAGGTGCGGTGCGCAAATGCTTGTCGGAGAGGCGTTCGGAGGCAACCAATGTGGCGGTCCATTCGGGCGGGGACGAGACTTCGGATTGCCTCTTTGTGCGATGTTGCCACTCGGCGATCGCCTAACTGTCGGAGGATCCTAGTTGGTCCACGGGCCTATATTGGTGCCGGATAGCAGTCGATCGACATTCATGGCTCTGTTCTTGGCTGCCATTGCTGCCAGTAGAACGGCCTGATCGTTCGGGTTTGCCATAATGCGGTCTGCGTGCACTTCCATATCCGCGGCGAGCCTGTTTCCGATGTAGAGGCGAGTGTCCTCGTCGGCTCTGGCGAAGTTTTCGATGGCGCCGGCGGCGCCACCGGCGCCGCGGACCCTGTTCACGACGCCCCCGGGGCCGATCACGTTCACGTGGGCACCGCCCACGGCGTTCTGGAACTCCTCGTACGTCCCGTGATTCTGCATGACTGCGTGGACCAGTGAGCCTGGGTCGTTGTCGCCGTAGTCGCGAGTGGGGTTCGAGGGTAGGCGGGTGCGACGGAGGAACAGAGCTGCCTCTTCTGCGGCCCGAGCTCGGTACGCCTCGCCTCTCGCGCCGGGGAGATGCCCGTTGAGAGCGGCGAGGTCCAATGCAGCGGCGGCATGTGCCAGGGGTGCGTACATGGCCGGGTTGTCCTCGGCACCCCCAGCTGTTTGTATGGCCGCTCGGCCTGCCCGTCTGATCTGGTCCGCGGTCCAACCCCCCGTACGGCTCCTGGCGCTGACGGCGGCCATAGCACTCATGGCCTCGGCCACGCTGCCGCCGACGTCTTGCACCCTCGTGACAGCTGCCGCAGCGGAGCGTGCGTTGAATCCTTCCATTCCTCCGATGTCTGTTGCTGCAAGGGCGGCATTATCGTGCGCTTGCGCCACCGCAATATTCCTGCCCGGAAATCCGGATATCGCCCTGTCAGGTACCTCTCCCAGAAGCATTCTGTAGCTCAGATAGTTCATGTCCTGCAGGGGCTTCGAATAGTACATGAACGGGTTTTGTCGCCGGAAAACCCAGGAGGCCGCGGGGTTTCCGTTGACGTCCGCGAGGAAATTCACTGATTTTCCGATGGCGTGGCCGGGTGACAGCGCGTAGCGGAGTGTTCCCTGGCCCGTTGTGTCACCGGTGAAGGTCGGGGCCGGTCTGCCCTCGAGTGCTGCGCGAACCTTCTCGGAAATCCGGCTCTGGCCACCGATCAGATTGAGATCGAGACGGCGCAACAGCACAAATCCTGCGATAAGCACTATGCCACCGACGAAAATCACCGCTATACCGCTGTCGGGCGCCGACCGGAAAATACTGTCCAGCACCAGGATGTAGCCACCTTCGAATGCGAACAGAACAATCAGCGAAAAGGCATCGCCGACCATGCCGACGAGGTTGCGGACCAAGAACGCCTGGGTGGGGCCGTATATGAATCCGCCTGCGGCAAAACCGAAAATAGCCAGAATGGCATGGAATATCGACGAGAGTGCGGCGAGGAAGATCTTGATCGAGAGGTAGGCCAGGAACAGCAGCAGAATCGCCCCGAAGATCAACAACACCAGGCCGGTACCGACTTGTCCGAAAGTGGGGTTCTCGATTCTGTCGTGGGCCGCGGTGTCGCCGCACCGCCGCATGCCTTCCGAAAGCTGTGATTCACTGCCGGCCAGGACCGCGGATGACCATGCCGCACGGCAGCTGGGCGAATCGTCGACGATCTGGCCGAGATTCCATACCTGCACCGGGTGCCGTGCGAAATTGTCGGCCAAGGTCGTGCTGAACCCGTCGACTATCGATTTCGGATTCGGAGTCGACTGGCCGTTCAATCCCGCGGCGACCGCTATTCCGACATCGCGCCCTTGCGTCAGCAGGCCGTCCGACGACAACACATCGGCCATCGGATGTGCAAGATAGGTGGCGCCGGACAAGGCAACGAAAAACATTACCACGACCTGCGTTACGGCTTTGGCAGGGTGTCCTCGCAGAATGAAAACCGCTACGAAGACCGCACCGATCGTGACCGCCACGACCAACATGAGCGGGGTGGCTAATGTACCCGTGAGGCCGTCGGCGACCGCGGTAAACGGTTTGCCGAGCCAATTCAGCCAACCGAAATCCGCCACGAACAGCGCCAGCCAGATGGCGCAGATCACCAAGACCATGAAAATCGCGAAGAGCAGCCCCAGTACGATCGATACCCCGTTGCCTTTCAGGTTGAAAAAGCTGGGTTGGGTAGCGAAGATGTAGCTCGACAATGGAACTCCGGACGAGTCCTTCGTGCCGGTCCAGGAGAGCCCGTCGATGGTGGATGTGCTCCCAGCCAAGGTGGCCGTGTCGGTGCGCCCGCCGGCCGCGCCGCTGGCGACGGTTGAGGCCACCAGTACGAAGAGCAAGGTGATCAGGAGGCGGACGGTGACGCGTCGTCGCCGGGTGGCACGGGCCCAGACACGACACCGCTCCACTACGGCCCGCAGGGACCAGTCCATGTCCCACGCGCTCGAGCTGTGGCGGTTGGAGTCCGGGTCAAGCCTCATGAGTAGTTGCATATATCTTCACTCCGCACCCTGGACCGGGACCTAGATTACGCCATTGTTGGTACATCATCAAACGCGCCGTTAGTTGTCGGCTCAATATTTTCTGACATAACGGATATGTAACGGTTGAGCTGTGGCCGCCTCGTCGGCGCCTCGAGGTGGTGGTAACGCGCCCGACCGAAAATCAGCACGCGCTCACTGGAATTGCTGTCGTGCCGGCCCGCGGTGTCGATGGACGGCACGGTGGCGGATCGGGGTCGCACGTCCCTCGCGAAGGGTTTCGCGGCGATGCCGGATGGGCCTGCATTCGCCGCCGTGCAGAATCCGGCTTCAACCGAGTGGGCCTCGGCGATGGTGACCGACTCGGCCAGACCGTCGTGGCGGTATGTCCGGATATCGGTTGCCGCGTTGGGTGCTGGAGATGGTGTGGTGGTTCGGGTTTCCTACGTGCTGTGGGATCCGGACCAGATCGATGACGACGTGCTCGCGTTGATGTTCATCTCCTGCCACCCCGTGCTGTCGCGAGACGCGAGGGTGGCGCTGACCCTGCGGGTGGTCGGCGGTCTGACGAGCGATGAGGTCGCCAAGGTGTTCCTCGTCCCGACCGCGAGCGTGCAGGCCCGGATCACTCGGGCGAAGAAGACCCTCGCAGCGGCCAGGGTGCCGTTTACGGTGCCGCCTCCCGAGGGGCGGACCGAGCGGCTCGGCTCGGTGCTCAGTGTGGTCTACCTGATCTTCACCGAAGGGGCCTCAGCCAGCTCCGGTACCGATCTGATTCGCTTCGACCTCGCTGGCGAGGCACAGCGGCTAGCGCGGGTACTGACCCGGCTGGTGCCGAACCGGCCCGAGGTCCACGGCCTGCTGGCTCTGCGCGAGCTGACCGCAGCGCGCTTTCCGGCCCGCACCGACCGGACGGCGAGCCGGTGCTGCTGGAACACCAGGACCGCCGCCGCTGGGACCGCGCCGCGATCCGCCGGGGCCGAGCCGCCCTGGCCCGCGCGGAGCAGGTCGGCCGAGGTCTGGGCGCCTACGGCTTGCAGCCGGCAATCGCCGAATGCCATGCCGTCGCTGCGTCGGTGGACGTGACGAACTGGGGGCGCGTCGTGCTCGTCTACGAGGCGCTCGGCCGACTCGCGCCGTCACCGGTGGTCGATCTCAACCGTGCGGTGGCGGTCTGCATGGCCCGAGGACCGACTGCCGCGCTGCCGATCGTGGACGAGCTGGTGGCGGCCGAGGCGTTGTCGAACTCGCACCTGCTGCCGAGCGTTCGCGGGGAGCTGCTCACCCGCCTGGGACGCACCGACGAAGCGCGCACCGAACTGGAGCTCGCCGTACGGCTTTGTGGCGCGAGCGGGGGTGCTGCAGTGTAAGCTCGCCGAACTCGGCTGACCTCGTACCGCCGGCACCGAAACGCATCACGAGTCGAACAGCGACTGTCCTAGGTAACCTCCCGGCGCCGGCACCCCGGGCGGGAGGACGAATACCGCGGACCCGATCGGTGTCGTCCACACGTTGAGAGCGTCGAACTCCGCGAGGCGGCGCTGAACCGGGAGGAATTGGGCGTCCACGTCGCGTTGATAGGCGGCGAAGAGCAGACCCGAGTTCGAGGTCCGACCGGGTGCCGGTGCGTCGTCGTAGTTGTAGCCCCGTCGCAGGAACCGTTCGCCGTCGTGTGCGTGATGGGCACGTGCGATATGCGAGGACGACGGTATGACCGGGATGCCGGTCGCGTCGGTGGCCGCGAAATCCGGCTCGTCGAACTCATCTGTGCCCGTAAGGGGCGCACCGTTGGCGAGGGTGCGCCCGATGGTGAGCTCCCGTCCCTCTCGGTCGATTTCGTCCCAGGTGTCCAGTGCCATCGCGATCCGCCGCAGCACACATGAGGTGCCGCCCGCCAACCATGGCTGGACACCGCCGTCGTCCCACACCAGGCGCGCAAAATCAGGGGAATCGGGCGCGAGATTCACCGTGCCGTCGACCTGACCCATCAGGTTGCGCGGCGTCGTTCCCGGGGCGGCGTCGCGGAACCCGCGCTGCATCCATCGCACGGTGACCAACGAGGACACGCTCCGGCACAGCACACGCACCGCGTGGGACACCGTGGTCGCCTCGTCGGCGCAGACCTGCAGCAGCAGGTCGCCGCCGGTCCAGGCCGGTTCGAGCCGATCGATGTCGAACCGCGGCAGCGCGCGCAACCAGGACGGCCTGCGGTGCGCGAGGCCCGCGACGGTGAACACGACGGGTCCCAGGCCCAGCGTGACCGTCAGCCGAGCCGGGCGCCGCGCGAGCTCGGGTTCGGTATCCGCGAGCGCGGGGCGACCCTGGGTGAGCCTGGCGGCGTCGTCGGTCCAGATCTTCAGCACGCCGACGAGGTCGTCGCGGTCCGTGCCCGACCTCAGATCGAACGCGACGAAGGTCGCGTGCGACTGCGGGGCGGTGGCGACACCCGCCTGGTGCGGTCCGTAGAACGGCACAGTCGCCGGTAGCGTTCCGGATTCGCGCCGTCCGGTCAGCGCGACCGCGCCCAGCCCGATGCCCGCAGCGCCCGCCGCGGCGGCACCGCCGCCGAGCAGACGCCGTCGGTTGAGCCGTGCGGGTCGCGGTCCGGTCTGCTCAGCCACTGTGCGCGGGGGTCTGCGCTGGGGTGCCGTGCTCGCCGCTCGCGTGGTCGGGCACGTAGTTCTCCTGGTTGCCGGAGAAGTCTCGCACCTGGGCGGTGAACGTCGTGGTCGAGCCGTCCTCGAAGGTCAGTGTGACCAGCGTTTCGGATCCCGTGCGCAGCGGTCCGTTCAAACCCATGAACATGATGTGGTCGCCGCCTGGCCGCAGCCGGGTCGTCCCGTGCGCGGGGATCACGAAGCCGCCCGGCTTGGGGCGCATTGCTTTCGTTCCGTTCGCGTCGGCGACCACCTCGTGCAACTCGATGCGGCTGGAGGCGGGGCTCGATGCCGACACCACTGTGCGCGGTGTATCGCTGCCATTGCTCAGATCGCCGAACGCCGCTGACATTCCGCTGTCGGCCGCCTTGACCCACTGGTCGGTGATGGTCACGGCGTCCGCGGACTTCGCGGTATCCGGCTTGTCGTTCGACGAGCAGGCGACCAGGAGGAAGGGCACCGCCGCGGCGGCTGCCGCGCCGCGCAGGACACGAGAGGTACGCGAACCAGCGCGGGGCGATGGAAAAGTTGTGATGCGCATGCAAGCTCCGATGATGTGAGATTTGTTGGTTCCGCCGCGAGGGCGGTGTGCGGACACTGGTCCGAGCGGTACCGGCTCGTCGGACTGCCGGACCTTCCTTCCGATCGCTCGGCGTGCGCGGGCCTGATCGCGGTGGTGCACGCCGGGAGTCGTCGGCGTGTTGTGACTCCGCCGTGCGCGAGGCCGGTCCGAAGAGCGCTCGGGTGCCGATCGTCCAAGGGAGGAGTCCGCGGAACACGAGACTCGTGGCGTCCGCGTGCGCTGTCTGGCGCGGCGGCGAAGTGGACGCGATCCCTACCCAGCGAGGTTTCCCGCGACATGGTGACCGGTCGGCCTCCACAATTCCGCAGAGGAGCGATCCACGCGTAGTAGCCCGGGCGAACTACGAAAAGTTCCGTGCGGCATTGGCAACGGTGTTCGCGGACGACGCGAAGAAAGGTCAGCGCCGGGTAGGTGGGCCGCGTAGGCCGAACCCCGAGCAGACCAGCAGACGCCGCGGACCAAGGCGAGGGCCGCCGATCGCGAACGAGCAGATCCGGAGGGGCGCGGTGGGACCGTCGGACAGGATGCGCACTGTGCGCCGCATGTCGCACGCCGCCCGCAGCACCCCGTGCTCCGCGGCGCGGATGAGCAGCGCGCCGACCGGAACGGCCGCGAGGTGGGCACCGAGCATCACCGTCGGTGTACCCGCGTCGTGTTGATGTCCGTCGGACAGGGTCAGCGCGATGTGCGTGACGGTCTGCCCGATCGCCAGCATCGCCATGGCCTCGCCGACCCCGTGCCGGTTCGGTCGGGCAGCAACCAGCACGCCCACCGCCGTACATGTGGCGATCAGCAATGCGGTCGAGGACGCACCAGGGGAGACCGCTCCGCCACCGAGGCTGTGCGCGGCGATGCTCACGGCACCGGACGCTGATCCGACAAACGCTCCGCGCAGCCGCGCCGCCACGTCGATCGGATTTCGCACCGGTCTATACTACTGTCCGTCGTAGTAGCCGTCCGCGCCGGATCGAATGTGCGACTATGTTTCCCGGTTACCGCCGATCGCAGCGCATACTGCGCGAGCGCGACAGACGGCACGGCCGATTCCGCACCGATCTGAACGCGGCGACATGCTGCTATCGCCCGGGAGGGCTTCGGGCCAGACGGAACCCGAGGTCGTCGATGCGGAAGGTCGGGCGACTTTACCGAGTCTGCCGTGTGCGCCGCGGTGGCCGCTGTGGTCTGCTCGATGGAGGGCGATTCACCGGGTGATGGCCGCGTGGGCGAGGTTGTGGTCCGATACCCCGTCCATGTCGTCGACGGTCAGATCGGTGACAAGGGCGCCGCGGACGGCCACGTGATCGATGTGCTGAGACTTTGTCCCGGACTCGCGCGGGCGAGTCGGGAGTCCGCCGGGGACGCCCTCGGCCACGACGAAATCATCGCCGAGACCGGCGGCTACAGCAGCGCGGTCGGTATTGAAGTCGCCGAGTAGGACGGTGACGTGTTCCGTTGTGGCCTTGACGAGTTCGGTCAGTCTGGCGAGTTGGGTCGCGCGTCGCCGGTCGCCGGTCACATGAGTGGCGATCACGACCAGCCCGGCGGCGTCGACAACGAGCGCGCCTTTTGCCGGGGTCCTGTGCGAACGACTCGGTCGCGAGTTCCCTGCTCGGCTCCTCGGTGAGCACCACGAGGTATTCACCGCCGTCGAGCAGGGAACTCGGTACGCGGCGCGGCGTCGGAAGGCGCTGATACCGCATGGCGTGAAAGGTCCGGTCCGGCAATGCCAGTCGCAGGCTGGCCAACTGATCCCCGCTGACTTCCTGTAGCGCGATGACCTGCTCGGTCCGTTCTGCCACCCGCGCGGTGATCGCGGCGATCCGCGCGCCCTCGTCCGGCCATCGAGTTGCCACGTCCTCATACCAATTCTCGGCATGGACGCGATGCAGAACGTTCCAAGTGGCGACGGTGATCACCTTGGCGATGTTAGGACACTCGTTTCGCTGAATCGGAGTGAGCTGCGAGCCGCAACCGCGAAGGTTGGCCGCTCTCGGATGCCTGCCTTCGACCTCTGCGGACGCTCTTGTCGCCGAAATCGGTCCGGTTCGGAGTATCCGGCTAACGGCGGATCCGACCCCGAGGAGGTCCTTCCGGGGCGTCGGATGTTTCTACGAGTTTTTCGGACATGGCTGTCGTGATGAATCCGGGGATGGTGGGGGCAAAGATTTTGAAGTAGGTGTCGATCCATTCACGGCGAGATTTGAGGAATGCGAAGTCGGTGGGGGCCATGTGGCGTACGGCGAGCATAGGCAGGGGCGCATCGAGCGCCGGGAAGGCCGGGTTGTGCAGTCCGGGGGTTGTGCAACCCGGATAGAATTGGCCGAGCATCAGTCCTTTGTCGACGAACCGGGTTTTCTGGTCATGTTGAACAGTGTCGATATCGGCGTATTCGGTGAGGTCGGGAAAGACCGCGAGGACGGCTTTGTACAGAGAATCGGGTGGGTCACGGGGTGGCAGGGCGGGGAACAGGTCGTACACGTCATCGATGATTGCGGTTAAGCGCTGAGTGTCGATGTCGCGACCGTCGAAGAATGCGGCCCACAGGTATCTGCGTGCGATGGCGTGGCTGGTGTAGGGGCAGACGGGGCCGCGTCGGCCGAGGTCCGGGTGGGGTTGGCACAGATATTCGCGAGTCCACCGCCGTAATTCGGCAGCGCGGGGGTGCTCGGCGACACGAGTTGCCGGATCGGGGTCGAATAGGGTGGTCGGCTCGACGCCAGAGCGGGCCCGAACGATTCGGTTGGTGTTCATGATCRGATCGYTCTCGCTGAGGAGGCGGCCTCCGGTGTGGTGGTAAGAGTGTGGCGGAAGTGTTCGGTGAGGATGTGTCCGATGGTGTGGAGTGCGTCGGGTTCGGTCATTCGGGTGTGTTGGGTGGGGATGTGGTGTTCGGTGATGCGGCCGGTGATGTGGTTGTTCCAGGCGAGGGCTGGGGAGGGGTCGTGGTTTGTGT
>NZ_JBFRFQ010000089.1:0-10051 GCF_052114905.1 Nocardia sp. 2TAF39
CGCGTTGCCGCGCTGGAGAAAGACGTCYGCGCCTGGATCACCAACTGGAACGAGAACCCCAAACCCTTCGTCTGGCGCAAAACAGCCGAGGAAATCCTCGACTCCCTAGCGAAATATATGGCGAAAATTTCGGGACCGACACACTAGTTGTGCGGTCGAGACGCCTGTCCGGTTCGCCGACGACCGCGGCAGCCTCCTCCTGCATTTGCCTCGGTATTGCGTGCCAGTGGTGTGATCGCGTCAATAAGATAAGGTGGCGTTGAAATGTGAGGGGCCGGAAAGATTTGGCACAGCGGTGGTTTTGTTTCGCAGGTCGGCGCACCACTCGAAAATGCGTTACCACAGCTCGGCCGTCCAGTCAGCTCGCCAACTCGTCGTCCGCACGATGGGCGTCGGCGACGGTGATTGGGCTCGACGCGATTAATTACTGTAATCACAGATTCGCACCAGCCCATCGTGGCCCGCGGCGGTATCCGGCAAGCAGTGCTGTGGCGGTCAGCTGAGGTACTGCACGCCGGTAAGTCGCTCGGACGCAATCCAGAGTCCGGCTTGCCGTTCGCGGTCGCGCGCACGGCTGCTGGATTGCACTGTGGTGGGAAAACCCTGGATCTCGAAAAGCCCGGCAGGACCGTAGTATTCGCCACCCATTGCCGTGAGGTCGGTGGCCGCGCGCAATGTAGGGAGCGAGCCCATAGCGGGTGTGCGCCCGAATAGACGGGCTACCGCCGAGTTCGGCAGACGTAACAGTGCGGGAGAGTAGCGAAAGATCTCGCTACTCGCGCCACCGGGATGCGCCGCAAGGGCGATCGCGGCGCTCCCGGACAAGCGGCGATCGAGTTCGTAAGTGAACAGGAGATTCGCGAGTTTGGATTTGCCGTAGGCGTTTCCGCGAGCCGCGGCCGGGTCGCCGGCATCGATTCGTCCGAATCGATGGCCGATGCTGCTGACCGTGACGACGCGAGCGCCCGGAACGTCGGCGAGTCGATCGAGCAATAGTCCGGTGAAGGCGAAATGGCCGAGATGGTTGATGCCGAACTGGATCTCGAAGCCATCTTCGGTGTGGCCGGACCGGCCGGTCACACCCGCGTTGTTGATCAGAAGGTCGATCCGGTCGTACCGACTACGAATTTCGTCGGCCGACTTGTGGACCGAGGCCAGCGAGTTCAGATCGAGCTGCACCGTCTCGACAACGGCTGCTCTGGCCGATTCGGCGATCCGCTCCGCTGCTGCTTGGGCTCTATCGGGATTCCGGCAGGCCAATAACACCGTCGCGCCCCGCGCGGCCAACGCCCGCGCGGTCTCGAACCCGATACCGGTGTTGGCCCCGGTAACCACTGCGACCCGGCCGCGCTGATCGGGGATGTCGTCCTCGGTCCACTTGCTCACGTCTTACTCCTAACATGAATGACTCGTTCACTATTAAAGTGAACCAGTAGTTCATGTTCTGTGCAAGTCTCCACCGAGCGATAGGGTGACCCCGACATGACCGGACAACCCAGACGCCGAGCCGACGCCCAACGGAACCGCGAAGCAATCCTCGACGCAGCCCGAGCTCTTATCCTGGTCCGAGGCCCGGCCATCGGCATGGACGACATCGCCGCCGCGGCAGGCGTGGCGGTCGGCACCCTCTACCGTCACTTCCCGGCTAAGAAAGACCTGGTCGAGGCAATCGTGATCGAGTTGTCGACGGTGATCACCGAATACCTCGAAGGGGCGCTCGCCAGGGTGCGATCAGGGAAGTCTGCCGCACTCGACGAACTTGTCGAACTGCTGCGCCGAGTGGTGATCGATATGCGTCAGGAGCGGTTGCTGCGCTACGCGGTCACCGATCTCGCCGAGGATTCGCTGCGTGAGGCCCGAGCACAGGGCCGGCGCGCGGTGGCTACGTTGATCGCCGCCGCCCATAAAGATCGGGCGCTGTATGCGGATGTGACAGTCGACGATGTGATCTTGCTGCTCGACACGTCGCCAAACGGCGGAATGGTGAAAGGTGCAGAACAAGAACGTTGGTTGGTGCTGGCCCGACGGGCGCTCGCGCCTGATCGAGAGGCATGACATGGCGCACGGTCAGGCGCGGGCTTTTTCCCCGCGCACCGTGGCCGCCAGCTGATCGGGCATCGGTTCATGCCGCACATAGGTCCGCGAGAAATCGCCGGACCCGTGCGAGAGAGACCGCAGATCGATCGCGTAGCGGCTGAGCTCGAGTTCCGGCACCTCCGCGTGGATTCGAGTCCGCCCGGTGCTGTGCGGTTCGGTGCCGAGAACCCGGCCGCGCCGACCGGACAAGTCGCTCAAGACCGGCCCGACGTACTCGTCGGCGACGACGACCCAGACCTCGGCGAGCGGCTCGAGGAGAGCGATCCCCGCCGCGGCGGCTGCTTCCCGCAGGGCGAGCGCACCCGCGGTCTGGAACGCGGCGTCGGAGGAATCGACCGAGTGAGCTTTGCCGTCGTACAACGTGACTCGCACATCGACCAGCGGATGTCCCGCTGCCACACCCCGCCCGGCCTGGGCGCGGACACCCTTCTCCACCGACGGAATGAACTGCCGTGGAACGACTCCGCCGACCACCTTGTCGACGAACTCGATTCCGGAACCACCGGGCAGCGGCTCGACCTCGATCTCGCACACGGCGTACTGCCCGTGACCTCCGGACTGTTTGACATGCCTGCCACGCCCGGTTGCTTTGCCCGCGAACGTCTCTCGCAGCGCGACCCGGTGCTCGATCACGTCGACCTGCACGCCGAACCGAGTCCGCAAGCGCTCCAGTGCGACGTCACGATGCGCCTCGCCGAGGCACCACAGGACGAGCTGACCGGTCTGACTGTTGTGCTCGAGCCGCACGGCTGGGTCTTCGGCCGCCAGGCGGGCCAGGCTCTGCGACAGCTTGTCCTCGTCAGCCTTGCTGCGCGCGTGAATAGCTATGGGCAGCAACGGATCCGGCATCGTCCACGGCTCGATCAGCAGGGGAGTGCCGGTGGCCGACAGGGTGTCGCCGGTTTCGGCGCGGCTGAGCTTGGTGACGTAGACGATGTCTCCCGCGATGGCCTGACCGAGCGGGCGTTGCTGTTTGCCGAAGGGGGAGGAGATCGCGCCGATCCGCTCGTCCACGTCATGGCTCTCGTGGCCGCGGACTTCGAGGCCGTGGCCGCAGACGTGCACTGTGTCGTCGGGGTGCAGCGTTCCGGAGAAGACGCGTACCAGGGAGACCCGGCCGACATACGGGTCGGAGGCGGTGCGGATCACCTCTGCCGCGAGTTCGCCGGCCGGGTCGCAGTCGAGCCGGTGCGGGCTCGCGCCATTGGTGGCGGTGACGGCCGAGACCTCGTGCTCGGCGGGCGTCGGGAAGCCTCCGGTGATGAGATCGAGCAGTTCCACCGTGCCAAGTCCCTGTTTGGCGCCTTCTGGAGCAGGAGCGGCGAACAGGACCGGATGGAAGCTGCCCCGCGCGACGGCCCGCTCCAGATCTGTGACCAGCGTTTCGAGGCTTATCTCCTCGCCCTCGAGGTAACGCTCCATCAGGGATTCGTCTTCGCTTTCCGCGATGATGCCCTCGATGAGCCGGTTGCGTGCTTCCGCCAAATCAGGAAGTTGCTGGGGGGAGGGTTCGCCCTGAACCTCTTCGCCGGAAGAATAGTCGCCGACGCAGTTCGGTAGCAGTTCGACCATTCCGGTGACCGGACGGTGGCCGTCCGGGCCCTTCGGCCCGTACACCGGAAGATGCAGCGGCAGAATGGTTTCCGACGATCCGCCGCCGAGTACTGTCCGGCAGGTCTCGGTCATCTCGTCGAATTCGTCCCGCGCGGTATCCAGGTGGGTGATCACGATGGCACGCGGCATGCCGACCGCTGCGCACTCTTCCCACAGCGCTCTGGTCGCGCCCGCGATGCCCTCCGCACCCTCGGCCGCGGAGATGACGAACAACGCCGCGTCGGCCGCGCGCAGCCCCGCCCGTAGCTCACCCACGAAATCGGCATAGCCGGGCGTGTCCAGGAGGTTGATCTTCATTCCCGCCCACGCCACCGGCACCACCGACAACTGCACCGACCGGTGCTGCCGATGCTCGATCTCGTCGTAATCCGACAGCGAGGTGCCGTCCTCCACCCGCCCGGCCCGGTTCACGGCCCGCGCGGTGAGCGCCATAGCCTCCACCAGCGTGGTCTTTCCCGACCCGCTGTGGCCGACGAGCACTACATTCCGGATTTGCTCCGGCCGGTCTGCCGCCGGCCCCCTACTGTTGCCCGTGGCAGATCCGTTCGCTTTGTCCACCATGTGTCCCGCTCCCTTGCCGGCACCTGAGGTATATCCACCTTCCCACCGGCGGTCACTTCTCGTCCACGGATCGGCGGATCAGGTCGAGGAAGATCGTCAGACGCAGGCCGTCGAGGTCTTGTCGGCGAGGTTGGCGCAGGCCCATGAGGTGTCGATGCGCCAAGATCCGTCGCGGACGACGAAGGGGAGGGTCATCGGACGGACGCCGTTCGGGCCCGTGATGGTGGTCGTCGCGAGAAGCTGGCCGGGGCCCAATTCGGTCACCCTGGTCACCCGCATGGTCACCGAGTACCGTGCGAAGGCCGAGGCGAGGCGAGTGAGCAGCTCCGGGTCTTTGTCGTCGCCCGCGACTCGCAGCGCCTTCTCAGCCGCCGGAACGGCCGGGTCGAGCGCTCGCTGGAGCTGGTCGTCGAGTTCGGCGACGGTGGGGACGGGCGGGTTCGGTGGCGCGTTGTTCTGCGTGCCGGGCACGGTGCCCGGATACAGCTGCCGGACGACGGCGAACCAGATCGTCGCGGCCACGGCCCCGAGCAGGTCGGGCGGGGTCGTGTACTGGTTCACCGCGACCGCCAGGCCCACGTTCTTCTCCGGCAGATAGCCCATTTGCGTGGTATAGCCGAGCACCGCGCCGTTGTGACCGATCCACTGGCCGAATTGCGTGAGGCCGAGTCCGTAGTGCAGGTCGCCGGTGAACTGGGTCCTGGACTGGAATGTCTCCGGTTTCAACAGGTCGCCGCGGCCGAGTAAGCGTGCGTATTCGGCGAGGTCGGAGATGGTCGACACCATCGTGCCGGCGGCGCCGAAAATCGCCGGGGTGTTGCGCGTGGTGACGTCGGTAGGGGCTTCGTCGAAGTAGGAGTAACCGCGGCTCTCGGGGGCGGGCAGGGAGGCTTCGGTGGGGTAGGTCGTGTCGTCCAGCCCGTGGGCGGCGACCACGTCATTGACCACTTCGTGAACCGGCTTCCCGAAGACCTTTTCGAGAACGAGCCCCAGCAGATAGAACTCCGAGTTGGAGTATGTCGTTTCGGTGCGGGGTGGCGTGGCTTTCTCGGGGTGGGCGATGATCGCGCGCAGCCGGTCGCCTTCATGCCATTCGGCGGTCGGGGTCTTCGAGATCACCTGTTCCGCGAACGCCGGGTCGCCGTCGAGGTCCCAGACGCCGCCGCGCATTCCGAGCAGATCTCGGATGGTGATGGTGTTCCCATTGGGGACACCCGGGACGTACCGCGCCAGAACATCGTCCAGGGACAGCTTGCCTTCGTCGGCTGCTCGCAGCACGGCGGTCGCGGTGAACGTCTTGCTGACACTGCCGATCCGGACGTGGTCCGCCACGTCCATGGGCCGTCCGGATGCGAGATCGGCTGTGCCGTAGGCCCTGATGAATGTGCCACGCTCGGGATCGATCACAGCGACCAGCGCGCCGGGAACCAGGCTCGCATCCATGCGCGGCCGCACGATTCGATCGACCCGGTCGGCTACGTTCGCCGGAAACGCCTGATCGCCTCCGTGATCGGCCCCGCACCCGACGAGCAAGGCCGCCGCGGTAGCCAAGGTCAACCCGATCGCGCCGAATCTTCTGAGCGGTCTACCCGCTGCGTACAAGTACCTCATTGCAAACCTCGAGTCAGGGTACGCCGGAAGGCTTCTCGCAGCGGTCAGCTCAACTGGCGGATTTCCCCGCGGACCCGGTAGAAACCGCCGCGCGCGGACTCGGACACGCCGTCGACCACGTAACGAGTGCCAGGGCGGCGAATATCCTTGGGAAACTGGACATTCCATTCGTGTTTGTAACCGGAGGAAACGACGTGCACGCGCAGGGCGCGGCCGTGGTTCACGCATTCCACGATGACGCCGGTCCCGGCGTCGGACGTCACTTCGACGGTGTTGCTGGGCATCACGGCCGAGATCTCGGGCGCTTTCACCGATACCGTCGCGGGCAACACGCCCTGCTCGGCGTTGCGGATGGCGGCTTCGCTGACATCGAGGCAGGCCAGGGCGCCGGTGGTGGTGACCAGGTACAGCTTGTCGTCGTGGTACTGCATGGAATAGGCCGAGCCGCAGCCGGTAGCCAGCTTCCACAGGCGGTTTCCGGCCGCGTCGAAGCAGTACACCGAGGAGAAGGTGTCGCCGGCAAAGATGTAGCGGCCGTCGGGTGAGGTGGCGCAGGAGAAGACCGCGGCATCGCACTGGTAGGTGTGCTCGGCCCGGCCGCTCTTGGTCACCATGCGGACCTGGTTGTGGCTGGTGCCGGCGTAGACGGCGTCGGCTTCCTGCCAGCCGAACAGTACGCCGCCGCCGGTGTCGGCTTGCCACAGAGCGTTTCCGTTGTCCAGGTCGTATTTGGTGACGCCATCGGAATGCCCGTGGTAGACGCCATTCGGGTCGATGCGCACCATCCATCCCGAGTCGCCGATGCTGCGCCTGCTCCACAGTGACTCTTCTTCGTAGTCGATCACGGTGATGCCTCCTTGGCGGTCGGAGACACCGAGGATGCCGTCGTGGATGTCGAGCCAGTAGATGTCGACATCGGTCGCGATGTCGTACGCGGCCCGCGGCACCTTGCCGGACAGGTCGTAGACGCGCCCGTCATCGCAGCCGGCGTAAATCCAGAAGTCATCGGCCACAATGCATTTGACCGCGTCCGGTAGCCGGTAGCGGCCGGTGACCACGCCGGCCGGGGTCAGGGTGAACACTTCACCGTTCTCGTTACCCACCCAGCAGCGGCGCTCGTCGACGAAGATGCCGAAGGCGGCGGCGCCGGAGTCGAAGCTCCACAGCACGGGCGCGGACTTTGCGGTGGAGCGCCCGCTGCTGATCGCCCGCCGGGTCACGGGACGCTTTGCTCGCGCACCCAGCACCGCTGGGATATAGCCCTTGCGGACCTTCTCGCCGACCTTCTTGGCGGCGGCCGCCTGCGCCTTCTCCTCGGTGGCGAAGGAACTGACCTTGGTCTGCCCCTGCTCCCCGATACGGCCGAAACGGACACTCACCTGAGTGCCTGCGACGACTACCTCATAGAACTTGTGCGCGGAACCGCTGTCTTCGGACAGTTCGAGATAGGTGGTGCCCCCGGTTGTCATAGCTCGCCTCGCCTGCTTCCGTCAGATCAGAACACAACGAAACCTAGCAAGGGGCACCGACATCGGTACGCCGCTGCTCGAACGCAGTGGTGATCCGCTGCCTGTGGCGCCGAGACGAGATGTCCAGCGGCCGAATTCGTCTGCAGCGTGCGCGGATTCGCGGAGCATCGGCATGAGTCCGAACGCTCGGGACGGTCGCCGGCCCGGATGTGGTCGCTACACAGCTGTGCGCCGACGGCATCGGCCGGGCGACGAAATCGGCCAGGGGGAGACGTCTTCCGCCCCCGTCGCTCAGATGGTGCAACGCGGAGCTCGCCCCCATCCAACGCTGCGTTCCTTGGCAACGGCACGTGTGGCGGGCGACATCGTCCGAAGTGTCCGCGGTGCGGGAGCGCCTAACGGGCGCCCGGCGGACACGGCGACTGATGGTCCTCGATCCGCTCGACCGATTCGTTGAACCGCGCGACGAGTCTGCTCATCTGATCGATGTCCGCGCCGGACCACTCGGCGACCACGGCGCCGATTTCACCGCGGCGCTGCTCGCGATCGGCGGCGAGCAGCTCGAGGCCCTTGTCGCTGGCCCGGACTTTGGGCGCGACTCCGCCGTACGGATCCGGCACGCGCTGCACGAGTCCGCGCTCGAGCATCGCGGCCACCTGCCGGTTGATGGTGGAGACATCCAGCCGGAAGGACTCGGCGAGCTCGCGCAGGTTGAGCGATGAGTCGATCTCCAGGCGGGTCAGGATCGAGTACGCCGAACGGTCGAGCCGAAAGCCGGTGCGCCGCCGTAACGATGCGGAGAAGTGCCACGAGAGCAGAGCCAACTCGAAGGCGAGCCGATTGAGGACTGTGCGCCCCGCAGGACCGGATTCGGACATGGCTCCCACTATGTCGAGCGTGTATTCCTGTACTGAATTGTGCATGATGCACGTCATATGTATCGTACATATGTGACTGTTGCTGTCGACGCGTCTTCGACCGTCTCTGGTTCCGACGACCGGCGCCGTCCCGCGCCGGCTTTCCTCATTGCGACACTCGGCGTGGTCGGAGTCGTGGTCTCGCTCATGCAGACCCTGGTCATTCCGATCATTCCGTCGTTGCCCACCCTGCTGAGCACCTCGGCGTCCAATGCGTCCTGGGTGGTGACGGCTACGCTGCTGGCCGGTGCGGTGTCGACTCCGATCAGTGGCCGTCTCGGCGACATGTTCGGCAAGCGTCGGATTCTGTTCGCGAATCTCGTGTTGTTGATTGTCGGTTCGGTGGTCTGTGCGTCGTTCTCCGAGCTGGTGCCCGAGATCGTCGGTCGCTCGTTGCAGGGTTTGGCGGTCGGCGCGATCCCGCTGGGTATCAGCATCATGCGCGACGAGCTGCCTGCCGAGCGTGTGGGTTCCGCGATGGCGATCATGAGCGCGACGCTCGGTGTCGGTGGTGCGGTCGGTCTGCCGGTCGCGGCGGCGATCGCGCAGAACGCGGACTGGCACGTGCTGTTCTGGACCTCGGCCGGGCTCGGTGTTCTTTGTGCCGCATTGGTTTTCGTGTTCGTGCCGGAATCGCCGGTGCGCACGCCCGCGCGGTTCGACTTCGGTGGCGCGGTCGGTCTGTCGGTGGCGCTGCTCGCGTTGCTCGTCGCAATCACCAAGGGTGCGGACTGGGGCTGGGCCAGCGCCCGCATTCTGATCCTGTTCGCGGTGTCGGTGGTGGTGTTCCTCGGCTGGGGTTTCTTCGAACTGCGGCAGCGCTCGCCGCTGGTGGACCTGCGCGTCTCGGCGCGGCCGAGGGTGCTGTTCACCAACGTGGCCTCGGTCGCCGTGGGGTTCTCGCTCTACGGTATGTCGCTGACCTTTCCGCAGCTGCTGATGGCGCCGGAGCGGACCGGGTACGGCTTCGGGTTGTCTATGGTCAGCGCCGGATTGGCGCTCGCGCCGACAGGTTTCGTGATGATGCTGCTCTCGCCGGTGTCGGCGCGACTGTCGGCGAGCCGAGGTCCGAAGGTGACCCTCGCGCTCGGCTCCGCGGTGATCGCCGTCGGCTACCTGTGCGCGGTGGTGCTGATGAACAGCGTCTGGGAAATCATGCTCGCGGGGGTGATCGTGGCAGGTGGTGTCGGTTTGGCATACGCGGCGATGCCCGCGCTGATCATGGGTGCGGTACCGATCACCGAGACCGCTGCGGCTAATGGCCTGAACTCGCTGATGCGCTCGATCGGCACCTCGACCTCGTCGGCCGTGATGAGTGTGGTGTTGGCACACATGACGATATCGCTGGGCGGGCACGTGTTACCGTCCCGCGACGGGTTCCACACCACCTTTTTTATCGCCATGGCGGGGGCCGTGGTAGCGATCGTGCTAACGGCCTGCATCCCGATGGGGAAGGCGAAAGCGCAGGTCTTGCCCGAGCCCGCGGCAGAGCCGGTGCTCGCCACGGCGGTCGGGCTCTTGTCCGGGTCCGAGCCCGAGCTCGAACCGGAGCCGGTGCTCGCCGGGGCGGGCAGGCACGCGTCGGTCGAGCGGAATGGTCATGGTGRGTATCGGGTCGGTGTKTCGTCGGAGKCYGTGCTGCCCAGCGCCGAGTTGTCCGGGTCGGATGTCGATGGTGGGTCGTTGGGTGGTCGGATCGGTCGTGAGGATGGTCGTGCGGTGTCGGGTGCGGTGTTGACGTTGATCGATCAGCGTGGTCATCAGGTGGCGCGGGCGACGGGG
>NZ_JBFRFQ010000090.1:0-9204 GCF_052114905.1 Nocardia sp. 2TAF39
AAACGGGCACACGGTGTTCGGCGCGGCCAACTTCGGTGGCGGTCGGGGTGGGCACCTGTTCGTGGTCTACAAGGACCCGGACACCGGTGTGGTGCGGGTGCACGAGGGGCTCGGCGACGAGGAGCGTGATGTCACGTTCGCGGAATGGAACCCGCCCGTCGGTGCGGTGGGTTTCGCCGGGATCGTCTTCGGCGAAGGCAATCGGCCACTGGACGCGGTGGATCCGGAGACCGGCCCGCGGATCGACCCGGGTGTGAGCATCCCGGAATGGGTCGGCGCCCGCCCGGATACACCGCCCGATGCGGAGCCGCCCGATCCCCAGCTCGAAGCCCCATTGCAACGAGAGCTGCCCGGTGGTGGTGACGGCACCGCTGCCTCTGGCTCGGTACACGTCCCGCCGTCTGGAGAACCTCCCGGGGCGAATGCGGTTCCGGAAGTATTTCGGTCGGCACACGAGGATTTGGTCGTCGAACGGGCCGAGGCGGCGGCGGAATTGGCGAAGGCGGCCGCCAAGACGGGCGCCGACGTGGACATCTTGCAGTCGGAGCGGTTCGAACAGGAGCTGGAAGCCGCTCGGCGGCGCCTGGGCGAGCAAGGGGTCCTCGACGCGGACCGCTACGACACCGAGTTGCGGGTGGCGACCCTTCACTACCGCGAGGTCGCCGCGATGGTTCGCCGGCTCGAGGAACTCGGTGGCGTGTCGAAGGATGCGACGCCATCGCGGCACCGGCTGTTGACGAAGCATGCTGCCGCGGTGCTGAGTCGGCAGGAAGCGTCGCACAGTCTGCGTGAAGCTGCCGCCGTGGCGGGTGCTGATCCTGTGGCGTTGCGGTCGGTGGCGCGAGTCCGGACCGAGATGGATACGTTGCGGGGCCGAATTCCCGATGCGGCATATGGGCAGCTGTCCTCAGCTCTGAGTAGCTATTTCGACAACGCGGAATCGGTTCGCCGGTTGGAGCGGGCTATCGCCGCGCACGACGTTGTCGTGGAAAGCCGTGTTGCCACCACTGATCCCGAGAAGTCGCTCGCAGTCCGGGGGATTCGGAACTTCTCGGCAGACCAGCGAGAACTGACCGTGTGGTTCAGCTGGGGTGAAGCAGGGGCGGTGGAAGCTGCCGCGTCGGCGTTGGGGGACAAGCTGCGGGAGTTGGGCTGGCGTGACCCGGATCAGATCGCCGCGGCGATGGAGGTGGTGCGCAACGCCGGGCTCGGTGCGCGGCGATTCATAGCGGACTTCCCCGCACGGGAGGAGCTGAATCAGTTCGGAAACCTGAATGGGCTTCCCGGAATGTTGAAGGGTTCTCGCCCTGGAGGGGATCCGAATTCTGTCTTCCCCCATGAGATGCTGCGACCACGAGTGCAACTGACGGTGCGACTGTCGGCGAATGCCGATGTCCGATCGCTGCGTGTGTCCGTCGAATGCGACCAGGTCCGGCCGGTGGGGCCGTTGGAGGAAGAAGTTCTTCAGGGCCTGGACGAGCTGATTCCGCAGCACAGTGCCGATGCGGTGGGTGCGGAGGTGTATCGGTCGCTCGAGGCTGCCACTCGGTCGGGGGTGGAGACACATGGCGAAGTGTGGGCGCATTTCGAAGAGCCGCGTGTGGCGGAAGAGTCGACCCGAGGCCCGGCCGACGGCGACGAGGTGGCCGAGTCGCTGGATCAGGCAACGCGGGATTTCGAGGCCAAGCGGCGGATAGTCGAGAAACTGCGCGACGATCACAATGTCCGGTTGCTCGGATGGGAGGACGGGGATGTCCTGATCGACGCCTTGACGTCCGCCGATCGCACGTTGCGTCAACTGATCGCGGAATACGGGGGCAAGCACAACCTTCGAGAAGTGCGCTTCCTCGATGAGACGGCATTGCGAGCCATCGACCCACTGTCGTCTGCGGCGGCGACGTATTACTGCGGGACCCGTTACACCGCGACGCACGGGAATTACTACGCGGGCATCGCGATCGATCGAAGAGCGATAGCCGACCCGGAATGGTCCGCGGAGACATTGCGCCACTCGCAGGAGGAGACCCACTGGTGGGGCCGGTCGCCAGGCGACTTGGTCTCCGCTGTCCTGCGCCACGAGTTCGGCCACGTGGTGGATCAGTCCCAGGGAATCACCAGGTCTGGTGGCAGCATTCGAGACAGGCTGGAAAAAGCCTTCGATGTTTATCGAAGCCGTGGATTGATACCGGCGGAAACCGAATTCGACGCCTGGTTGAGCCTGCTTCCACGCTACGCCTTCATCGACGGCGACCCCGCAAAGGGATTGAACGACAAGGAGGCGCTGGCAGAGGGAAGCAAGACCGGGGCAGAGGACGCGTCGTTGCCGCTGACCGACCCGGCGCGAGTAATACATGCATTGTCGCATGGCGTCGACGCCGAAGAGTTCGCGAATACCATGGCGGACAGGGCGCAGGGGCACACCGTCGACATCCTGGATCGGCCGACGGGACCGGAGTTCGACGGTGACGCCGATATCGAGGCCATGATTGCCGACCGCTCGGCGGCGCTCGGCATAGATACCGAGGCCGCGCTTCTCCTCGAGGCAAGTCTGTTTATCGAGGAGAAATATCTGAGCATCGCGATCGATGAAGTCACCCGGAGGCGGGTGCGTGAGATGGTCGTGGCGCTGCTGGATCGCGGTTTCCAAGTCCCGAGAAACTGGGTGAGTGAGAGCGGCCTCAGCACGCTGAGCGTCATGGACGGCGACCGCAAGGTGCTCGAGGTGGCGTTGGATGACGGCAGCTTGCGCGTACATCTCGAGCTTGACCTGATCGAGGGGGTCCCGGCTCGAACAGTGGCCGTGGACCAGATGGTCGGGCTGATCGCGGACTGGGCGGATCATGAGAACAAAGCCGCCGCACTCGACTCCATGTCGACAAAGGTCGGCGAGCTGCTGGCGGAAGGCTACAAACGTGGCCGGCTGGATGTCACGGTGGCCGGCGGTGTGGGTGAACGACAGCTGAGGCTCGACGGCGAGACCGCCCACGGCCGTGCGGAGTTCGGCTACGCCGAGGCGAGTGGGTCCACGGCGCCGGTACAAACGTTTGCCGTGTCGCCCACCGGTCGCCGCGAGACGCATACGCCCGAGAAGGAGACGATCGCCTCAGCGCTGTCGAACACGGAGCCGGGCGAGCAAATTGCCTACGTGACAGACGTTTCCGTGGCAGGCACTACGCGTGAGGATGTGCCGCCGGTTGTGCGGGTTTCGCACGGCGAACCAGGCCATCGCAATGATTGTGTGCCGGTGGCGTTCGGGGAGTTGGACCGTGTGCAGGGCACGGGGTTGGTGGATTGGTCGGCGTTGGGTGAGGTGGGGCCGGAAGGTGTGTCCGGTGAGCGGATAGTCGGTGCGTTGCGGCAGCATCGTCCGACGGGTTTCGCGGATCGTGATGCGTTGCGGCATCGTCCGGTGGGTTTCGCGGATCGGGACGCGGTTGTTCAGGAAGTGGCTGGGCGGGGTGAGAATGCCGCGGCGGTGTTGTTCGAGGTCTACGACGACACCGGTATGGGGCATGCGGTGCTTTTGGTGAACAAGGGCGATCGGGTTGTCGTTCGCGAGGGTGATCTGGAGACGGACTTCGAGGACTGGTGTGGTGATCGCCCGGAGCCGACCGGTGTGTGGGCGGTGGTGGTCGAGAACGGCGAGATCGTGACCGGGCTGGGCACGCCGGGGCTGCCGCCGTTGCCGGACGGCAGGACCTTCGGGCGGAATCCCGCCGATGCTGCGTTCGGGCCGCGACACGGGCTGCGCGACCAGGATGGTCGGCCGGTTGCGGAGCTCGGGGAACCCGAGCGGGCTGAGCGGCTGGCGGGGGAGACCCGGTCGGCTGCCGGGGTGAGCAAGAGGGGCGCCCACGACCTCAACGAGGACGCGATGGTGGTCGTGGAGTTCACCCGCGACGGGAAACCGGTCGTGGTCGCCGCGGCGTTCGACGGGGTGAGCGGCGCGCCGGACGGGCACCGCGCGGCACAGGAGGCGGCGGCCGAGCTCAGCGCCTACCTCGAAGAGCATTGGCCGCGGGCGCGGTTCGGGCGGGGGCTCACCCGGGAGGCGGTGCTGCGGGACGCGCTGCACCATGTCCAGTTGAAGGTGCAGGCTTTGGGGCGGCGGCCCGAGTACGCCGACCACGAGGACAAGCCACAGTGCACGGTCGCGGTCGTGATCAAGGAATCGGATCGGTTCACCGTCGGGTGGGTCGGGGACAGTCGAGTGGGTTGGGCGTCCGCCGACGGTCGGCATGCGATGTGGTTGACCGACGACCACTCGTCCATCCCGCTGTTCGCGAAGGCGAACGGAATAACCGAGAGCGAGGCGCTCGAACGGAGCCCGTGGCTGGAGAATTACCGGCAGGCGATCGAATACGCCCTCGGTCGGGAGAAGTGGAACCCGGCCGAGCCGCATGACCACCTTGCACCGGCGGAATACGTCAAAACCATTCTGGTGTCGGATGACATCGACGCGCCCGTGATAGCCGAGGACGGCACGATCACGGTGCCGCGTGGTGGTGTCGCGTTCACGGTCACCGACGGCGCGGTGAAGACGATGTCCGGTCCCCAGGCGCTCGGCGAGGTGGTCGGCCGTCACGCCGGTGACCGGGGCGCGATCGCGGCCGCGCTGGTCGACCGGGCAGAAGCCAACGGAGAACTCGACGACATCACTGTCGTCGTCGTGCCGGATCCCCACGCCGAGGGCTCCCCGACCGATGCCGCCGCGTCGCAGGAGCCGCGCAGGCGGTGGCGGCCGAGCCTGCGGCGCAGGCCCGGCGCGGCGGAGCCGGTGCCGACCGCGCAATCAGTCCGTGCCACGGCTGATGAGGCCGGATTGCCGCAGCCCAGGCCGCCCCGCAGCCTCGGAGACCCCACAGGCATCCCATCAGCCGGCGACGACAGCTCGGAGGTCGAGGATGTGCCGGAGCCCGGTCGCGGCGGCCAGGGCAAGCCGGCGACCCGAATTGGCCGCGAACAACGGGACGGGGCGCTCCTCCCGGGCGGGGAGGACGTTCCATGGGTCGGTGACGGCACGGCTGCGCCTGGCCCGGTACATGTCCCGCCGTCTGGAGAACCTGTCGGGGCGAATGCGGTTCCGGAAGTATTTCGGTCGGCACACGAGGATTTGGTCGTCGAACGGGCCGAGGCGGCGGCGGAATTGGCGAAGGCGGCTGCCAAGACGGGCGCCGACGTGGACATCTTGCAGTCGGAGCGGTTCGAACAGGAGCTGGAAGCCGCTCGGCGGCGCCTGGGCGAGCAAGGGGTCCTCGACGCGGACCGCTACGACACCGACTTGCGGGCGGCGACCCTTCGTTACCGCGAGGTCGCCGCGATGGTTCGCCGGCTCGAGGAACTCGGTGGTGTGTCGAAGGGCGCGGCGCCGTTTCGGCACCGGCTGTTGACGAAACATGCTGCCGCGGTGCTGAGTCGGCAGGAGGCGTTGCAGAGTCTGCGTAAAGCTGCCGCCGCGGCGGACGCCGACCTGGTCGCGCTGCGGTCGGAGGCGCGAGCCGAGACCGAGATGGACAGGTTGCAGGGGCAGATTCCCGATGACGACTATTGGGAGCTCTCCGCGGCGCAGATCCTCTACGTCGAAAAGACGGAGTCGGTAAGCCATTCGGAGCACGCCGTCGTGGCACACGATGCCGTGGTGGAAGGCCGTGTCGACACCTCGGATCCGGATGAATCGGATGCCGTGCAACAAATTCGGAGTTGGTCGGCAGACCAGCGAGAAGCGACCGTGGCATTCAGCTGGGGTGAAGCAGGGGCGGTGGAAGCTGCCGCGTCGGCGTTGGGGGACAAGCTGCGGGAGTGGGGCTGGCGCGACCCGGGTCGGATCGCAGCGGCGATGGAGGTAGTGCGTAACGCCGGACTCGGTGCACTGGAATTCATCCGGGAATTCCCGGAACCGGAGGAGTTGGCACAGTTCGGAAACTTGCCGGGGTTCGACGGAGCATTCCAGAGCGCTCGCATCGGACAGCCTATGGAACACGTCTCCATCCGGCGCATTTTGTCGACGCCGTGGGTGGTACTGACGGTGCGATGGTCGGAGGATGCCGATATCCGATCGCTGTCTGTATCTGTCGAATGCGATCAATACCGCATGCAGGGGCCGTTGCCTGAAGAACTCTTCTCGGGTGTAGAAGAGCTTGTCCCGCATCACAGTGCCGCAGCGGTGGGTGCGGAGGTCTACCAGTCGCTGAAGGCCGCCGAGCGGTCGGGGGTCGAGCCCCACGGGGAAGCCTGGGCGCATTTCGAAGAACCGCGTGCTGTGGATGAGCAGGCGCCGGGCCGAGTCGACGGTGACGAGGTGCCCGAGCCTCCGGACCAGGCGACACGGGATTTCGAGGCCAAGCGACGGGTGGTCGACAAACTGTACGACGATCATCATGTCCGGTTGCTCGGATGGGAGGCCGAGGACGTTCTGGTGGACGCTATAGAGTCCGCCGACCGCGAGTTGCGTGACCTGATCGCGGAATACGGTGGCAGGCACAACCTTCGGGAAGTGCGTTTCGTCGATCCGGATGTGTTGAACCGCATCTCGGAAAATGCCACTGGACTGGCGAGTTCCTTCGGGACCAGTTATACCGCGACACACGCGAATTACTACTCGGTCATCGAGATCGATCGAAGGGCGGTGACCGACCGGAAATGGTCCGCGGAGACACTGCAGGTCTCGCAGGAGACCTTCTGGTGGGGCCGGTCGCCGGGGGACCTGATCTCTCATCTCCTACGTCACGAGTTCATTCATGTGTTGGATCGGTCTCGCGGAATCACCAGGTCTCCCGGCCGCTTGATAGCGAGAATGAATAGGGCCTTCGACGTTTTTCGCAGCCGCGGGTTGCCGCCGTCGCCCCTTACATTCGTCGGCTGGTCGGGGCTGCTTCCGCGTTATCCCTTCGTCGATGGCGACCCGGCAAAGGAGTGGAAGGAACAGGAGGTGCTGGCGGAGGCGGGCGCTTCCGGGGCACGCGACGCCTCATTGGCGTTGGACGATCCGGCGCGGGTGGCATACGGGTTGTCGCATGGACTCGACGCGGAAGAGTTCGCGCACACCATGGCGGACTGGGAGCAGACGCGGCTGCGCGTCGCGTATGGGAGCCGAGGTTTCCTGCGGCGGTTGGTGCAGAAAGTGCCCGCTCCGGCGCCCGCCGCCGAGGGAAACGGGGCGTATGCGCGTCCGTCTGTGCCGTGGTCGCACGAGGACTACCTGTGTGGTCCGTTGACGATGCAGGACGTCGGCGCGGTGACGGGCAGGGCTGGTCTCGACAAGTTCACCGCTGGGCTCGGGGGGATGCGGGTTCGTCGTATCGAAAAGGTGATGGGCGGGCGCAAGCAAGCTTTCGCGAATATCGACGAGGCCGTCGCCCGGTTGAAGGAGTGGGGTGCCCGGCGCGATAAGGAAAGCCCGGACAGCGGCAAGGACGTGGGCTTGTTGGTGTTCGAACCGACGCATTCCGGAAAGCGCAGGGGGCGCGGGGATGTCGGCCACATGTATTGGCTGGTTCGTCGAGTGGACGCGGACGGAACCGTCCGGATCGAGCGGCGCGACCCGGGCAAGGGTGTGTTGCAACCCAATTTCGTGCCGTCACGGGAGACGGCCGGGCATCCGGTATTCGGAATGTTCCTCGACAGCGACGGCGAGCGGGTGGAAGTCGCCGACGCCGACGGCGTCGTACGCACCAGCCGCCGCGATTTCCGTGTCGGCGCGTCCGGCCCGGAGCGGTCGGCGGATGCGGTAGATCCGGAGACCGGCCCGCGGATGGATTCGGCCGTGAGCATTCCGGAGCGGGTCGGCGCCCGCGCGTCTGACAACGAGCCGGTGGTGATATGGCTGGGCAGCAGCAGGATGGAGTTGACGCCTGGGAGACCGGTGACGTTCGGGCGCGGCGACTTTGATCCCGAAGGCAGGTTCCGGACCCGATTCCAGGACTTGGCGCCGGAGCACGTCACTTTCGGGGTGGAGCCGGACGGACGTGTCTGGATCGAAGATCTTGGGACACCGGGCGGCACCGAACTCGGCTACGACAAGATCGGCCACGTCCGAGTCGAACCCGGACATCGGGCGTATCTGAGCGGGCACGAAACTATCTTTTTGGGTCGGGATTTCGGCGTGATGTCGAACATTTTCCGTCCGCTTGCGTCGGCGCCGATGCCTGCTCACGTGGCGCGGGGCCGTGACCTGCTGGCCGATCTGGACTATGTTGCGGTCGCCGGGATGGTGCGCAACGATCTTCCGTCCGATCCAGGGTTGGAGGAAATAGCTCGGCGGCAGCGATTCGACGAATTGCCGACAGTGGTCGACCCGACCGGCGTCGACGCAGTGGTGGCCTCGGAGGGTCGGGAGTTCTTCCGGGGTGTCACCGATCCGACGCACGTCGACGAGTTCGAGTCCGGTCGGTATTTCGCCGGCAGGCCGGCGAAAGGGTTCACCTCCGGCAACGGAATCTACGTGACGACTCGGGAAGCCGCCGCACTGGACTTCGCAATGGATAGGCCGGAAGGCGTGATCCGGATGGCGCTGCGACCGGGTGCCCGCGTGATCCACGCACTAGACTTGCACGCCGAGCAGCGAGCGGTCCTCGATGAACTGCGGGACGAGCGGTCGCGACTGGAAGCACTGCCGCAGACTCCCGATGTCGCAGACGAACTAGCGCTGGTACAAGCGCGTTTCGACGTGCTGTCGGATGTGGGGCGGTACGCCGCGGTCCGGGGATACGACGCCTACATGACCAACGGCGGTCTGTCGAAGTATCACGCTGATTACTGGGTGGTCTTGAACCGTTCCGCGCTCGTGGTGCAGGGGCAGGGGATGCCGCATCCGCGGGCAGATACCGACCACGGCGGATTCGACGACGGCGGCGACGGCGCGATGGGGATCGCGATGCGGACGGCCGGTATCTGGACCGGGTTGTATCACGGTGCCCGACAGCAGATCCGGGCCGCGCTCGCCCGGCTCAGTTTCGGCCGTGGTTCAGCCGCTTCGATATCCGGGTTGCCGGATGCGACTGCGCTCCGGGCGGCCACGTCTGATCCGGGGCGGGTGCCGCGTACCTGTGGCCAGGTGGGTTTGCGGTTCGGTCGGGACGAGTTGGGTCTGCCGGTGAAGGTTCCGAGGCTGACCGGCAAGGTTCGTGCCAAGGGTTTGTCGGGTGTCGATATCGCCCTGGCCGCGGGTGGCAACTGGCAGGGTTTCCGGTTGGTTTCGCAGATGGT
>NZ_JBFRFQ010000091.1:0-9092 GCF_052114905.1 Nocardia sp. 2TAF39
GTCGGAAGTGGGGTTGGGCCGATGTGGTTGTGTTGGGTGGTGGTTGTGGTCTTGGGTGTTTGCAGGTTCTGGGTGTCGTGTGATGGGGCGGCTGGTGGTGGTTTCGTCGTGGATGTGGCTGCCGTTCGGGCGTGAGTTGGGTCGCGAACGGGCATGTACGACTCGCAGTGTGCGAGGTGGGAATGGGGGATGGCAGGTTTCACTCCGCTCCAATCCCGGGTTCTGTCGATGTTCGCAGGGGTGCGCTATTCGCGAACGAATGCTTGTGTAGATCTATCCGTTTCACTCGAGGACAATGTGGCATGGCACTTGAGCACCCTGCGTATGGTCAGTTGCGTCGAGTAAGCCCGACGGCGGTCGTGCTGCTCGCCGACAATCCGGGGCCGATGACGTTGGAGGGGACCAACACCTGGATACTGCGCGCTCCGGGACGATCGGACTGTGTGGTGGTCGATCCGGGGCCCAAAGACAAGTCGCACGGTAAGGCGATCGCCGAGGCCACCGGGGGCGAGATCGCCCTCACCCTGATCACCCACCGCCATCACGACCACACCGGCGGCATCGATCGGTTGGTCGAGCTGACCGGAACACCGGTGCGGGCAAAGGATTCCGGCTTCCTGCGGGGCTCGGACGCGCCGCTGGTGGACGGCGAGGTGATCGAGGCGGCAGGTTTGCGGATCACCGTGCTGCACACGCCGGGCCACACCAGCGACTCGGTGAGCTTCGTCCTAGACGATGCGGTGGTGACCGGCGACACCATCCTCGGCGCGGGCACCACGGTGCTGGACTCCAGCGACGGCACGCTGGCCGACTACCTGTCGTCGCTGGACAAGCTGGTCGAGGCGGGCAAGGGCAAGGCGCTGCTGCCCGCGCATGGCCCGGACCATCCCGACCTGGAGCCGATCGCGCGATACTACATCGCCCATCGGCAGGAGCGGCTCGACCAGGTGCGTGCGGCATTGCGAGTGCTCGGGCCGGACGCTGGCGCGATGGCGGTGGTGCGGCGCGTGTACGCCGACGTGGACAAGCGGTTGTGGCCGGCCGCGCGCAGTTCGGTGCAGGCACAGCTGGAATACCTTCGGGTGCACGGCTGACCAGGAAGACGACCACAGCACGCCGGTTCAGTGGAGCGCTGAATCCGGCGTGCTGTGTGTTGCCGGTGTGACGTTATCGCGCGCGGCGGGCGAGCCGCTCGGAGTCGGAGATGAGCACGCTCTTGCCCTCCAGCCGCAGCCAGCCGCGATGCGCGAAGTCGGCGAGCGCCTTGTTCACGGTCTCGCGGGAGGCACCGACCAGCTGCGCGATCTCCTCCTGGGTCAGGTCATGGGTGACCCGCAGGGCGCCCGCTTCCTGGGTGCCGAACCGCTGCGCGAGCTGCAGCAGCGCCTTGGCGACCCGGCCGGGAACGTCGGTGAAGATCAGGTCGGCCAGGTTGTTGTTGGTGCGGCGCAGGCGACGGGCGAGCACGCGAAGCAACTGCTCGGCGATCTCGGGGCGCTGGTCGATCCAGGCCTTGAGGGCATCGCGGTCCATCGTCACGGCGCGAACCTCGGTCACCGTGGTCGCGGTGGAGGTGCGCGGGCCGGGGTCGAAGATCGAGAGCTCACCGAACATATCGGACGGGCCCATGATGGTCAGCAGGTTCTCCCGGCCATCGGGCGAGCGACGACCGATCTTCACCTTGCCGGACGTGATGATGTACAGCCGGTCGCCGGGCTCACCCTCGTTGAAGATGACATGGCCGCGCGGGAAATCCACGGGCTGCAGTTGCTTGGCGAGGGCGGCCACCGCAGTGGGCTCTACGCCCTGGAAGATGCCTGCTCTGGCGAGGGCCTCGTCCACGAATGTGCTCCTTATGGGAAATGGCTCTGTACTGGACCGAAGCGACTCGGCCAACAGCGCAGTCTACGCGGCATGATGACAGCGTAGTGACAGACACCACGTAACGAGTGAATTGCGTGGCGCAGCGGAGAACCGTACCAGTATCGGGCCGGCGGCGTTCGCGGGTCCCTTCTCGGTTACGCAAGCTGTCGCCGCCGGGACCGTCGCTTGCGTAGTGTCAGCTTGCCCGGGCCACATCCAGCTCCTCGCCGCGGGAGCGGCGCCTGCGCATCCGGGCCACGGCCGCTGGCAGACCGAGCTTCGTCAGCTCCTTCACCTCGGCGTTGCTTGCGCTGTCCAGGTACTGCTGAACCTCTTCGTCGGGTTCGAGAAGCTTGCTGAGCCGATTCTCGACCCGCTCCATGCCCAGTGCGAACAGCATCAACACCACTGGGAAGAGCGCCACAGCGAGTCCTTGCATGTCGAGCAGTAAACACGGTCCAGGTCTCAGATGGAACACGGCAACCCAACTGGAAGGGCAACGTTGTCCGCCGGTTACGTATGGTGGACGCGTGCGAGTTTCCCCCTCCATCGCCGCCGGGAACGGGCTTTCGCCTGCCTCCGGGGCCTCCGATCCGCAGCCGGTCGCTGCCGCGGCTCCGAAACGGAAATCCAGGGCGCGACAGGCGGAAACCCGGCTCGGGCTGGTCCGGAGAGCGCGTCGGATGAACCGGGAACTCGCGGTCGCTTTCCCGGACGCGCACTGTGAGCTGGATTTCACAACTCCGCTCGAATTGGCGGTCGCGACAATACTTTCCGCGCAGTGCACCGATGAGCGCGTGAATCTCACCACCCCGGCGGTGTTCGCGCGCTACCCGGACGCCCGCGCCTACGCCGGGGCAAACCGCACGGAGCTGGAGGAATACATCCGGCCCGCCGGGTTCTACCGCAACAAGACCACCGCGCTGATCGGCCTGGGGCAGGCGCTGCTCGAGCAGTATGATGGTGAATTGCCTCACACCCTGGTGGAACTCGTTCGATTGCCCGGGATCGGACGCAAGACCGCCAACGTCATCCTCGGTAACGCGTTCGGGGTGCCCGGCATCACGGTCGACACCCATTTCGGCCGCCTGGTGCGCCGCTGGCAGTGGACCGCGGAGGAAGATCCGGTGAAGGTCGAACACATCGTCGGCGCGCTGATCGAGCGCAAGGAATGGACGATGTTGTCGCACCGGGTGATCTTTCACGGGCGCCGCGTCTGTCATGCCCGCAAACCGGCGTGCGGTGTGTGCATCCTGGCCAAGGACTGCCCGTCGTTCGGGACCGGGCCGACCGATCCGGAGATCGCGGCCGAGCTCGTGAAGGGGCCGGAGCGGCAGCATCTGCTCGAGCTGGTGGGCCGGTGAGCTCGGAGCCCTCCGGCGGTAGCGGGGTAGGGCACGGGTGGCGTTGGGCACTTGCCGGTCTGATCGCGGTGGTGGCGCTCGCGGTCGCGGTGTGGCCGCGAGGGGGTGATGACAACGACGCGAACCAGGGTCGCGAACAGTCGACCCACGCCGCGTCCGGCGTGTCGGACGAGCTGCGCGTCGCGGCCGGTCTGCCCGCCTGCCCGCGACCCGCGCGAGGCCTCGCCGGAAACGGCCCGCTGGCCGGCATCACCCTGGAATGCCTGGCAGACGGCGGGCCGGTCGACCTGGCCGCCGCCTTGGCAGGCAAGCCCGCGCTGCTGAACCTCTGGGCCTACTGGTGTGCACCGTGTGCCCAGGAGTTGCCGTATTTGCAGCAATTCGCACAGCGCGCCGGGAACGCGATTACCGTGCTGACCGTGCACAGCGACCCCGACGAGGCCAAGGCACTGTCCAGGCTGAGCGGACTGACCGTGAAACTGCCCGGCGTGCTCGATGCGGACGCGCGGGTGCGCACGGCCGTCGGCGCCCCTGCGGTGCTGCCGGTTTCGGTGCTGCTGCGGGCCGACGGCTCGGTTGCCGAGGTTGTGGTGCGTGCCTTCAACGGTGTCGATGACATCGCGAACACCGTCGCGGGCGAGCTCGGAGTGGCCGCATGACACTGCGGGCAGATAGATCGGTTGTGGAGGTGTTGGTGCGGGTGTTCATTCCGGTCGGCGGCGTCGTGTGGGGAAGTGCGAGATGACCATCCCTGTGCCACAAGACATTCCGAAGTGGCTGAGCAGGTCGGCCGATCCGGCCGTCGACACCGCCGACACCTTGACTATGGACCGTGCCTTGCGCAGGGCCATGACCGTGACCTCGACGCCGCGGCAGGCCGCGGTGCTCGTGCTCTTCGGCGGCTCGGCCGACGCGGACCCGGACGCGCCCGGCGGACTGCCCGCGGACGCGGAGGTTCTGCTGACCCAGCGAGCGTCCACCATGCGCCAGCATCGCGGTCAGGTCGCTTTCCCCGGCGGTGAGGTGGACCCCGGCGACACCGGACCGATCGACACCGCACTGCGCGAAGCCTGCGAGGAGACCGGACTCGACCGCACGGGCGTGCAACCCGTCGCCGTGCTTCCGAAACTGTTCGTGCCGCCGTCCCGGTTCGATGTGACGCCGGTCATCGCATACTGGCGCACGCCGAGCGAGGTCCGTGTGGTGAACGAGAGCGAGACCGAGCGTGTCGCGCGCGTTCCGGTCGCCCTGCTGCTCGATCCGGCGAACCGCTTCCTGGTCAAGAGTCCCCTCGGCTACGAGAGCCCGGCGTTCCAGGTGGACGGGATGCTGGTCTGGGGGCTGACCGGCGGCATCCTCGGCGGGATCTTCAGAGCCGCGGGTTGGGAACGCGAGTGGGACCACGAGGACGTTCGTGACCTGGAGACCGCACTCGCCGCCGTGGGGATGACGTTATGAGCTCGTCGGCCTGGCTCGACATCGCGGTTGTGCTGCTTGCGCTGCTCGCGGCCTCCTCGGGGTGGCGGCAGGGCGCGGTGGCCTCCGCACTCGCCTTTCTCGGCGTGGTGCTCGGCGCGGTCGCGGGCATCCTGATCGCGCCACACATCCTGGTCCACGTCGACGAGGGACGCACAAGGGTGCTCACCGGCGTGCTGCTCATCGTGGTGCTGGTGATCGTCGGAGAGGTCGCGGGCATGGTGCTCGGGCGCGCCGCCCGCAGCGGCATGCGCCACCCGTTCACGCGCAGCGTGGACAGTGTGGTCGGCGCCGTGCTGCAGGCGGTGGCCGTTCTGGTCACCGCCTGGCTGCTTGCGTTGCCGTTGGCCACCTCGTCGCAACCGGCCGTCGCGACCGCGATCAACGGTTCGCGGGTACTCGCCGACGTCAACGACGTCGCGCCGAACTGGCTGCGCCGCCTGCCGAACGAGTTCTCCAAGCTGCTCAACACCTCCGGTCTGCCGGACGTGATCGGGCCGTTCGGCCGCGCGCCGATCGCGGCCGTCGAACCGCCCGATCCGAGCGTGCTTGCCAGCCCGGTCGCGGCGTCGTTGCAGCAGAGCGTGCTGCGTATTCGCGGTGTCGCGCCGAGTTGCCAACGGGCGCTGGAGGGTTCGGGCTTCGTGATCGCGCCGGAGCGGGTGATGACCAACGCCCATGTGGTCGCGGGCACCACCAGTGTCGCGGTGGACACCCCGCGTGGCCCGCTGGACGCCAACGTGGTGCTGTTCGACCCCTCCAAGGATGTCGCGGTGCTCGCGGTGCCCGGCCTGACCGCTCCGGTGGTCGGGCAGGCGCCCGCGCCCGCGCGCTCGGGGGACAGTGCCATCGTGCTCGGCTACCCGGGCGGCGGCCCGTACACGGCCAGCGCGGCCCGCGTCCGCGAGACGCTGGATCTCACCGGCCCGACCATCTACCGCAACGGCACCGTGGAGCGCGAGGTCTACACCGTCCGCGGCCAGGTCCGGGCGGGCAATTCCGGGGGGCCGCTGGTGGATACGGACGGACAGGTGCTCGGCGTGGTCTTCGGCGCCGCCGTTACCGACGACGACACCGGCTACGTGCTCACGCTCGCGGAGGTCCGCGCCCAGCTCGACGCGGCCGCCGGGATCAACGTCCCGGTCGACACCGGAGCCTGCGTCCTCAGCTGATCGAGTCCCTGGCCACGCACGTGCTTGGCCAGGGAAGCACTGGCCGAAACGCGAATGCTCAGGCGAGAAGCTTGGCCAGCTCCGTCGTGACGGCGTCCGGGTTCTCCTGATGGGCGAAGTGGCCCGCCGCGGGAATGGCGACCAGCCGCCGTTCCGGCGAGAGGTGATGGCCGCGGCGGATGGTGCCGGTCAGCACATACGGGTCGAGGTCGCCACGCATGGCCAGCACCGGGATGTGGATGGGTTCGCGCATGGTCGCCATGAACCGCCGACCGTCCGGGCGCCACTGGCTGCGGAACGCCCAGCGCTGATACTCCAGCGCGCAGTGCGCCGCGCCGGGGATCTGGATGGCCGAGCGCATTCGCCGGGCGGTGTCGACGAATTCGGCGGTGCCCGACCAGCCTGCGCTCACCCGCTGCCGCAGCAGCCGTTCCACCTCGAAGCCATCGGCGGTGGTCAGCAGGTGCTCGCCGTAGCGCGGGAGTTGGTAGCGCAGGAAGTTCGGCAGCCAGGCCGCGCGCTGGCGGCGGTTGCGCAGCACGGCGCTCTTCAGCGCCGACGGATGCGGCGAGCCGACCAGCGCGATCGAGCGGACCAGCCGCGGGTGCAGCAAGGCGGTCGTCCAGCAGACCAGCCCACCGTCGGCATGGCCGACCAGCGTGGCGTCGGTGTAGCCGAGTGCGCGGATGAGGCCGGCGACGTCACCTGCCAATGTCCAGCCGTCGTAGCCACGCGGGGGCTTGTCGCTGTCGCCGTAGCCGCGCAGGTCGACAGCGACGGCGCGATAGCCGAGGTCGGCAAGTCCGGTCAGTTGGTTACGCCAGGACCACCAGAAGTCCGCGAATCCGTGCAGCAGCACGACGAGCGGGGCGTCGGAACGCTCGGTGGCCGCCTCGACGACATGGAATCGAATGCCGTTGGCATGAACATCCCGATGCGTCCACGGTCCGTCGTAGCGGACGCTGGACGGGTCCGGAAAGAAGTTCGACGACACGGCGATCGAGCCTAGTACCCGCCCGCTGACGCGCGCCTAGGATGTCCGCTTCTCCAACACAAGGTCGTCGTCGTGTGCCGAGCCGCCGCGCCCGTGCGGCAGTACCGTGCGCGCCTGCTTGAGCGAGTCGATCGTCTTCTCCGGCGCGCGCAGCTTCTTCACCCGCAGATAGCCGAGCAACGCAAGCACCGCGGTCGTCACGACCATCAGCAGGAAGACGATCAGGAAGGCCGCCCAGCGCGCCAGCCACACGTCGAGGAGTTCACCGACGAAGAAGAAAAAGAAGAAGGTGCTGAACAGCAGGACGGTCAGGGCGAGGATGAAGTAGACGCTGCCCTGGAGGCCCTTCTTGATCTCGCCGGTAACCTCGGCCTTGGCCAGTTCGACCTCGGCCCGGACCAGGGTCGACATCTGCTCGGTGGCGTCGCGGACCAGGCTCCCGAAGCTCGCGGAGCCGAGGGGGTCGGCGTCCGACAGGGGAATGGAGGTTACCGTACGCCCGCGCTGTGCGTCGTTCCCGTTACCACCGTGGTTGAAACTCACTTGGTCGACCCTTCTCCCTGTCCCGGCACTGCTTCGGCTCCGTTCTCTCTGCGGCGCTCCCCGTGCCCTCCGTGGTCACGCAGGCTACCGCCTTCGGGCACATCGCTCGCGCCGCATCACTCTTCACGTTGTAGCGCACGCGCGTCTCGCCGCGCCTGGTGGACACGCCCACGCCGCAACAGTAGCGCCGAACCCGCGAGCGACGCCGTCATCGACGTGACCAACACAGCGGCCTTCGCCAATTCGACGGCGGAGCCGTCTCCGAGGTCGCCCAGCGCGAGTTCCGCCACGAGAAGGCTAACCGTGAAGCCGATCGCGCCGAGCACCGACAGGGCGAACATGTCCCGATACCCCAGCCCGATCGGGCGTTTCGCGATGCCCAATCGGATTGCGGCCCAGCTGATCCCGAAGATGCCTGCGGTCTTGCCCAGCAGCAAGCCGAGAATCACGGCCAGTGCCAGCCTATCGGTGAACAGCTCGCCGAACACCTTGGTATCCAACGGAACTCCCGACGCGAACAGTGCGAACAGTGGGACGCACAGTCCCGCGGAGATCGGCTGGATCAAGTGTTCCAGCCGGGTGGCGGGCGCCTGCCCCTCGCCTGGGTCCGGCCGCACCCTGGTGAGCAGGCCCAGCACCACGCCCGCCAGGGTCGGATGGATACCCGCCTCGTGTAGCGCGTACCAGGACACCAGCGCCAGCGGGACATAGAGGACCGGCGTGCTGATCCGTTTGTGCTGGGCAAGTGCCCACCCGGCGAAGCAAGCTGCTGCGGCGAGCAACCACAGCAGCGACAGTGCGGCGGTGAACAGCACCGCGATCAGGACGATCGCCAAGAGGTCGTCGACCACCGCGAGGCTGAGCAGGAACACGCGCGCGCTTGCCGGGATGCGCGAGCCCGTCATCGCGAGCACGGCCAGCGCGAATGCGATGTCGGTGGCGACGGGGATAGCCCAGCCGCGCTCCATGCCTGGGATGCCGAAGCCGACCGCCGACGCGATCAGCGCCGGTGTCACCACGCCGCCGACCGCCGCGACGATCGGCAGCGCGGCGCGCCTGCGGTCGGCCAGTTCGCCGACCACGAATTCGCGTTTGAGCTCGAGGCCCGCGACGAAGAAGAAGATCGCGAGCAGGCCGTCCTCGGTCCAGTCGGCCAGGGTCCATTCCAGATGCAGCGGACGGATGGCGACGACCGTCCCGGTCATTCGCACGTAGCTGTCGGCCCATGGCGAATTCGCCCACAGCAACGCGACAGCTGCCGCGATCAGAAGCAGTGCGCCGCCGACGGTCTCGGTGCGGAGATAGCGGGTTAGTTCCGAGCGCACCTGCGTGATCACGGGGAACCTTTCGGCGGACGGTCAGGACGAGCGGACGCGCTCCCACCGAGTTCGGATTTCGGGCATACGACCGCGCGCCGACCAGACTTCCCGGCACACCTTACGCAATTCTAACGGGAACGGCCGGTGACGATGTCCGTCACCGGCCGTAAAATGCCGCGTTCGCCCGTGTCGGGTCAGGCTTTGCCCGCTCGGATCGCTTCGAAGACGCTCGGGTCGACCAGGGTGGAGGTGTCGCCGAGTTCGCGTCCTTCGGCGATGTCGCGTAGCAGGCGGCGCATGATCTTGCCGCTGCGGGTTTTGGGTAGTTCCGGTACGACGTGGATCTGTCTGGGGCGTGCGA
>NZ_JBFRFQ010000092.1:0-8618 GCF_052114905.1 Nocardia sp. 2TAF39
GCCTGAGCGAACGACCACCCCTGCGGAATCGGCGCAAGCAAGCGATGATCGACCACCGCAGCCGAACCAACACCCGACATGAACCCGAAAACCCGGTCACCGACCACGAACTCGGTCACATCGGCAGCGACCTCGAGCACGACTCCGGCGCCTTCACCGCCGATCCGCGCATCCGGGTCGGGGTAGGTGCCGAGCGTGACCAGCACGTCTCGGAAATTCAGACCGACCGCCCGCATACTCACCCGAACCTGCCCCGCCACCAGCGGTCCCTCGGCACTCGGATCGTCGCCCACGCCGAAGTTGTCTCCGGTCAATGTGCCCTTGCCGAGCAGAGTGAGAGACCACGCCGAGCTGTTGGAGCCCGTGAACCCGGGCAGGCCCGCAGCACTGCTGGTCAGCCGCGGCGCATGCGCCGTGCCACGCCGCAGAGCCAGTTGCGGCTCGCCTTCGAACACCGACGCCCGTGCGACACCATCGCGGTAGTCGGCCCAGTCGTCGACATCGACCAGGAGAATCCGCTCCGGATGCTCGCTCTGCGCAGTCCGCAGCAGACCCCACGCCGCCGCCGCCGGCATGTCGACGGGCTCGCCGGGATGCACTGCCACCGCCTGCCGGGTCACCACGACGATCAACCCGTCCCCGGTCAGCAGCCGCTGCACACGCGCCGTCAACGCGGTCAACGAATCCCGCACCACCGCGGGAAGACCGCGATCATCTGCCACATCGGCGGTGCGACCGAAAGGCACGGCGTCGAGCCGCAACACGGTCGCGGACCCGCCGGCGATCGTGACGGTTTCCCCGTCCTCGGCCGAGCTCCAGGATTCGGCCGCAACCAGCCCGCTCGCAGGCGTGGGTAGCGCGACCCAGCCCACGTCGTAGCCGACGTCGTCGGTCCGGGATTGTGCCGAGCCGAGCGCATCGGCCGACAGAGGCCGCAGCGTCAGCGCACCCACCTCGGCCACGGCGACACCGGAGGTGTCGGCGAGTGTGACCGCGATCCGTTCCCCGCCCGGTGCGGAGCCGGTCACCGTTGCGCGGACCCGCAGTGCGGTCGCCCCTGTCGCATACAGTGTCACGTTTTCCCACGAGTACGGGACGGCTATCGCACCGGCCGGGGTGGCCGGAAGCAGCCCACCGAGCAGGATCGCGTGCAGCGCGGCATCCAACAACGCCGGGTGCACACCGAATTCGGTGACCCCCGATCGGGCGGATTCCGGTAGCGCGACCTCCGCGAACACCTCGCCGTCGGCCTGCCATAGGGCGGTCAGTCCCTGGAATGCCGGTCCGTAGTCGTAGCTCTGCTCGGCCAGATCCGGGTAGGCGTCGTCGATCGCCGTCGGCGTGGCATCATCCGGCGGCCAGGTCATCAGATCGGCTGCGGCCGAGGACGCTTCCGACCGAGCGGTGACCGTCGCGACGGCGTGACGGACCCACTGTTCGGGATCGTCACCGCGTGAACGCGAGTACATCGACACCGTCCGGGCGCCGGTGTCGTCCGGTGCGCTCGCCACCACGCGCAGCTCGACCGCGTCGGTGGACGGCACCGACAGGGGCCCCTCGATCACCAGCTCCGCCAGTTGCGGGCACTTCACCATCGTTCCCACATGCAGCGCCAGTTCCACGAGGGCGGCGCCGGGCAGCAAGGTCACTCCGGCGACGGTGTGGTCGGCCAGCCAGGGATGGCCGGACTGCGACAACCTGCCGGTGAACACCACATCTCCGGAATCCGGCAGTCGTACCATCGCGCCCAGCAGCGGATGTTCCGCGTCGTCCATGCCCGACTGCCACACGTCCGGCGCGCCGACCGGCTGCAACCAATACCGTTGGTGCCGGAACGCGTACGTGGGTAGCGACACCCGATTCACGGAACGACCCGCGAACAGCGGCGTCCAGTCCATGCTCACTCCCGCCGTATGGACTCGAGCCAGCGCGGACACGAACTGGATCGGCTCGTCCGTCGCACGACGGGCGGTCGCGACCACCACCGAGCGGGCCTCGACATCCGGGTTCTCGGCGAGGCACTGGCGGGTCATCGCGGCCAGCACAGCATCCGGTCCGATCTCCACGAACCGGCGAACCCCCGCGGCGACCAGGGTGCTGATCCCCGGTGCGAACCGTACACACCCGCGCACCTGCTCAATCCAGTACTCCGGATCGGTCATCTCGTCACCGACCACGAGACCGGAGACATTCGACACGATCGGGACGGTCGGCTGGTGATAGGTCAGTCCGTGCGCCACGCTGCGGAACTCGTCGAGCATCGGCTCCATCAACACCGAATGGAACGCATGACTGACCCGCAACCGGGAGGTCTTCACGCCCTCCACAGCAAGTTTCTCCTCGATCTTGCTGATCGCGAACACATCCCCGGACAACACCACCGACGACGGACCGTTCACCGCCGCCAACGACACCTGTCCCTCGAACTCGGCAAGCACCGTAGCCGCTCGATCCTCGGATACCCCCACCGCCAGCATCGCCCCGCCGGTAGGGAGCGCGCCCATCAACCGTCCGCGCGCCGCCACCAGGGCGCACGCATCCGCCAACGACCACACACCTGCCACGTGTGCGGCGGCCAGCTCCCCGATCGAATGTCCGATCAGCATGTCCGGTACCACGCCGAACGACTCCAGCAGCCGGAACAACGCCACCTCGAACCCGAACAACGCGGGCTGCGTGTATTCCGTGAGATTCACAAGCTCCGCGTTACTCGGATCGAACACCAGGTCCTTCAGCGACCAGTCGAGCATCGGATCGACCTGGGCGCACACCTCGTCGAACGCCGCCGCGAACACGTCGAAGGCCGCGTACAACGCCGCACCCATCCCCGCCTGTTGCGCACCCTGCCCGGTGAACAGAAACGCGGTCTTGCCCGAACCCACGGCCGCCTCGATCGTGCCCGGCGACCCCGCCGCCAGCTCGGCCAGCCGGGCCAGCAGCTCGTCGCGGTCACGCCCGACGACCGTACCGCGCCAATCCAATTGGGCCCGGGATGTCACCAGGGAATGCGCGATATCCCACACGTCCGCATCGGGCTCGTCAAGCACCCACTGCCGCAGTCGATCCGCCTGTGCCCGCAGACCCGCCTCGGAGCTTGCCGACAGTACCCATGGAACGGCAGCGAGGTTGGCCGGCTGGTCCACAGGCGGCGACGTCGGAACCCGACGGGCGGGTGCTTCCTCCAGGATCGCGTGGGCGTTGGTGCCGCTGACGGCGAACGACGACACCCCGGCGCGACGGACCCGCGCGCCGGCCGGCCACGGCCGGGCCTCGGTCAACAGCTCGACAGTGCCCGCCGACCAGTCCACATGCGGGCTCGGCGCATCCACATGCAGTGTCTTCGGCAGAATTTCATGCCGCATCGCCTGAACCATCTTGATCACACCACCCACACCGGCCGCAGCGACGGTGTGGCCGATGTTGGATTTGATCGACCCGACCCGCAGCGGTTCGGCACGGTTGCTCCCGTACGCGTTGATCAGCGCCTGTGCCTCGATCGGGTCACCCAACGTCGTCCCGGTTCCGTGCGCCTCGACCGCATCGATGTCCGACGGCTCCAGTCCGGCACTGGCCAGCGCCGCCGCGATCACCCGCTCCTGCGACGGACCGTTCGGCGCAGTCAACCCATTGCTCGCACCGTCCTGATTCACCGCCGTCCCACGCACCAGTGCCAGAATGTTGTGTCCCAGGCGCCGGGCGTCGGAGAGGCGCTCGAGCACCAGCACGCCGACGCCCTCGGAGAAAGCGACCCCGTCGGCCGCGGCAGAGAACGATTTGCAGCGTCCGTCCGGTGCGAGACCGCGCTGCCGCGCGAAATCGACCGAGAGATACGGGCTGGCCGCCACCGTCACTCCACTCGCCAGCGCCAACGAGGTCTCCCCCTGCCGCAGCGCTTGGCAGGCCTGATGCAGCGCGACCAGAGACGACGAGCACGCGGTATCCGTGGTGACGGCAGGCCCTTCCAAGCCGAAGACATAAGCCACCCGGCCCGAGATCACAGCGTGCGTGGTGCCGGTGAGCCGGTAGCCCTCCAGATCCCCGGTCACCCGATCGAAGTAACCCGAATAGCACGCTCCGGCGTATACCCCGGTGTCGCTGCCACGCAACGAGACCGGATCGATCCCGGCATCCTCCAGAGCCTCCCAGGACGCTTCCAGCAACAGCCGTTGCTGCGGGTCCATCGCGGACGCCTCCCGCGGACCGATACCGAAGAAACCGGCATCGAAATCGCCTGCGTCGTCGAGGAATCCGGCACGACGCGCATAAACGGTGCCGGGCTTGTCCGGATTATCGTCGAACAGCCGCTCCAGATCCCAACCGCGATCCGACGGGAACTCGCCAGTCGCGTCAACACCTGTGGCAAGCAGATCCCACAGCTCATCCGGGGACGCCACACCACCGGGGAACCGGCAACTCATCCCCACGATGGCGATCGGCTCGTCCGCCCGAACCCGGCGCACCACCTTCTTGACAGGTTCACCCACCGTCTGCGGCTCGACTTTGGACTGCACCAGCTTCGCCACCGCCGCCGCGGTCGGATAGTCGAACACCAGAGTCGACGGCAACTGCACACCCGTAGCCTTGGCCAGCCTGTTACGGAATTCCACACCACCGAGCGAATCGAAGCCGATCTCGTCGAAACGCTGATCGGGACGGATGTCGGCGATCGCGTCATGGCCCAGCACCGCCGCCGCCTGCGCCAACACCACGTCCAACACCACCTCGGCGCGCCGTGTCTCCGGCACCTGCGCCAGCCGGGCGGCCAGCGACCCCGCGGCCGCGGATTCCGCCGCCGGCTGCGCCGCGCGTGCCGGACGCCGCACGTATCCGCGCAGCACCGCGGGAACGGCGGGATCGAACTCGCGCTGCAGCGCGCTTGCATCGAACCGGATCGGCGCCAGGCACGCGTCGCCACGAGCGACCGCATCGTCGAAAAGACGCACACCTTCGGCATTCTCGAGCTGCCCCAGCCCCAGCCGACCCAACCGCGCCATCGCGGTACTCCCCAGGCCGGTTGTCATACCACTGCCCTGGTTCCACGGCCCCCACGCCAGCGACGTCGCAGGTAGACCCGCTGCCCGGCGCCGCTGCGCCAACGCATCCAGGAAGCTGTTGGCCGCAGCATAGTTGCCCTGCCCGGACGTTCCGAACACCGCCGCGATCGAGGAGAACAGCACGAACGCCGACAGCTCGCGGTCGCGGGTCAATTCATCCAGATACCACGCCGCGTCGACCTTCGGCGCCCACACCCGATCGACCTGTTCGTCGGTCACGGCTTCGACGGTGCCGTCGGCGAGAACCCCCGCGGTATGCACGACTGCGGTCAATCCACCGTTGGAATCGATGGCGTCCACCAGAGTTCGCAGCGCATCACGGTCGGCGACATCGCACGCGACAGCCTTGGCATCGGCGCCGGCCTGCACCAGCTCGGCGACCAACTCGGCGGCGCCGGGCGCCTCGGGCCCTCGCCGCGACGCCAGCACCAACCTGTGCACGCCGTGTGCAGCGACGAGGTGACGGGCGAACAACGCACCGAGTCCACCGGTACCGCCGGTGATCAGCACTGTCCCGTCCCCGAACGAGGGCGGTGTGGCAGTGGCGTCCGACGCGGAGTCGCGCATCAGACGAGGAACCAGAATCTCCGTTCCGCGCACCGCGGCCTGCGGCTCACCCGACCGCAGCACGTCCGCGATCCGGTCGCCATCCAGCCACCGGACCGGATCCTCGTCCACCAGGACGAACCGGTCCGGATGCTCGGACTGTGCGCTACGGACCAGGCCCCACACCGCAGCGGCCGCCACATCGGGAACTTCGCCGGGCAGCCCAGCGCCACCCGTCGTGACCACGACCAGCCGTACGTCGGACAAACGGTCTTCGGCAAGCCAGGATTTCAGCGTCGACAGCGTGCCCTGCACCGTCGCGCGAGCCGCTATCGGATTGCCGCTACCGCCGTCGGGGAGCACAGGTGCCCGCCACACGACCACATCGGGAACCCGCGCGGCCGCAACGACATCGGCCACAGACTCATAGCCCGTGTCGATCCCCGTTATGGATGTGCCCGCGAGCGCCGCCATGGCCGATGCGGACTTCCCGGCCGATGCCGCGGCGGCCGGCTCCCACTGCACGTGGTACAGATCTGCCTCGTCACCGGCCAGGGTGCGCCGGAATTCCTTGGTGTCGTAGGGCCGCATCACGACCGCGTCGACGGACACGACCGGATTGCCGTCCGGATCGACCGTCGCGACGGACACGGTCTCGGCTCCGGTCGCGATCCCGATGACCCGAAGCGAGGTCACCTCGTCAGGTGTCGGCTGGTGGAATCGCGCACCGCCCCACCGGAACAGCAATCGGCCGGCATCCGGATTCTCGTCCATATCGCGCCACGCCGTCCGAGCGAGGACGGTATGCATCACCAGGTCCAGCAGCGCCGGATGCAGATTGTGCCGTGCAAACTCCGGCGCCGCGTCGGTATCCAGCACGATCTCCGAGAAGACGGCGTCGTCGCGCTGCCACGCGGCACGCACACCGATGAACGCCGGACCGTACTCGAGACCGGAACCCCGCGCGATCTGCTCCGGAACCCAACTGCTGTCGATGGTTTCGGCATCGGCCGGCGGCCACGGCTCATCCTGTAGCCGCGACAACAACGCCGAGTCACCCTGCCACTCGGCGGCGAGCGCACCGGTGGCGTTGTGAGTCCATTCGTCCTCGGCCGACTTGCGGAAGTAGAACTCGAACTGGCGTCGCCCGGTCTCGTCCGCCGCTTGGACCAACACCTGCAGCTCGACCTCGTCCTTGTCGGTCGGCAGGATCGGTGCCTGCAGTGTGAGCTCTTCCACCGCACTGCAGCCGATCCGGCCGCCCGCGACGAGGAGGAACTCGATCAGTGTCGCGCTCGGCACGACCACCACGCCGTAGGTCATATGATCGGCGATCCACGGGTGGGTGCGCAACGAGAGCCGGCCGGTGAACAGCCATTCGTCGGTCCCCGCCAACCCGACCACACCGGTCAGGATCGGGTGGTCCGTCGCGGCGGGCGATGCCTCGCCGCCGCTGGGCGGCAACCAGAACCGCCGGCGCTGGAACGCATACGTCGGCAACGGAACCCGGCGCACATCACGGCCGGCGAACAATGGACGCCAATCCACTGGCACGCCTGCGACATGGGCCTGCGCGAGGGACGTGACAAACTGCGTTACCTCGTCGACCGACCGGCGGGCAACCGCCGTCACCGACGAAACCGATTCGACCTCGGGGTTTTCGGCCAGACACCCGCGGGTCATCGCCGCGAGCACCGCATCCGGACCTACTTCGACGAAATGCCGCACGCCCGCCGCGACTAGAGCATTCACTCCGGGCGCGAACCGGACACAGCCGCGCACCTGCCGCACCCAATATTCCGGGTCGCACACTGCGTCCCCGGCCGGCTCGCCGGACACGTTCGACACAATCGGCAGCCTCGGCTGCTCGTACACGATGCCGGCAGCCACGGAACGGAATTCGGCCAGCATCGGATCCATCCGCGCGGAATGGAAAGCATGGCTGACCCGCAGACGATTCGTCTTGACGCCATCACCGGATAGTCGGCGTTCGATCTCATCGATGGCATCGGCATCCCCGGACAACACCGTCGAGGACCGACCGTTCACCGCCGCGATCGACACCCGGTCACCGAATTCGGCGGCGATATCGGCCGCTCGCTTTTCGCCGATCGCCACGGCAAGCATCGCGCCGCCCTCCGGCAACGCACCCATCAACCGGCCCCGCGCCGCTACCAACGCACACGCATCCGGCAGCGACCACACCCCCGCGACATGGGCCGCGGCCAACTCCCCGATCGAATGCCCGATGACTACATCCGGAGCCATACCGAACGACTCCACCAACCGGAACAACGCCACCTCGAACGCGAACAACGCCGGCTGTGTCCACTCCGTCCGACCCAACACCCCTTCCGGATCGGTGAACATCACCTCCTTCAACGACGGCGCGGAGCTCCTCGAGGGGTGGTGGTCGGGCGACGGGTGGGCACCGTCGCGCAGCCGGTCGAACTCCGCACACACCGCGTCCAACGCCGCGGCGAACACCGGGAACGCCGCATACAGCTGCGCCCCCATCCCCACCCGCTGCGCACCCTGACCGGTGAACAGAAACGCCGTTTTACCAGATTCTGCGTTCCTCTCGATCGTGCCGGGCGAACCCGCCGCCACCGCGGCCAGGCCAGCCAGCAGCTCGCCACGATCACGTCCCACGACGGCTCCGCGCCAGTCCAACAGGGCCCGCGATGTCGCGACGGAATGCGCGACATCCCACACGTCCGCGTCGAGATCACCGATCAACCGCTGCCGCAGTCGATCCGCCTGGGCCCGCAGGGCTGCCTCGGACTTGGCCGATATCAACAGGGGAACGACATCCGAGGCAATGGGTTTCACAGCCGCCGCCTGTTCGGACTCGCCCTCGGACTCCGTAGTGGCCGGGTCGGCGGGCGCCTCTTCGAGAACGACATGCGCATTGGTGCCGCTCACCCCGAACGACGACACGCCCGCCCGACGCACCCGCTCACCCGCGGGCCACGGCTCGGCTTCGGTGAGCAACCGCACCGAATTCGCCGACCAATC
>NZ_JBFRFQ010000093.1:0-8495 GCF_052114905.1 Nocardia sp. 2TAF39
ACCTCTTCGGTGTCGAGGAACATCAGATCTTTCAACGACCGCCCCAACAGGGGGTCGAACTGGGCACACACCTCATCCAACGCCGCCGCGAACACCGGGAACGCGTGATACAGGCCCGCACCCATCCCGACCCGCTGCGCACCCTGACCAGTGAACAGGAAAGCCGTTTTCGCAGAACTTGCTTTCGCCTCGATCGCGCCTGGCGAACCCGCCGCCAATTCGGCCAGACCGGCCAACAATTCGCCCCGATCTCGTCCCACGACGACACCGCGCCAGTCCGACAGCGCCCGCGACGTCACCAACGAATGCGCCACATCCCACACATCCGCCTCGGGATCACCGAGCAACCACTGCCGCAATCGATCCGCCTGAGCCCGCAGCGCATCCTCGGACTTGGCTGATACCACCAGCGGAACGACATCCGAAGCGATCGGCTCCGCAACCGCCACCTGCTCGGGCTCGTCTCCCGCCTGGGCGGCGACCGGATCGGCGGGCGCTTCCTCCAGAATGAGATGGGCGTTGGTACCACTGGCCCCGAACGACGACACACCCGCCCGCCGCACCCGCTCCCCCGCCGGCCACGGCTCACTGTCCTGAAGCAGCCGCACCGTACCCGCGGACCAATCCACATGCGGCGACGGCACATCCACATGCAACGTCTTCGGCAACATCTCGTGCCGCAACGCCTGCACCATCTTGATCACACTCCCCACCCCCGCTGCCGCCGACGTGTGACCGACATTCGACTTCAGCGAACCCAAACGCAGCGGAGTGGACGCACGCTGCTTCCCATAGACGCCGATCAATGCCGACGCCTCGATCGGATCCCCCAGCATCGTGCCCGTGCCATGCGCCTCCACCGCATCCACATCCGACGCAGCCAAACCCGCATTCGCCAACGCCTGCACGATGACTCGTTCCTGCGCCAGACCATTCGGCGCAGTCAAACCGTTACTCGCACCGTCCTGATTCACCGCGCTGCCACGCACCACCGCCAAGACGGTGTGCCCGAGCCGCTGGGCATCCGACAACCGCTCCAACACCAGCACTCCCAGCCCCTCGGAGAAGCCGGTCCCGTCGGCGGCCGCCGCGAACGCCTTGCAGCGCGCATCCGACGACAGCGCACGCTGACGCGCGAACGCGATCAGCAGAGCCGGATCCGACATCACCGTGATACCGCCCGCCAGGGCCAGCGAGGCGTCGCCCTGCCGCAACGCCTGACACGCCAGATGCAGCGCCACCAACGACGACGAGCACGCGGTGTCGACCGACATCGCCGGGCCCTCGAAGCCGAAGGTGTACGCGATCCGACCGGACAGCACACTGTTCGCGACACCGAGGTAGGCATGACCTTCCGCCTCCGCGGTAATGGTCGGCGAGCCGATACGAGGGCCATAGTTCTGGTGGATGACTCCGGTGAAGACGCCGGTGTCACTGCCACGCAGCGATACCGGGTCGATACCCGCATCCTCCAACGCCTCCCACGACGCCTCCAGCATCAGACGCTGCTGCGGATCCATCACCACAGCCTCACGAGGACCGATCCCGAAGAAGGCGGCGTCGAAGTCGCCGATGGAGTCCAGGAACCCGCCTTCACGGGTGTAGATCGTGCCCGGCACATCCGGATCCGGGTGGTAGAGCCGATCCAGATCCCAACCCCGATCGGTCGGAAACCCACTGACCGCATCGACACCGGAAGCGACCAGATCCCACAGCTGCGCAGGGGATTTCACACCACCCGGATAGCGGCAACTCATCCCCACGATCGCGATCGGCTCCCGCGCCCGCTCCTCCAGCTCCCGAATATGCCGGTTCGCGGCGCGCAGGTCTCCGGCCAGCTTCTGCAGAGACCGCGTGAGTCGTTCCTCGATACTCATGCCCGACCAAACTCCTCATCAATCAAATCCAAGAGCTCGCTGCCCGAATGCGCAGCAAAGTCGTCGTACCCATCGCTCTGCCGTCGCCCGCCGACATGAGACCGAAGACGGTCACTGATATCGAGCAATGTGGTCACCGTCGCCTCGTCGTCGCCCGCCACAGCAAGGACACGTTCGACCATCGCCTTCAAATGAGCGAGGTCCCCGGCCTCGGTGCGCTCGACGGGATCGTCGATCGGAGCGATCTCCTGGCGGACGTAACCGGCCAGAGCCTCCGGAGTGGGATAGGAGAACATTGTGGTCGAAGACAATTGCACCCCGACCGCCGATTTCAGCCGGTTGCGGAATTCCATCACACCGAGCGAGTCGAAACCGAGATCTTTGAACGGCTTGTCGGAGGCGATCGAGTCCGCGGTGCCCTGCGCCAGGACGGCCGCGGCGTGGACGCGGATCACGTCGAGAATGACGCGTTCCTGCTCGACTGCCGAGCGTCCGAGCAATTGCGCCGCCAAGGGCGCGGAGCCCGCGGAGCGCCCATTCAACGCTGTCTGCTGCTCGCTCGTGGCGGCGCTCACCCGGCGGCGCGCCGGCCGTGCCACGCCGCGCATGATCGCGCGCGAACCATCGGGATCTGTCTCGCCGAGCGCGTTCCGATCGATTCGGACCGCCGCGAACGCCGACCGGCCCCCCGCCAGTGCCGCGTCGAACAACGCCATACCGTCCACGTCACCCAACGGGATAAAACCTTCCCGCCGCAACCGAGCGAAATCAGCCTCCCCGAGCGCACTGGTCATACCGCCGCTCTGCTCCCACGGCCCCCACACCACCGACGTCGCCGGCAAACCACTCACCTGACGGTGCTGCGCCAACGCATCGAGGAACATATTCGCCGCCGCATAATTCGCCTGCCCCGGATTTCCGGTCACACCCGCGATCGAGGAATACAGCACGAATATCGACAGATCCGAGTCTTTGGTCGCCTCGTGCAGATTCCACGCCGCATCCACCTTCGGCCGCAACACCATCGCAATCTGCTCCGCCGTCATCGTGGCCAGCAGCCCATCGGCCAACACACCCGCGGCATGAACGACACCGGTCAACGGGTGCTGCGCAGGAATCGCCGCCAATACCGCCTCCAGCGCCACCCGATCAGCCGCATCACACGCGACCACATCCACATGCGCACCGAGCGCAGTCAGCTCGGCGGTGAGCTCGGCCGCGCCGGGCGCCTCGGGACCACGCCTGCTCGTCAACACCAGCCTGCGCACACCATGCGCGCTGATCAGGTGCCGCGCGGCCACCGCACCCAATCCCCCGGTACCGCCGGTGATCAGCACCGTGCCATCAGGCCGCAACGGAGTCGGTACGGTCAGCACATTCTTGCCGATATGCCGGGCCCGGCTCAGATACCGGTACGCTTCCGGTGCCTGCCGCACATCCCACGCCGTAGTCGGATACGGCGCCAACACCCCGGCATCGAAAAGTCCGACCAGAGCAGTCAGAATCTCTCCCAGCCGATCCGGACCCACCTCCATCAACATGAAACTGTGGTAATCCACCCCCGGATGCTCGGCAGCCACCAGGACCGGATCACGCCGATCGAGCATGCCCATCTCGACGAACCGACCACCGCGGGGCATCAACCGCAACGACGCATCCACGAATTCGCCTGCCAGCGAATCCAACACGATATCCACCCCACGACCACCGGTAGCCTCGAAGAACTTCTGTTCGAAATCCGAACTCCGCGAATCACCGATCTCGGAATCACCGAACCCCATATCGCGCAACACATTCCACTTCGGCTCGCTCGCGGTCACCAACGTCCGCAAACCCAAATGCCGTGCCAACTGCACCGCCGCCATACCCACGCCACCCGTAGCCGCGTGCAACAACAGGGTTTCACCAGCCTGCGCCCCGGCCAGATCGACAAGACCGTAATAGGCAGTCGAATACACGATCGGCACCGCCGCCGCCTGAGCGAACGACCAATTCGGCGGCATCGGCGCAAGCAACCGACGATCAGCCACCGCAACCGACCCGACACCCGAAATCAATCCGAAAACCCGATCACCAGGCACGAACTCGGTCACATCCGGCGCCACCTCCAGCACCACACCAGCGCCCTCACCACCGATTCGACCATTCGGGTCCGGGTAAGTGCCCAACGCGATCAACACGTCCCGGAAATTGAGACCCACCGCCCGCATACTCACCCGAACCCGCCCCGGTCCAAGCGGTTCCAACAGACCCGGGTTGTCGCTCAGACCGAAATTGTCAGCGGTCAACGTACCCTTGCCACGCAAAGTCAACGCCCATGTCGAGGAGCCGACCGGCTCGGTGTGCACACCGGACGAGCCGAACGGGACATTCATTCCATCGACGGCGACCCCGAGCCGCGGCACGTGCGCCGTCCCCCGCCGCAACGCCAGCTGAGGTTCACCGGTGAGAGTGAGGGCCAGTGCCACGGCATTCCGATAGTCAGCCCAGTCCTCGACGTCCACGATGACGATACGGTCCGGGTTCTCGCTCTGTGCGGTGCGCAGCAGACCCCATGCCGCGGCCGCGGGCAAATTCACCGGCTCGCCGGGATGCACCGCCACCGCACACCGGGTCACCGCGACGATGAGCCGCTCGGCCGCCAGCAGCCGCCGCAGTCGCGCCGCCAGCGTGATCACCGAATCCCGCACCGTCGACGGGAAATCGTCGTCGACGGCCGCAGCGTCGATGCGCGACCGCTCACTCCCCCGCTGAGCGTCGAGCCGCACTACCGTCGCGTCCCGTTCCGCGATCGTGACGGTTTCACCGTCCTCGGCGGGGCTCCAGGCGTCGGCCACAGTGCGTTCGCTCGCGGGGTCTGGTAGCGCGACCCAGTCCACCGTGTAGCCGGCGTCGCCGGTCCGCCGGTCCGCCGGTCCGCCGAGCGCGTCGGTCGACAGCGGCCGCAGCGTCAATGCATCCACCTCGGCCACGGCCGTGCCCGACGCGTCGGTGAGCGTCACCGCGATTCGCTCACCACCAGATGCGGAGCCGGTCGCGCGGACCCGCAGTGCGCTCGCCCCCGTGGCGTGCAGCGTGAGGTTCTCCCATGAGAACGGGACGACGATCGCACCGGCCCGCGGGTCGGGAACCAGCCCACCGAGCAGGATCGCGTGCAGCGCGGCGTCCAACAACGCCGGATGCACACCGAACTCCACAGCCTCCGATCGGATCTGCTCCGGCAGCGCGACCTCCGCGAACACCTCGCCGTCGCGCCGCCACAGCGCAGTCAGTCCCCGAAACGCCGGTCCGTACTCGTAGCCCAGCTCGGCCAGATCCGCATAGGCATCGTCGATCTCCATTGCGGTCGCGTCGGCCGGGGGCCAGCTGTCCATACGCGTGTCGGGGGACGGCAGGTCCGACTGGGCGGTGACGGTCGCGACCGCGTGCCGGACCCACTGGTCCTCGGCCCGATCGGGTTCGTCGCCACCGCACGAACGCGAGTACACCGACACCGTCCCCATGCCCATCGCATCCGGTCCCCCCGCCACCACCCGCAGCTCGACCGCTGCCGCGGACGGCACCGGCAGGGGCACCTCGATCACCAACTCCGCCAGCCGCGGGCACCCGACCACCGTTCCCGCGTGCAGCGCCAACTCGACGAGAGCGGCGCCGGGCAGCAATGCCACCCCGGCGACAGTATGGTCGGCCAACCACGGATGACCGGCTCGAGACAGCCTGCCGGTGAATACCACGTCCTGGGAATCCGGCAGCCGCACCATCGCGCCCAACAGCGGATGTCTCGCATCGTCCATGCCCGACTGCCGCACATCCGCCACGCCGACCGGCTGCAACCAATACCGCTGGCGCTGGAACGCATACGTAGGCAGCGGCACTCGATCCCGGACGCGGCCCGCGAACAGCGCTGTCCAGTTCACCTCTGTTCCCGCGACAGCTGCTCGCGCCAGCGCCGACACGAACTGGGTCGACTCGTCGACGGAGTGCCGGGCGGCCGCGACCACCGTCGAGCGGGCCTCGATGTCCCGCGTCTCGGCAAGACACTGCCGAGTCATCGCTGCCAGCACAGCATCCGGACCGATCTCCACGAACCGCCGCACCCCTGCCTCGACCAGAGTGTCGATCCCCGGCGCGAACCGGACACACCCGCGCACCTGCCGCACCCAGTAACCCGGATCGGTCACCTCCGCGTCGACCACGACGCCGGAGACGTTCGACACGATCGGGAGAGTCGGCTGGTGATAGGTCAATCCTTGGGCTACACCCCGGAATTCGTCGAGCATCGGCTCCATCAACGCCGAGTGGAACGCGTGACTGACCCGCAACCGGGAGGTCCGCACTCCGTCCACGGCAAAGGTGTTCTCGATCTTGTCGATCGCGAACGCGTCTCCGGACAACACCACCGACGACGGACCGTTCACCGCCGCGACCGACAACCTGCCGTCGAATCCAGCGACGATTCCCGCCGCATCCGCCTCCCCCACAGCCACCGCCAGCATCGCCCCACCTTCGGGTAGCGCGCCCATCAGCCGCCCGCGCGCCACCACCAGGGCGCAGGCATCCTCGAGCGACCACACTCCCGCCACATATGCGGCGGCCAGCTCACCGATCGAATGTCCGATCAGCATGTCCGGTACCACGCCGAACGACTCCATCAGCCGGAACAACGCCACCTCGAACGCGAACAACGCGGGCTGGGTGAACGCCGTGAGATCCAACAGTGCCGCGTTACTCCGATCGAACACCAAGTCCCGCAATAACAGCGCGGAGCTCCCCGAGGGGTGGTGGTCGGGTGACGGGTGGGCCGAGTCCAGCAGCGGATCGATCTGGGCGCACACCTCGTCGAACGCCGCGGCGAACACGTCGAAGGCCGCGTACAACCCGGCACCCATCCCGGTGTGTTGCGCACCCTGCCCGGTGAACAGGAACGCCGCCTTGCCCGTACCCGCTGTCGCCTCGATCGTGCCCGGCGAACCGGCCGCCAAATCGGCCAGGCCGGCCAGCAACTCGTCCCGGTCGCCGCCGACGACGGCTCCGCGGCAGTCGAGCCGGGCACGGGACGTCACCAAGGAATGCGCGACATCCCATACGTCCGTGTCGGGGTTGTCGAGCACCCACTGCCGCAGTCGATCCGCCTGCGCACGTAGACCAGACTCGGAACTCGCCGACACCAACCACGGCACGGCCACCGAGGAGTGGGGTGCCAGCTGCGATACCGGAATTCGACGGTGTCCGATGCGGTCTGTGCGGAGCCCTCCATGGTCACGCTGCGCTACCTCCGCCGGGCTCGACCGCACAGACCGGGCGGGGGCCTCTTCCACGATGACGTGTGCGTTGGTGCCGCTGACACCGAACGACGACACCCCGGCCCGGCGGACGCGCCCGCCCGCCGGCCACGGCTGGGCCGCGGTCAACAGCTCCACAGCACCCGCCGACCAGTCCACGTGCGGGCTCGGCGCGTCGATATGCAAGGTCTTCGGTAGCGTTTCGTGCCGCAACGCCTGCACCATCTTGATCACACCACCGACCCCTGCCGCGGCGACGGTGTGTCCGATATTCGATTTGATCGACCCGATCCGCAGGGGTTGTCCCGCACGACCCTCCCCATAGGCGGCGATCAGCGCCTGGGCTTCGATCGGATCACCCAAGGTGGTCCCGGTGCCGTGCGCCTCCACCGCATCCACATCCGACGGCTCGAGCCCGGCATCGGCGAGTGCCGCCTCGATCACCCGCTTCTGTGAGGGACCGTTCGGCGCGGTCAAACCGTTGCTCGCACCGTCCTGATTCACCGCCGTCCCGCGTACGAGGGCGAGAATGTCGTGCCCGAGCCGCTTGGCGTCGGAGAGCCGTTCGAGCACCAGCACGCCGACGCCCTCGGAGAAGGCGACGCCGTCGGCAGCGGCGGAGAACGATTTGCACCGCCCGTCCGGTGCGAGTCCGCGCTGCCGCGCGAAGTCGACGTAAAGCCAGGGACTGGCCGCGACTGTCACGCCGCTCGCGAGCGCCAGCGAGGTCTCCCCCTGCCGCAGTGCCTGGCAGGCCTGATGCAGCGCGACCAGCGACGACGAGCACGCGGTGTCCACGGTGACGGCGGGCCCTTCGAGGCCAAGGACATAGGCCACCCGACCGGAGGTCACGCTGCTTTGGGTGCCGGTGAGTCGGTAGCCCTCCAACTCGCCGGTCACCCGATCGAAGTAGCCCGAGTAGCATGCCCCGACGAACACTCCGGTGTCACTGCCGCGCAACGAGGCCGGGTCGATGCCCGCGTCCTCCAATGCCTCCCAGGACGCCTCCAACAATTGACGTTGCTGCGGGTCCATCGCGGATGCCTCCCGCGGACCGATCCCGAAGAAGCCGGCATCGAAATCGCCGGCGTCGTAGAGGAATCCGCCGCGACGAGCGTAAACGGTGCCGGGCTTGTCCGGATCCGGATCGATCAACCGGTTCAGATCCCACCCACGATCCGCCGGGAACTCTCCGGTCGCGTCGGTTCCGGAGGCGAGCAGGTCCCATAGTTCGTCCGGTGATCCGACACCGCCGGGGAATCGGCAGCCCATCCCTACGATGGCGATCGGTTCGTCTGCTCGGACCCGGCGGGCGGTCTTCTTGACCGGTTGGGTC
>NZ_JBFRFQ010000094.1:0-7650 GCF_052114905.1 Nocardia sp. 2TAF39
CGGCGGTGAACTGGTCGCCGCGTTTGTCGCGGGGGTGTGGTCGCTCGAGGATGCCTGTGCGTTGGTGGCGGCGCGGGGCCGGTTGATGGGGGCGCTACCGGAGGGCGGCGCGATGCTCGCGGTCGCCATGTCGGAAACCGAGGTGGCGCAGGTACTGACCGACTACGGCGATCGAGTGTCGGTCGCAGCGGTGAACGGTCCGGACTCCGTGGTGATCTCCGGTGACGACGACGCCGTCGACGAGGTGGAGCGGACGTTGTCGGGGCAGGGTCGCAAGACGTCGCGATTGCGGGTGAGTCATGCATTCCACTCCGCGCGGCTGGACCCCATGCTCGCGCAGTTCCGCGCCGTCGCCGAAGACGTGACATACCACGAGCCGCTGCTGCCGATCGTGTCGAACGTGACCGGTGCGGTGGGCGACGCTTTCACCGATCCCGCGTACTGGGTCGGGCAGGCGCGCGCCACGGTCCGGTTCGCACCTGGAATCCGGGCGATCGCCGAGACGGGCACGCGCCGGTTTCTCGAAATCGGACCCGACGCCGTGCTGGCGGCCATGACCCGCCAATGCCTGAGCGACGATGGCGACGCCACGGCCGGCTGGCTGGTGTCCGTGGCGGGTCGTCGCGGCGTTGATGAGGCGGTTCGGTTTGTGACGTTTCTGGCACAGGTTCATGTCGCCGGGCTGGGCGTGGGCTGGCGGCCGTTGTTCGCGGGGAGCTCGGTCGGTCGGGTTTCGTTGCCGACCTACGCGTTCCAACATCAGCGGTATTGGTTGGCGGCTGCTTCCGACGCGGGTGATGTTCGGGCGTCGGGTGTGGATGGTGTGGAACATCCGTTGTTGGGTGCGGCGGTGTGGTTACCGGATTCTGGGGGGGTGGTGTTGACGGGTCGGTTGTCATTGTCGAGTCATCCATGGTTGGCCGATCACGAGATCGGCGGGACCGTGCTGCTGCCTGGCACGGGGTTTGCTGAGTTGGCGTTGCACGTGGGGGCGATGACCGGCAGTCCGCGACTGGCCGAGTTGGTCGTGACCGCGCCGCTGGCCGTGCCGCCGACGGGCGCCGTCGAGCTGCGGGTGATGGCGGCCGGACCTGACGATGCGGGCGTGCGAGACGTGTCGGTGTATTCGCGTCCGCAGGGTGGCGGTGAACCGGCGCCGGCGGAGTGGGTTCGCCATGCGACGGGGACTCTTGTCGCGCAGTCACCGTCGTCACAGGTCGGGCCGATCGAGGAGAGTTGGCCGCCGGTGGGCGCGGTGCCGGTGGACATCGGTGACGTCTACGTGGATCTGGCCGAGCGAGGCTACGGGCACGGGCCGTTGTTCCAAGGATTGACCGCGTTGTGGCGGCGCGGCGGCGAAGTTTTCGCGGAGGTGAATCTGCCGGAGCAGTCGTCGGCGGGCCGGTTCGGGGTGCATCCGGCCTTGTTGGATGCGGCCCTGCACGCGATTCGCTTCACCGGGTTGGCCGAGGAGCCCGCCGCTGGCGAGATCCTCGTGCCCTATTCGTGGGAAAACGTGGACATACACGCCGTCGGAGCCGGGTCGGCGCGGGTCCGGCTGGCCGCGGCCGAGCCGAGTTCTTCCGGGGCAGACCATCAGCGGATCATGGTGACGCTCACCGATTCTCAGGGGGCACCGGTCTTCGAGGCTGCCGCGCTGACTATGCGTCCGATCCCGATCGCCACCCTGAGCGAGTTCGGTGCTTCTGCGGCAGGCCGCAGCGCCTACATACTCCGGTGGGTCCCGTTGTCGGCGCCGAAGCAGGGCGATTTCAGCGCGGACGCGGAATGGGTGAGCACCGATGAGCAGGAGACGGTGACGGTCGACGGCAGGCCGGTCGCCGTGATTCGACTCGAGGACGCGCCGGCGGATGCGGACGTGCCCGGTTCGGTGCACGCTCGGCTAGCCGATGTGGCGGCGCGGGTTGTCGAACTCCTGGCGCGGCAGGAGCGGATCGTCGTGGTGACCAGACATGCGGTCGCGGTGGACGACGGTGAACCGGTCGATCTCGTCGGCGCGGCGGCGTGGGGTCTGCTACGCAGCGCTCAGCATGAGCACCCCGATCGTATCGCGATCATCGATGTGGACAGCTGGGATGACTACCGCAACCGCGTCGCTGCGGCGTCGGCCATCGCGGACGAATCTCAGGTGGCAGTGCGTGACGGCGTGCTGTATGCGCCCCGGCTGAGCCGCGGCGGTGCGGACACCGGCAAGAACGGACGCACTGCCGTATCGGCGCTGCGGCCCGATGGCACGGTATTGATCACCGGCGGCACCGGCGGTTTGGGTGCGATGGTGGCTCGGCATCTGGTCGTCGAGCACGGCGTGCGGCGGCTGCTGCTGGCGGGTCGGCGCGGCTTGGCCGCGCCCGGTGCCGCCGATGTCGTGGCGGAATTGGCCACGCTCGGTGCACAGGTGGACGTGGTCGCCTGCGACGTGGCCGACCCGGCGGCGCTGGACGGTCTCTTGGCGGCGATCCCGTCGGAGCATCCGTTGACCGGCGTCGTGCATGCGGCGGGGGTACTGGCCGACGGCCTGCTGGCCGACATGACTCCGCAGCGGCTCGCGACGGTGTTGCGGCCCAAGGCCGATGCGGCATGGCACCTGCACGAGGCCACGAAGCATCTGGATCTGTCGATATTCGTGCTCTACTCCTCGCTCGCGGGGACGATCGGCAGCCCCGGCCAAGCCAACTACGCGGCGGCGAACGCGTTCCTCGATGCAGTGGCCCAGCACCGGCACCGCAACGGTCTGCCCGCCACGTCCATCGCATGGGGCCCTTGGCGCGGTACCAGCGGCATGACGAGCACCCTCTCCGAGGCCGACTTCGCGCGCATGCGTCGAGAGGGCCTGGTTCCCCTCGACGACGACTACGGCATGTCGCTGTTCGACGCGGCCGTGGCCGCGGGTTTCCCGACGAGCGTCGGCGTACGTTTCGACGGGGGAGCACTCACCGCGCAGGCAGCGGCGGGGTCACTGCCCAGGGTGCTCAGCTCGCTGGTGACCGCCGGTCCGCATCGCGCCGAGAGCGTGCGATCGCTGCCGCAGCTGCTTGCTTCCGCACCAGAATCCGACCGCGCGGGCATCGTGCTCGCTGCCGTCCGGGAGCAGGTGGCCGCCAGCCTCGGACATGAGGCCGGGGACATGATCGACCCGGGAGCTCCGTTCACGGAGTTGGGTTTCGATTCCCTGGCCGGAGTCGAGTTCCGCAACCGGCTCGTCAAATCCACCGGTTTGACGCTGCCGTCCACCCTCGTCTTCGATCACCCCACTGCTCGGGCGCTGGCCGACCATCTGTACGCCAGGATCACCGAAACCATGCACGCCAGCGTCGATATCCAGACGGTGCCGCAGGTGGAATCCGGTATCAGGGGTGGGCTCACGGAGCTGGTGCTGGCCGCGCACCGGCGCGGTGGGGTCGCTGCGGCGATACCGATGCTGTTGGAGAGCGCCAAGCTTGCCGACACGTTCGTCACCGTCGACGATGTGCCCGTCAAGTCGACGCCGATCCCGCTGAGCCGGGGCACATCCCGGCCCATGCTGATCTGCGTTCCGTCGTTCGTGGTCGGCACCGGACCGCACCAGTTCGGTCGGCTGGCGCGGGAGCTCGGCGCCGACCACACCGTGGTCGCGCTGCGCCTGCCAGGGACCCAGCCCGGCGAACCACTGCCTGAGTCGTGGGATGCGTTGCTGGATTACCTGGCGATGACCGTGGAGGACATCGCGGTCCAGCAGCCGATCGTGCTCGTCGGCTATTCGGCGGGTGGGGCGATCGCACATGCGCTGGCGCATCGCCTCGAAAAGAGCGGGCGCGGGCCCGCGGCGGTGATATTGCTCGACACCTATTCCCCCGACGATGCCGAGCAAAACCGTCGGGTACTCGTCAGCGCGATCGGCGCCGTGCTCGACCTCGAGCACGAGGTCACCGAGATCGGTGATCACGGCCTGGTCGCGATGGCGAAGTACGCGCAGATATTCGATGAACGCAAACCCATGTCGATCGCTGCGCCGACCTTCGACCTGCGGGCCGTGACACCGTTGCCTGGTCTGGATCTCGCTGAGCCGGTGCCCATGTGGCTGCACACGGGCAAGACGGTCGAGATCGACGCGGACCATTTCTCGATCATCGGTGCGGCGTCGTCCGTGGCGGCGGACGAGATACGGCGTTGGCTCGAAGAGCGCGGCGACCCCGAGCCCTGGGCGAATTCACATCGAGGCGGCGAACAATGACGATTCGCAACGACCAGGTCGACAAGCCGCCTGCCCTACTGCGGTGGTGGCTGATTCGGCTGCTGACGTTCATCAGCGCGAAGTCGCAATGCTTGGCATCGGATAAGGCGAGATAGAGGAAATCCCATGGTCGGATCGGCGAATGAGATCGCTATTATCGGAATGTCGTGCAGGATGCCGGGCGCTTCCGATCTCGAGAAGTTTTGGCGGCTGTTGCGCGATGGTCGCGACGCTGTCGTGTCCGCTCCCGCCGGCCGGGCGGGGATCGACGAGACGGCTGGGTTCCTCGATACGGCATCGGAATTCGACGCCGACTTCTTCGGTGTGCCACCGAATGAGGCGCGGTCGATCGATCCGCAGCAGCTGCTGGGTCTCGAGCTGAGTTGGGAGGCGTTGGAAGACGCGGGCTACCGCGACCGCAGCGGTGCCCGGGCCGGGGTGTTTCTGGGTTGCACCGGGACCGATTTCGCCGAAATCGTGGCTTCGCAGGGTAAAACCGGTGTGGGCCGGCATTCACTGTCGGCGGTCGGCAGGGGAGTCGCCGCCAACCGGATCTCGAATTATTATGGGTTCAGCGGCCCGAGCATCGTGGTCGACAGCGGCCAGTCCTCGTCGCTGGTTGCGGTGCATTTGGCGTGCGAATCGTTACGCAGCGGCGAATGCGAGGTGGCGCTCGCGGGCGGAATGAACCTCATCCTCTCGCCGCTGGGTGCCGAACGTTACGAACAGTTCGGCGCGCATTCGCCGTCGGGAAGGTGCTACACCTTCGACGAACGCGCGGATGGCACGGTTCGTGGTGAGGGGGGCGGCATCGTCGTGCTCAAGCCGTTGGCGCGGGCGGTCGCCGACGGCGATCGGATCTACGCGGTGATCCGCGGCAGTGCGGTCAACAGCGGAAACGAGCGCCAAGTGTTGAGCGCGCCCAGCGCGGGGGCACAGACGAGTGTCATTCGGGCCGCGCTGGCGGCCGCGGAGGTGGAGCCGGCATCGGTGCAGTACGTCGAGCTGCACGGCACCGGCACGCTTGCCGGCGACCCGGTGGAAGCGGCCGCCCTCGGCGAGACCTATGGCATCCAACGGCCCGACGGCGCACCATTGGCCGTCGGCTCGGTCAAAACCAACATCGGGCATCTGGAAGGCGCCGCGGGGATCGCCAGCCTGATCAAAACCGCGTTGTGCCTGCGGCATCGAGAGCTGGCGCCGAGCCTGAACTTTCACACGCCGAATCCGCGAATCCCGCTCGACGCGCTGAGGTTGCGGGTGCAGACCACGCTGCAGGAGTGGCCCGACGCGGCGCTGCGCCGGGCGGGCGTGTCGTCGTTCGGTATGGGCGGCACGAACGCGCATGTGGTTCTGGAGGAAGCTCCCGCGAAGGTTGCGGGCGAAGCGACCTCCACCGCGGGCGGTTCGCAGCCCCTGGCGTGGGTGCTGAGCGGGCAAAGTCCGGAGGCATTGCGGGAGCAGGCTGTTCGGTTGCAGGAGTGGTTGGCGGATCATCCGCAGGCGGATGCCGTCGAGGTGGCGTATTCACTCATCCGTTCGCGCACGCCGTTGGAGTCGCGGGGTGCCGTCATCGGGCACGACGTCGAGACGCTGCGCGCCGGGCTGGCTACATTGGCCGATCCGGCCACGGAATCGGCCGGGGGCGCTCCCAACGCGGTGACGGGTCGCGCCGCCTCCCGGCGGGTGGTTTTCGTGTTTCCGGGGCATGGGAGTCAGTGGGTGGGGATGGGTGCGGAGTTGTTGGCGTCGGGTGGGGTGTTCGCGGAGTCGATCGCGGAGTGTGAGGCGGCATTGGCGCCGTTTGTGGATTGGTCGTTGACGGAGGTGTTGCGCGGGGCGGATGAGACTGTGTCGCTGGACCGCGAGGATGTGGTGCAACCGGTCTTGTTCGCGGTGTCGGTGTCGTTGGCGCGGTTGTGGCAGGCCGGTGGTGTGGAGCCGGCTGCGGTGGTGGGGCATTCGCAGGGGGAGATCGCGGCGGCGGTGGTAGCCGGGGGATTGTCGTTGGCCGACGGGGCGCGGGTGGTGGCGGTACGGTCGCGTGTTCTGACGGAGGTGTTGTCGGGGTCGGGGGGTATGGCGGCGGTGGGTTTGGCGGCGGATGTGGTGGCCGATCGGGTGGCGGTATTCGGTGATCGATTATCGATCGGGGCGGTGAACGGACCCGGACAAACGGTGGTTTCGGGTGAGTCGGCGGCGTTGGCGGAGTTCGTTGCCGGGTGTGCGGCCGATGGGGTGTGGGCGAAGCAGGTTCCGATCGATTACGCGTCGCATTCGGTGGCGGTGGAGCGAATTCGGGATCGGTTGCTGGCAGAGTGGGCGCCGATCCGGCCGACATCGGGTTCGGTGCCGTTCTTTTCGACGGTGACCGCGGAGTTCGTGGACACGGCGGGGTTGGATGCCGGGTATTGGTATCGCGGGCTGCGCGAGCGGGTGCGGTTCGCCGAGGCGATCGAGGCGTTGATCGGTGCCGGGATGAACGCGTTCGTCGAGGCCAGCCCGCATCCGGTGGTGTCGACGGCGATCGAGTTGACGGCGGAGTCGATCGGTAAAGCCGATCAGGTGGCTGTCCTCGGTACGTTGCGGCGTGGCCGGGGTGGTCCGGAGCAGTTCGCTGCGGCGTTGGCGCGTGCGCACTGCATCGGCATGGATGTGGCTTCGGAGGTGTTGGCCGCGCCGGCCGCGCATGTGGACCTGCCGACGTATGCGTTCCAACGGCGGCGGTGCTGGACGCCGGGGTCCCTGGCAGGCACGGGTCAGGATGTGAGCCGTGTCGGGCTGATCCGCACGGATCATCCGGTGCTGGGCGCGGTGGTGTCGGTGGCGGGTCGGGACGAATGGTTGTTCACCGGTCGCCTCGCGCCCGAGACCCACCCTTGGCTTGCCGACCACGTGATCTTCGGGTCGACTGCGGTGCCCTCCGCCGTCTGGGTCGACGCCGCGCTGATCGCCGGCGCGCGCGTGGGTGCCGAATCCGTGGCGGAGTTGCGCCTCTCCGTGCCGCTGCCGCCGCGAGCCACGACGTTGAACATCCAGGTGAGCGTCACAGCGCTGGACGAACACGCGTGCCGGACTTTCACCATCCACGCCTGCCCTGTAACGGAATCCGAAGGCGATGTCCCGCAGTGGCAGCAGTACGCGACGGGTGTTCTCGCCCCGCACGCTGCCGACGCGCTGTTGTGGTCGGCTGGGGATTGGCCACCCGCGGCGGCGGAGTTGGTGGCGGCCGAGGAGTTGTACGACCGGTTGGCCGAGCACGGTGTGGGTTACGGTGTGGCGTTTCAGGGAGTCACGGCGGCGTGGCGGCGCGGTCGCGAAGTGTTCGCCGAGGTGTCGCTCGATGAGAGCGTCAGTGATCGGAACGAGCGTTTCGGTGTTCATCCGGCGTTGCTGGATGCGATGCTGCACGTCGGCGC
>NZ_JBFRFQ010000095.1:0-7144 GCF_052114905.1 Nocardia sp. 2TAF39
GCCAACCGCGACGACTCCGCCCGCGACCATGCGACAAGCTGGTCCCGCTCGTCACCGGCCAGTACGAACTCGACATCACTACGCCCGAAACCCGCCACCCCAACACCATAGATAATTAGAGCTGCAATTTCGGGACCGACACACTAGTTCACGTCCACGCAGTGCAGCAGTTTCGGCTGTGGGCTGTGTGCCGCACGGATTGGGATCGTCGCAACACAGGCGCAGTGTGCACATGGTCACGCCTAGCGCGGGGCATTCCTGGCAGGTTGGTGATGAAGGAATGACGCGATGACGCCTACGTTCGGGTACCTGCAGCTGTCACTGGTCGGTGACCGCGCAGGTCAGGTTATGCGCATGTTCGAGGAGCTGGCCCGCTATTGCGGGGGTTCGGTTCAGGGGCGAGTGTTCGCCGAGTTGGAGCCACCAGCTGAAGTGTGGTGGAAGATGTTGACCCCAGGCAACCGTGAGCAGTTACGAGCAACCGCCGCCCGCCGCGAGATTGTCCTGAATCGGGTGCTGGGCAGTCCGCCACCGACAACTGCGTTGTGGATGCTGCTGGACGCGCTGGCGGGTTGCGATGGTGAGCTGACATATCTGCTCGTTCCGTCGCCGCAGCATTTCGACGGCCTAGGTGTACCAAGAGACTTGATGTTGCGAAGGATGTCGGACGCATGTCCATCGCTGCTGGTGGTGTATGCCGATTCGCCGGCTACACAGCTGCGGGAAGGGCGAAGTCTGGCGCGGCTGGGCGAGATCAGTCTTGATGACCAGCCAGGCACCTTAGTCGATGTCACGGTCGGTGCGTTCGCTGACCCTGTTGGTGTGGTGCTGTCCCACACGCACTGGGGGCTTTCGCGTGCGGGTCTCAGCAGCCTGGTCCAGCCGGTCGATTCGCTCATGCGTCTGCTCGTCGGTGCGGCGGTGAGTCACGTGACGGCTGACGCCAACAGGCTCCAGGTCCGGGTGGTCCGTCCGCCGCTGGCCGCGACGTTGGCGGTCGAGGTCTGGGAATCACGGGACCACTCCGACGAACCGGTCAGTGGCGAGGTGATCGAGCTCGTTGACCCGGACAGCGGCGGCACCGTGAAGCGCCACCGTAGTCCGGCTGGCGGGACCCTGACCCGCTGCGAGCTGGCGTTGCCGGGATCTGAGCGGACCGATCAGGTAGGCACTGCAGAGTTGACAGCTGTGCTGCATGAGTACGTTGCTGGGATCTCGGACTGGCTGATCGGCGACCCGTCGAGTTCCACGCGGTCAGTGTGTCATCGAGCGGCCGCCTCGAAAGCAGAGGCCAGCACCGAAGGTCATCAAAACGTCAGTGCAACGCGGTGAAGCGGCAGCTCCGGGCAGGCCAACATGCACCGATTCTGAGGTCCATGGAAAACACTGATGGCGGCGCCCGGGCCGCTGCTGGCCCAATCTGCTCGCTACGTGCGCGAGGAGTTCAGTCATGACAGATATTCTGCCGCAGCGTGATCCAGGGGCGACGTTGCCGCCGTATTTCGAGCGGCTGAGTGAGATGCGGGCGACGGTCGTGGCGTCCCGAGACGAGCTCGACGGGCAGGGGCCGCGGCCGTTCTCCCGAGATGAGGAGACGGTGCGGCGCATCGCCGAGGGATTACCGCAGTGGACCGGCATACCGCAGGCCGATTGACAGGTCATGGAGTGCCGCCTGGTCGTTGACTTCGACATGCCGGGAGTGCCGATTCAGCACTACCGAGCAGAGCGGTCTGCCGCCGAGGCCTTCGCCCAGGATGCGAAGCGCCTGGGACGGCCGCGGGTGACCGTCGACGACAGGGTGACCGCAGAGATGAAACCTCTTCCGTGTCAGCAACTTTTCATCGAGTAGAAGGATGTGCCCGAGATGTCGACACCGCTGTGGTCGACCGCGCGGCCGAGATATACGCCGATAAGGGAATTGAGTTCCGGCCCCGCAGTCGCAAGGGGGTCGCGGCCCTTCTGTCGGGCTGCGATCTTATCAAGCCTGGGCTGGTCGCGGCGCACCGCTGGCGGCCCACCGATGACCTCGACCAGCGCCGCCCGCAGCGGCTCGGCTGGAAGCCGCCGTAGGCGGCAGAAGTGCGCTATTCCGCCGCAGTCGGGCGAATGCGATGACGGGGGTCGAATCGGGCCAATGCCCACCACATTTCACATCAAATGTCTTGATTTGCAGGGAGATTCGTTGGTGAAGGATCGAGCGGTGGAGAGCCCTATGAACGAATCCGGTACGGATCGCGTCGCGAAGCTTTCCGCGGCGCTGGAGGGCGCGGACCTGGAGAAGGTCAGGTCATGGGGCCAGATGCTGGCCAACCGGCTGCGGCGAGGCGGGCGGGTGCTGGCGGTCGGCAACGGTGGAAGCGCAGCGCAGGCACAGCACTTGGTGGCCGAGCTGGTGGGCCGGTTCGAGTCCGAGCGGAACCCGTTGGCAGCGTTGGCGTTGACCACCGATTCGGCGGTGGTGACCGCGATCGGCAACGACTACGGATTCGACGAGTTGTATGCACGGCAGGTACGCGCGCACGGCCGCGAAGGCGATGTGCTGGTCGCGATCTCCACCTCCGGGCGCAGCGCGAACGTGATCACGGCGGCCGCGGAGGCGAACGCACTGGGAATGCTCACCTTCGCACTGACCGGACCCGCCGGGAGCGCGCTGGCACAGGTGTGTGACGAGGTGGTGGCCATCGAGTCCTCGGCGACATCGACAATCCAGGAATGCCATCTGCTGATCGCACACGAACTGTGCGCGGCCGTCGATGCGGCCCTGTCCTCCGCCCCGTCGGGTTCGATGCCGATCGCCCCACAGTCCAACGGCACGGTGGCTGAGCAGGTTCGGCGCGTGGTGGTGGTCGGTGATGTGCTGGCGGACTGCGACTGGTGCGGTGAGGTCACGCGGGTGTCGCCGGAGGCGCCGGTGCCGGTGCTGAGCGCGGTGTCGCGACAGTGGCGGCCGGGCGGCGCGGGCCTGGCCGCGATGCTCGCCGCCGCAGACGGCTGCGAGGTCACGCTGATGACCGCGATCGGCGACGACGACCCCGGGCGGCGGATACGCGCGGACCTCGCCGCGGCGGGGGTATCGGTGATCGACCTCGGCACCATGGGGCCGACGCCGGTGAAACTGCGTATGCAGGCGAGGGGCCAGACCCTGGTGATGGTCGATGATTCTGCACCGCCGTGCCCGGTGGGCGATCCGCCGCCGGAAGGCGCGAAGGCGCTCGCCGAGGCGAACGGGGTGCTGGTCGCCGACTACGGGCGCGGGGTGGCCGCGCAACCTCGGCTGCGTTCGCTGCTGTCGACCGTGGCGCGGCGTATGCCAGTGGTGTGGGATCCGCACCGGCACGGACCGGCCCCCGTCGAGCGGGTGAGCGTTGTTGTGCCGAACCATGAGGAAGCCGCTCACCTCAGTGGAGAAGAGGCTGCTGCCGGTGATCTCGATGCCGATGTCCGCCGGGCTCGGAACCTGCGATCCTGGTGGCGATGCGGGCATGCGGTTGTCACTCGCGGCGCCGGCGGCGCGGTCCTGGTCGGCTCCGACACCGATCCCGCGCAGGTGTTCCCAGCACCGCGGCGCGAGCACGGCGACGCTTGCGGGGCGGGCGACCGGCTCGCGGTCGCGCTGTTGGAAGAGCTGATCCGCGCACGGATCCCGTCGACAGCGGTACAACGCGCAGTCGTCGTGGCCGCTGACTATGTGGCCGGACACCGCCCGCCAGGCCCGCGACCGCGGGGTGATCGCGATGTTGACGGGGTCGCGGTGGCGGAGCGGGTTCGCGCGGCGGGCGGTCGGGTGGTGGCTACCGGCGGCTGCTTCGATGTGCTGCACGACGGGCACCGCCAGCTGTTGGAGGCTGCGCGCGCGATGGGGGACTGCCTGATCGTGCTGCTCAACAGCGACGCCTCCCTAGCCAGGTTGAAGGGCTCGAACCGGCCTCTTGTGCCGCAGGCGCAGCGGGCGGCGATGCTGGCGGCGTTTGCGTGCGTGGATGCGGTCGTAGTGTTCGACGAGGACACCCCCGCCGAGCTGCTGGAGCAGGTGCGGCCGCACATCTGGATCAAGGGCGGCGACTACGGTGCCACCGAGCTGCCCGAGGCTGCGGTGGTGCAGCGCCATGGGGGCCAGGTCGTTTTCGGCCCGTACTTGGATGGGGTGTCGACGAGTGAGTTGATCGAGCGTGCTGCGGCCGGGCGGATGGTGCGGTCATGACCCGCTCGGTGTTGGTAACGGGAGTGGCGGGGTTCATCGGCAGCCACACGGCCGCCGGTCTGCATGCGGCGGGGTGGATGGTGACCGGGGTCGACCACCACCCGGCCCACGAGGGCCGGGTGTGGGAGTCGATCACCGCAGACGCCCCCGCCCCGGCGCTGCTGGCGCGGGTCGCTGGAGGGGAATTCGCGGTAGTCGTCCATCAGGCGGCGATCAGCGACACTCTCGCCCCGGATGACGAGCGGCTGCGGTGGTGCAACGCGACGGTGCCGCTGCGGATCGCGCGCGCGTGCGCCGAATCCGGGATACGTCTGGTGTACGCATCGTCGGGCAGCGTGTACGGCATTGTGCCGCAAGGTGTTTCCTCGCTGGAATCCGACGCCGACAATCGAGGGCGCTGCTCGGGCCCGCTCAACGCGTACGCGGAATCGAAGCTCGTGATGGATCGGGTGATGCGTCGCCGCGCGGGGGCATTCGGCCTGGACTGCGTTGGGCTGCGCTACACCAACGTCTTCGGCCCCGGCGAACAGTCCAAGGGGCGCATGGCGAGATCCTGTGGGACCTCGCGGTCCTCGGCGTCGGCATCAACGACGTCTGTTCTCTCGCGAAATTCATCTGCTGTTCATCCAGCCCCGTCCGTGAAATCATTCCTGGTCACAGGCACTGGATGGATTGGGAGTCGAACAACAGGTCCGCCGATGTTGATGTGCGCTGGTCACTCGCTTGGAACGAGAACTGTGCCCTTGGTTGCACTGACGTTGGCGTCCTGATGCTACGAAGGAAGCTCAGGGGGCAGAACGCCGCGTCGTAGCGCGATCCGGTCGTCATAGGGTTCTGGGGGCCAGTTTGGCCGAGCACCCCGAGGCGGTCAGCTCTCGTGTCGTTGCCCAGGCTCGCCTGTCTCGGGCTGGAGGGACTGTGGTGGTGGACGATGTGGTCTGTCGGGGCCATATGCAGAGGTTGTGGGTTGTGTTGCGGGTTGGGCATCCCGACAAGGCATTTCGGTACTTCTGCCCCGTGGGGCGGATCGACGCGCACACCGACCCGGATCTGGATGTGCTGGTCCACGTGCTCGACGGCGCAGGGACCCTGACCACCGAGCTCGGCGATTTCGAATTGATCCGCGCGGTGCGCTGGTGTGGTTGCGTCGGCGGTAGCGGCCTGTGTTCGCCGCCGGTCCGCACGGGTTGCGGTATTTGACTGTGCATCAGCGCCGTCAGGCTCTGGTGCTCGATCCGATCGGCTGACCGGATCGGTGGGTGGGCGGCACCCGCTGTCAGGGCACGACGGTGACCGGGCAGCGGGCTCTGCGCAGCAGCCGCGCGGGCGTGGATCCGGCCAGGCGGTGTAGCCAGCTGCTCGACCGGCCGACGACGAGAATGTCGGCGCTGTTGTCGGCGGCGAGCCGCGCGAGTTCGATGGCGGCGTCGCCGGAGGGGACGGTGAAGGACCAGGGCACGGGCAGGTCGTGGAGGATCTCGCCGGCCAGCTCGCGCGCTGTGGTGATCTGGGCGGCGGCGAGTTCGGTGGTGACGTCGGTGCCCATCGCCGCGAGGCTGGCGAGGGAGGCGGTGGGGGCGAGTGTGCTGATGTGGGCGTCCAGCAGGGTGGCGTGCATGCGGCGGGCGGAGCCGGCGGCGTAGGCGAGAGCGTGCTGGGACTCCAGGGAGGTGTCGACGCCGACGACGATCAACGGCCGCCGAGGCGCTCGCGACGGTGGCTGCGCACCTGGCTCTGTTCGATGGCGGGGTCGCGTCGCCGATCGCGGGGTCTCTTCGGGTGCTCGGGCCGGGATTCAGCCGGCGTGTCCATGGGCGTGTTCGGCCAGGGTGTGCAGGGCCACGGTGGAGTGGGCGAACACGCCACCGGCGCGCATCTCAGCGGCGACCCAGATCGATTCCATGATCTCGGCGTCGCTGGCGTCGGCGCGGTGCGCGAGCGTGGTGTGTCCGGTGATGCAGTACGGGCATTGGGTGACGTGCGCGACCGCGACGGCAATGAGCTGCTTGGTCTTGCGCGGCAGCGCGCCGTCGGCGAAAACCTGGCGGCTGAATTCGTCGAACGCCTGATGGATATCGGGGGCCAATTCCCGGCGCCACACACCGATAGCGTGGGTCGCGGCGGGATAGACGGTGGTGTCGTTCATCTGCTGTTCTCCTCTGCTCTGTCTGTCGATTGCTCTGTCTGTCGATTCCTTCCGATCCTTCCGAGTGCGCACGACGTGCGTCTCGGTGATGTGCCCCGCCGCCCCAGATCCGCTGGTGGGTCACCTTCTGGGACCGACCGTCTGTGGCCACGACAAGGACTTTTCATGACACGCTGTGGATCAGGACGGGATGCCGCCGACGAGAAGGGCGGCGACTTTCAGCGTTTCCAGCGCCACATACGCGTAGTGGCCGCGCGAGCGGGGCGCGTCGTGACCGGCGAGCACGGCATCGCTGCGGCGGGTCAGCCACGGCCGGACCAGCGTGAGCTGCACGATCAGCGCCGCGATGGCGACCACCAGGGCGGTGATAGCGCCGTTGTCGGGTGGGCCGATCATGATGGCGGCGAGAATCGTTGTCGCGAACACGGTTTCGAGGCGTCGAGGGCACCGAAGACCAGCCGCTCCGACGCCGAGCCCGATCGGTACGGTGACGCCGGAGGCACTGAATTTCAGGATCTGGCTCACTTTCCGTGACGAAAGTTATTTGCGCTGAAGGTCTTTGGCGTCATCGTTGTGCGGCCGTGAGAAGCACGCGTTTGCGTAGCAGTGGAAGGCCGGCCCTGCCGAACATCTGCCTCTTGATCATCTTGATGTGATTGACGCGCCCCTCGACGGGACCGGAGTTCCAGCGGACGGTCAGGCCAGCGGTGACGGCGTTCAGGTCGGACTCGAGCCCGTTGGCGAAAGAGGTCAGACCGGGCAGATCGTCGGCCCGGACGGTGGCGATCCATCCGAGT
>NZ_JBFRFQ010000096.1:0-6531 GCF_052114905.1 Nocardia sp. 2TAF39
CGCCAACCGAGTCGACCAAACATCCAACTCCGCATAACTCAAACACCCCCCCGAACCCACACCATCAGCAAACACCACCGCAACACCCGACGGATTCGCCTCAACCGCCACCGACAACAACTGCGGAAGCGTAGTAACCCTCGGTCGCCGGGTCCGGGTCGGGCGCACGCGGGCCTGGCGTGTCATGCCGGCACCGCTTCCGTAGTCTCGTCACACCGCTGCCGGACCGCCCGAACCATGAAATTCCTCACCCCGTCAGTTGTTGTCAGTTGTTGCCGCACATCACGCTTCCCCGCCTGATGATCATCGAACCTACGCACACCGATCGTTACGAATCCGACTACACACGCATGCCGAGCGCGACCAGGGCTGTGGCGAGTCGGATCGCGGGGACAGCCGCTTGTGACGACTGGGGGTGATTATTCTCTGTCGGCGCGCGATTCGGGTGGCGACGTCGACAGTCCGCGGCTATGTGCGACGGTCGAGCAGTGCGGCCAGCTGCGGGCCGAGCGCGGCGAGCGCCTCGGGCGTCGCCATCCGAGCGTGCGTGACCTCGATCGGCCGGTCGACGACCGTGCCGGACACGTACGGCTGCCAGTCTGTCGCGGCGGCGCGCAGCTCGTCGGCAGGGTCTGCCACGGCCGCGCTGAAGTACTCGACCGTGCCGTGGAAGACCTTTGGACGATGTTCGGCGATCAGCTCGGCCGAGCGGACTGCGCTGCGGTAGATCCGGCGCAGCCGCTCCGGGGTCACCGCGACGAATTCCGCCGGAATCATGGCGTGCAGTGCGGCCAGCGCCTCGTCGCTCAGTTCGTTGACGTCCTCGTCGCCCGCTCCAGCCGGACCCGCGCCGAGACCGAGTTCGGCCAGTGCACCGCGCACCGCCGCGCGAAAGCCCACGACGTCCGGATTCGGATGGCTGTCCATCATGGCCAGCAACGTCACCTGCTCGCCTTCGTCTTGCAGCCTCGTCGCGATGGCGTGCGCGAGCACCCCGCCGAGCGACCAGCCGAGCAGCCGGTACGGTCCGCGCGGTTGCACAGCTTTCATCTCGCTCAGATAGCGCTGCGCCAGCTCGGCCAGCGATCCGGGCAGCTCACCATCCTCCGACAGCGCGGGCGACTGCAGGCCGAAGATCGGCTGCTCGGCGGGAAGGAATGAGGCAAGGCCCGCGTACGACCAAGCCAGGCCGTACATCGGGTGCACGCAGAACAGCGGGTTCTCGGCGCCGCTCGCGCGAATCGGCAGCAGCACGTTCAGTGCGGCGTTGGCCTCGGCACCGCCCGCGTCGATGCGCGCGGCCAAGGCCGCCACCGTGGCGGCGGTGAAGAACCACTGCACGCTCACCGTCGCGCCGGTGGCGTCGCGGAGTCGGGTGGCGGCCCGCGCCGCAAGCAGCGAGTTGCCGCCGAGGGCGAAGAAGTCGTCGTCGAGGCCGACCTTTTCTGCACCGAGCAGGTCGGCGAATGCCTCGGCCACGGCCAGTTCGGTCGCCGTCTCCGGTGCGCGGTAGGAGATCGCGCTGACGAACTCCGGCGCGGGCAGCGCCTTCCGGTCGAGTTTCCCGTTCGGGGTCAACGGCAGCGCGTCCAGCACGACAACAGCGTCCGGCACCATGTATCCGGTCAGGAATTGGGCGGCCTCGGAACGAACGCTCACCGGGTCGATGCCACCAGAACCGTCGGGCACCACATAGCCCACCAGACGCTCTCCGGACCGGTCGTCGGAGCGCACGAGCACGACCACTTGGCCGACGCCGGTGCAGCGAAACAGCGCCGACTCGATCTCGCCGAGCTCGATGCGGAAGCCGCGCAGCTGCACCTGCTGGTCACTGCGTCCGGCGTATTCCAGTGCGGCCGGTCCCTCTCCGCCCCGCCATCGGCCGACATCGCCGGTGCGGTACATCCGGGACCCGGGCGCTCCGAACGGGTTCGCGACGAAGCGGGTCGCGGTGAGACCCGGTCTGCCCAGGTAGCCGCGGGACAGCTGCGCACCGACCACGTGGATCTCGCCGGGCACGTGCACGGGTGCCGGGTGCAGCCGCCGATCGAGGACGTAGGCGTCCAGGCCGGGGATGGCCCGGCCGATGATGCTGGCCGGATTGTGCGTGTCCTGCTCGTCCAGCGGAAGGAAGGAAACGTGCACCGTCGTCTCGGTAATGCCGTACATGTTCACCAGACGGGTCGCACGGCCGTGTCGTTCGTACCAGCGTCCGAGCTTGCGCAGGTCCAACGCCTCGCCGCCGAACACCACGTAGCGCAGCGCGAGATCGCCTGCGGCAGAAGAAGCCTGACCGGACTCCACCAGCTGGTAGAACGCCGACGGAGTCTGGTTCAGCACGGTGACCTGTTCGCGAATCAGCAACTCGCGGAACAGTTCCGGCGAACGCGACGTCACGTAGTCGACCACGACCACCGAGCCGCCGTGAACCAGCGCGCACCACAGCTCCCACACCGAGAAGTCGAACGCGAAGGAATGGAACAGCGTCCACACGTCGCTCTCGTCGAACCGGAACAGCGGCTGGGTATTCGCGAACAGCTCCACCACGTTGCGGTGTGCGACACCCACACCCTTGGGTACACCGGTGGAACCCGACGTGTAGATGACATATGCCAGGTTGTCCGGCCGCAGCGGCGCGATGCGATCCGCGTCGCTGATCGGGGCGTCGGACCAGGTCTCCGCGTCCGCGAGCAGCACGACGGGCAGATCGCCGGTGGGCACCCCGTCGCGCTCGTCCGCGGTGGTCAGCACACAGACCGGTGCGGCGTCGGCGAGCATGAACTCCAAACGCTGCGCCGGGTACGTGGTGTCGATCGGCAGATACGCCGCACCCGCCGTCAGCACGGCCAACAGCGCGACCGGCAACTCCTCGGTACGCGCAACCGCAACCGCCACCAACGATTCCGGCCCCGCACCCTGCGCAATCAACGCACGCGCCACCCTGTTCGCCCGACGCTGCAACGCACCGAAGGTCAGCGCGGTATCACCGAAACGGACCGCTATCGCGTCCGGCCGCCGCCATGACTGCTCGGTGATAAGGTCGGGCAGCGTCGTACCCGGCACCCAGGCGCCCGGCGAATTCCATCCGTGCAGAACCTGTTCGTGCTCGCTGGGGGCCAGCACGTCGACGTCGCCGACGATCGTGGTGGGGTCGGACGCCACCACCGCGAGGATCCGCAGGAACCGGTCGGCGAAATCCTGCACGGTGGCGGCGTCGAACAGATCGGTCGCGTAGGTGACCGCCACGGAAATGCCATGTGCGTTGGGCTGTTCCGCGAGGGTGAGCTGGAGGTCGAACTTGGCCGAATGCACCTGCGGATCGATGCCGGACACGGTGAGCCCGGGCAGCTCGAGCGCGGTCGGCGTGAGGTTCTGCAGGACGAGCATCACCTGGAACAGCGGATGACGTGCCGCCGACCGAACCGGATCGAGCAGCTCGACCAAGCGCTCGAAGGGCAGATCCGCGTGGCCGAACGCCGCGACGTCGGTCCGGCGGACCTCGGCGAGCAGCGCGTCGAACGGCGTGCCCGGATCGATCTCGGTMCGCAGCACCARMGTGTTGACGAACATGCCGATCATGTCGTCGAGTTCGGCCGCACCGCGGCCCGCTACCGGGGTGCCGATGGCGATGTCCGAGGTGGCCGACAGCCGAGTCAGCAGCACCGCCAGCGCTGCGTGCACCACCATGAACAGTGTCGAATTATGCTGCTGGGCAAGGCGATCGAGGCTGGCATGCAGGTTCGCATCGATGGCGAAGTCCAGCGTGGCTCCGCGATAAGAGGCCAGAGTGGGCCGGGGCCGATCCATCGGCAGCGGCAGTTCGTCCGGAAGGGCGGCCAGGGTGGTGCGCCAGTACTCGGCTTGCTGGGCGATCAGGCTGGCCGGGTCGTCTTCGGCCCCGAGCACGCCGCGCTGCCAAAGGCTGTAGTCGGCGTACTGGACCGGCAGCGGAGCCAGGGACGGAATCTCGCCTCGGCTGCGCGCACCGTAGGCCAGCACGAGGTCCCTGGTGAGCGGACCCATGGACCAGCCGTCGGAGCTGATGTGGTGGGCGACGAACGCCAGCACGTGCTCGACGGGGCCATCCGCGTTCTCGGCGGCCACCTCGAACAGCTCGGCGCGGAACGGCACCTCGGTGGTGACGTCGAAGCCGGCGGAGACCACCCGGGTCACCCCGGCGCCGAGATCGGACGGGTCGATTCGGCTCAGCGCGAGCCGGATCGGCACCTCGTGCGGCGCTAGCACGCGCTGCACCGGGCCAAGTGGTGTCTGCGGGTAAATGGTGCGCAGGATCTCATGGCGTGCCACCAGATCTTCGACCGCCTGCTGCAGGGCGGCGACATCCAGCACGCCGGAGAGCCGGATGGCGACGGGAATGTTGTAGACCGAGGACGCCGTGTCGAACTGGTTGAGGAACCACATGCGCTGCTGGGCCAGCGACAACGGGATCCGCTCCGGCCTCGGACCGGCCACAAGGGCGTTGTGCCCACCACTGCCCGCGTGCTGCTCGACCTTCGCCGCGAGTCCGGCCACCGTCGCCGCTTCGAAAAGGGCGCGCACGGGGACACGGGAATCCAGCGCCGCACCGATACGCGCTGCGACCTGGGTCGCCAGCAGCGAATTACCACCCAGGGCGAAGAAATCGTCATCGACGCCGACACGCTCCACACCGAGCACTTCGCCGTACACCGATGCGACGATCTCCTCGACCGGCGTCGAGGGAGCACGGAATACCTTGGCTTCGAATTCCGGCTCCGGCAGCGCTTTACGGTCCAGCTTGCCGTTCACGTTCAACGGCAGAGCATCCAGTTCGACAAAAGCGCCGGGAACCATGTATGACGGCAAAGCGGCACCGAGGACTGTCTTCACTCGCGCCACATCGAGGGCGCCCTCGACTGGAACCAGGTACGCGACAAGCCGATCACCGGTCTTCGGATCGGATTTCGCGACCACCGCCGCCTGCGCGACCTCCGGCAACGCCAGCAGCGCCGACTCGATCTCACCCAACTCGATACGGAAACCACGAATCTTCACCTGGAAATCGGCGCGACCCCGGTATTCGAGCTCACCGGAACCAGTCCATGCCACCAGGTCGCCGGTTCGGTACATCCGAGCACCGGACTCGAACGGATTCGCCACAAACCGATCCGCGGTCAAATCCGCACGACCGAAATATCCACGAGCCAGTTGCGCACCCGCCAAATACAACTCCCCGGACACACCCACCGGCACCGGCCGCAAACGTGCATCCAACACAAAAACCCGACTGTTCCACTCCGGCGCACCAATGGGCACCGCCGCCTGGTCGGCCTCGGTCACCTGGTGACTGGTAATCGACACCGCCGCCTCGGTCGGACCGTACAAGTTGAACAACTCGGTACGGGGGTATTCCCGCAGGAACCGCTGCGCCAGCGGGCCCGGTAATGCCTCGCCGATGGCCAGCACCCGCCATAGCGAATTCGGGAACTCGTTCGTGGTCAATGCGTCGAGCATCGAGGGCACCGCGTGCAGGGTGGTCACCCACTCACGCGCCATCAACTCGTTCAGGTACGACGGATCACGATGGCCATCCGGTGCGGCGATCACCAAACGACCACGACATACCGCGGCCGACCAGAACTCCCACACCGACAAATCGAATGTCGCCGCCGTCTTCAGCAAAATCGCATCGGCGGCATCGAGACCGAACTCGATCCTCTTCCACTGCAACTGATTCGCGATCGCCGCGTGCGACACGGCCACGCCCTTCGGGCGACCCGTCGAACCCGAGGTGAAAATTACATACGCCGTGTTCTGCGGACGCAGGGGCGCCACGCGATCGGCGTCGGTAACCGGTGTCTTATCCAACCCCTCGAGCTCGAGTTCATCGATCCGCACCAATGGCGCAGCATTCGTCTCGAATTCCGCGTCGGTATTGGTCAGCACGCACACGGGAGCAGCGGACTCGAGAATGTAACTCGTGCGCTCAGCAGCTTGATCGGGATCGATCGGCACATACGCACCACCCGACTTCGCCACCGCATACATCGCAACGATCAGATCCACCGATCGCCGCAACGCCAACCCGACCCGCGACTCCGGACGCACACCCGCCGAAATCAAATACCGCGCAAGACGATTCACCCGAACATCGAGTTCGGCGTAGGTCAGCTCGGCCCGCTCCCCATCCGGCAGATCGGCCACGAGCGCGACAGAGCGCGGGTCGGCCGCCACGCTCGCGTCGAGCAGCGAGACTAGGGTCGCGCCATCGTCGACGCGCTGCCCGGTCGCGTTCCACGTCGAGAGCACATCGGTGCGCTCGGTCTCGGTGAGTAGGTCGATATCTCCGACCACAGTTTTGACGTCGGCGACCACAGCCGCGAGGACCCGCGCCAGTCGGTCTGCGAAGCCTTGCACTGTTGTGGCGTCGAAGAGGTCGGTGGCGTAGGTGAAGAAGCCGCGGATGCCGGTGGGTGCACCCGATTCGTTATAGGTGTCGCCGACGATCAGGTGTAGATCGAATTGGGACACATCCATATCCGTGTCCACGCC
>NZ_JBFRFQ010000097.1:0-6157 GCF_052114905.1 Nocardia sp. 2TAF39
TTGAGCGTTCGTTCGGCTCGGCGCATGAGCGGCTTCGTTGAGCGTTCGTTCGGCTCGGCGCATGAGCGGCTTCGTTGAGCGTTCGTTCGGCTCGGCGCATGAGCGGCTTCGTTGAGCGTTCGTTCGGCCCGGCGCATGAGCGGCTTCGTCGAGCGTTCGTTCGGCCCGGCGCATGAGCGGCTTCGTCGAGCGTTCGTTCGGCCCGGCGCATGAGCGGCTTCGTCGAGCGTTCGTTCGGCCCGGCGCATGAGCGGCTTCGTTGAGCGTTCGTTCGGCCCGATGCAGTGGCCGACGTAGTGATCGATGAATGCCGCGAGCACGGGTGCCGGACGTGCCGTCACCAGGTCGGTGGTCGGCTCCATATCGGCCACGCTATGCCGCGCCTCAGCTGCCGTGAACTGAACTCACCGAGGGCGCGTCCGACGCGACGGCGATCAGTTCGCGACATTGACGTGCTTGTGGATCGCCGTTTCGTCGGCGGCCAGGTCGAGCAGGCAGGTGGCCAGGTCGTCGCGGGTGATGCGGATGCCGAACAATACGTTGCGCTCGACCGCGGTGCGGTAGGAGCCTTTGGCCGGATTGTCGGTGAGTTGTGGCGCGCGGACGATTGTCCAGTCGAGCGCCGAATCGCGGACTGCCTGCTCGGCCGCGGCCATATCCGCCAGGCTGTGCCGCAGGAGCGGATGCAGGATGAGTGGTTTCACCACGAAGCGGGTGAACCAGTCATCGCCCTGCCCTGCGGCTCCGGCGCTGTTGCTGATCAGGACCAGTCGCTTGGCGCCCGCGGTTTCCATCGCCTTGGTGATGGACAGTGCGGCGTCGGTGCAGACCGAAGTGGGTCCACTCTCCCTCGACCCGATGACATCGAGCACGGCATCCGCATCGCGCAGCGACCGGATGAGGTCGGCCGGATTCATCACGTCGGCCTTGATCACGCGTAGCGCGGAATGGTCCCGCATCGTGTGTGCGCCGCGCACCACCGCGGTGACCTCGTGTCCGGCCGTCAGTGCCTGCCGAACGAGGTGGGCACCCGTCTTGCCGGTTGCTCCGAAAATTGTGAGTCGCATGTCGGCCCTCCTGGTTGGTGAGTGTTTACTAACCTAGAATGGGTGAGTACTTACCAACCTGTCAACCAGGAGTTCGGTATGGGAACACGCGATCGAATCCTCGACGCGGCGGCGGAGATCATGCGCGACCGCGGTGTGGTCCAAGCCACGACGAAGGAGATCGCCAAGGCCGCCGGGTATTCCGAGGCGGCGCTGTACAAGCACTTCAGCGATAAGGAGGACATCATCCTCAACGTCCTCCGGCATCGGATGCCCAGTCCGGCGGACGCACGGCCCCGGCCAGGGGCGTCCAGCGTGGAGGACAATCTCGCGGCCATGGCCCGCGACGCGCTGAGCTTTTACCAGCAGTCGCTCCCGTTGCTCGGTGGCCTGCTCGCGCAGCCGCAACGTATGGCCGCCCACCGTGATTCGATGCGCCACCATGGGGCGGGACCCGGTCACGCCATCGCGGGTATCGCCGACTATCTGCGTGCGGAGCGTGAACTCGGCCGCATCGCTGCCGACGCCGACGTGACCGCGGCGGCGTCCTTGCTCGACGGGACCTGCTTCCATCAAGCGTTTCTGCGGTACTACCAGTCCGGTCCGGACGCCACACCGGCATCGGATGAACTCGCTCGCAGGCTGGCGAGGACTCTGGTTCGTGGTCTCGACCCGTGTGCCGGCGGCGCTTCGAGCTGACGCGGTGCGGTCAGTGCTGCCCACTACGCGGGAAGGGTCCATGTCGGAGCCGGGCAACGGTGAGATCGAGCACTTCGGCACGTAATAGGGTGTGGCTGCGCGCTGTGAACCGGTTACCGTTGCGCCTTCTAACGATTTCTGGAGGTGCGATGCGGCGGGTGCAATACGAGCGCAGCGGTGGTCCCGAAGTGCTCGAGCTCGTCTCGGTCGAGGTGCCTACACCCGGACCAGGGGAACTCCTGGTTCGCGTCGAGGCGATCGGGGTGACCCTCCCGGTCGTGCGGAAGGTGCGCGAGCAGCGCGAGCCGATCGCGTTGGGTGGCGAGATCGCGGGCGAAGTGGTCGCCGTCGGCGAGGGCGTCGACGGGTACGCGCCCGGATATCGGGTCACCGGCTTGGTGTTCGGGCACGGCTACGCCGACTACGCGCTGCTTTCGGCGGCCATGGCCTCGCCGATACCCGACGGAGCCTCGGCAGTCGACGCTGTCGCGCTGGTGCGTAGCGGCCTGGTCGCGCTGGGTGCGCTCGACGCCGCGTCCCCCACGGAGGGGGAGTCGGCGCTCATCACAGCCGCCGCGAGCGGAGTCGGACACCTCGCGGTCCAGTTGGCGCGGGTGCGCGGCACGGCGCGGGTAGTCGGTGCGGTGTCGAATCTCGCCAAGGCGGAGTTCGTGCAGAACCTCGGCGCCGACGAAGTGGTCGAGTACAGCCAGGAGTCCTGGGGCACGCCTGTCGACTACGTGTTGGATGCCGTCGGCGGTGACCTGCTCACGCCGTCGATCGCGGCCTTGGCTCCCGGTGGACGTCTGGTCGCCTACAGCTCCGGCGGTGGAACCATCCAGGCATACGACCTGCTCGTCGGCGCCAAATCGGTGATCGGCTTCCAGATGGCCCGCATCGCCCGGGGACGGCCCGCGGTGTACGACCAATGGCGTCAGGAGCTGTGGCAGTACTTCGCGTCCGGCCAGTTGCGTCCTGCCGTGCACGCGGAGTTCGCGTTGGAAGATGCAGCGGAGGCACACGCTGTTATCGAGGGGCGGGGCAACCTCGGCAAAGTTGTCCTGATCCCCGGATGACGTCGTTTCGTCGACGACTCGGGCGGGGCTCCGACGGGCGCGGTGGTTCGGTTCGGTGGGGCCGCGGGTTGTACCGCGGGTGTCGGGTTGATGCGGCGATCCTTCCCGTCGGTACGGCGATCGCCTGGGGCGGGCGCGGTGCGCAGGATTGGTACTGCGGTCGCTTCGCATCAGCAGACGACCGCTTCGGACGGGCGCAGGGTAGAGCAGTCCGTGTGCCGCGTAGACTCTGTTCCTCGTGAGTCTCACCCTCGGAATCGTCGGCCTGCCCAACGTCGGAAAGTCGACGCTGTTCAACGCGTTGACCAAGAATGACGTGCTTGCCGCGAACTACCCGTTCGCGACGATCGAGCCGAACGTCGGCGTGGTCCCGCTGCCAGATCCGCGGCTGAACCAGCTGTCCGAGATCTTCGGTTCGGAGCGCATCGTGCCCGCCACCGTGTCGTTCGTCGATATCGCCGGCATTGTGAAGGGTGCCTCCGAGGGCGCGGGCCTGGGCAACAAATTCCTTGCCAACATTCGTGAGGCCGACGCCATCTGCCAGGTGGTGCGTGTCTTCGCCGATGATGACGTGGTACACGTGGACGGCCGTGTCGACCCGGACGCCGACATCGAGGTGATCGAGACCGAGCTCATCCTCGCCGACCTGCAGACCCTGGAGAAGGCGGTCGTGCGGCTGGAGAAGGAAGCGAAGGTCAAGAAGGAACGCAAGCCGGTCGCCGAGGCTGCCAAGGTGGCGCAGGAGATCCTCAACAACGGCACCACCTTGTTCGCCGCGAGCGACAAGGTGGACACCGAACTGCTGAAAGAACTTTCGCTGCTCACCACCAAGCCCTTCCTCTACGTCTTCAACGCCGATGAGTCGGTCCTCACCGATGAGGCGAAGGTGGCGCAGCTGAAAGCTTCTGTGGCTCCAGCTGATTCGGTGTTCCTCGATGCGAAGGTGGAAGCCGAACTGCTCGAGTTGGATGAGGAGTCGGCAATCGAACTGCTCGAATCCATCGGCCAAACCGAGCCCGGACTGCACGCCCTTGCTCGTGCGGGTTTCCACACCCTGGGCCTGCAGACCTACCTCACCGCGGGCCCGAAAGAATCGCGCGCGTGGACCATTCACCAGGGCGACACCGCGCCGAAGGCTGCTGGGGTCATCCATACGGACTTCGAACGCGGGTTCATCAAGGCCGAAGTCGTGGCATTCGACGATTTGGTCGCAGCCGGGTCCATGGCTGCTGCCAAGGCTGCGGGCAAGGTCCGGATGGAAGGGAAGGACTACGTGATGTCCGACGGCGACGTCGTGGAGTTCCGCTTCAACGTCTAGCGGGCGGCTTCATCACGCGTAGGCTCTGACCCGGACGGATGTCGTCGGTCGGACTCGCCGCTGGTAGAGATACTGCTGAGCCTCCACTCAGGAGTTCTGGGGGGCTCAGTTGTTTCGCCGGACAACAGCGCCGTTTCGAACCGCGCGCTATGCGGCAAGACAGGACGTTGGTGCGCAGACGTTGCTCCGATCCACCGAGCATGATCGGCTGGTAAGCCGATGCCTGGCTTCGGTCGTGAATTCTGGCATCGGGCGCGTCTACACCGGTGTTGATGAAGCTGTCCGGGCATACGTTGGTTCGCAGCCTCGCGAAGTACGCGCGGGTGTCCGATGAAGGTCTCCTGGACTTCCAGGCCGACACCGATCCCGCCGCGCGTCGCCATCGCCAGTGGTCGGGCGAATAGTCTGTGGCCGGGCCAGGAACATGATGCGTATTGAGACATCTATCCCGTTGTGCGAAGCGGCATTTCATGTCCTGCCCTCATGGAGTTGGCCCGCTGCCGACGCTGTGACCTGGGGTGGGCCGTCCTCGATGGCAGAACGAGCGTGTACTTCACCGGTGCAGGTGGTCCGTTCGACTTTCCCGTTGTGCGAAGCGGCATTTTATGTCCTCTCCGGCGGGCCAATAGCGTCGGATTCATGGATTGGAATTCTCAGTCGGCGGAAGAACTCGCGGCCGCCTTGCATGCTGGTGCGGTGACATCGGTGGAACTGACCGATGAGGCGATCGCCCGTATCGAGCGGGACGACAAGGCGATCAACGCGATCTGTGTACCGGATTTCGACCGCGCGCGGGCCGCCGCGCGCGATGCCGACCAGGCGCGCGCCCGTGGCGAGGACTGGCCGCTGCTCGGCATTCCGGTGACGGTCAAGGAGTCCTACAACATCGCCGGGCTGCCCACGACCTGGGGCATGCCGATGCACCGGGACTATGTGCCGGCCGAGGACGCGGTACAGGTGTCACGGCTGAAGGCCGCCGGCGCGGTCGTGCTCGGGAAGACCAATGTGCCGTTGGGGCTGCAAGATATCCAGAGCTTCAATGAGATCTACGGCACCACCAACAACCCGTGGGATCACGCTCGCACGTCGGGCGGGTCCTCCGGCGGATCAGCGGCGGCATTGGCGTGCGGATTCGGCGCGCTGTCCATCGGCTCCGACCTCGCCGGTTCGCTACGCACCCCCGCGCATTTCTGCGGTATCTACGCACACAAGCCCACGCTCGGTCTGGCGGCGACCCGTGGCATGGTCGCGCCGCCCGCGCCGGCACTGCCGACCGATCTCGACCTTGCCGTCGTCGGTCCGATGGCGCGCACCGCCCGCGACCTCACACTCCTGCTCGATGTGATGGCCTTACCTGATCCGCTCACGCACGGCGTCGCGTACGACGCGAGCCTGCCGCCCGCGCGCCATGAGCGGCTCGGCGACTTCCGTGTCCTGGTCCTCGACGAGCATCCGCTCATTCCCACCGGGCCCGCGGTGCAGGCGGGCGTGAACCGGGTGGCCGAGGCGCTTGTCGACGGCGGCGCCCGCGTCGCACGGCACAGTCCGCTGCTGCCCGATCTGACCGACGCCGCGACGCTCTACATGCAGTTTTTGTTTTCGGGCTCCGTTGCACGTTTTCCCGTCGATGGGTACGAGCAGCTGCRGACCCRCGCCGCCGSMCTGARCGCRGACGACCRGAGTCTCGATGCGGCGCGGCTGCGCGSCATGGTGYTCAGYCACCGCGACTGGRTSGARGCGAACAACCGTCGCGARCTCCACCGCCACGGCTGGCGGCAGCTCTTCGCCGAGTTCGATGCCGTGGTGTGYCCGATCACGCCCACTCCCGCSTTCCCGCACAACCACAACCCCGATGTGCTGGAACGCCGGATCGACATCGACGGCGTCGAATACCCGTACTTCGACCAGCTCGTCTGGGCCGGTCTGGCCACCATGCCCGGCCTGCCCGCCACCGCGATACCTACTGGCCGCTCCCCCGAGGGTCTGCCGGTGGGAGTGCAGCTCATCGGTCCGATGTT
>NZ_JBFRFQ010000098.1:0-5641 GCF_052114905.1 Nocardia sp. 2TAF39
GTTTGGGTTTCGGTGCAGGACCCGCTGACGGTTCTGGGGGTGACGGTGACCGGGCGGGAGTCCGCGGATGTGCCGGTACGCCCCGACGGGGCGCTGCCCGCTCATGTGGCGCAGCTGCTGGGTGCCGACGTGGCGGCGGCGGTAGAGGATGTCAAGGTCGGGCGTGGCACTCCGCCGCGGCGGGGGCCGGATGAGGTACTTACCCCGGCGGAGGCCCGGCAGCGGATCGGCGTAATTCTCGATGGCGCCACCGAGATCGACCCCGAGATGCTGACGTGGACGCGTGTGCTGGCCGAGGAGCTGGTGAACGGTGATTTCCGATTCGGGGTGGGCCGGGAGATGAGCTCAGGGTACGGCTTCCTGGACATCGCCGATACGGGTGGAAGTGTCGCGTTCGAGGTGGCGCTGCGCGACCGTGAGCAGAAGATCATGGTTCGGGCGCGTCTGGTCGAGGGGAACTCGGCTCGGGAGGAACTTGCCCGCCGGGTGGTCGGGCTGATCGGGGCCTGGACCGACCATGCGGCCCGTGACACCGCCCTGGCCACTGTCAATACCCGGCTCGACGAGTTGCTGGCGGAGCAGTACGGCGACGGGACAGTGACGGCCACAGTGCATGATCACGCGCCGGAGCGGCGATTGGTTCTCGAGGTCCGAACCAAGCGGATGGGGGTGCAGTTCGAATACTCCGAGAAGTCGGGCAGGCTTACCGACGAGAACATTGCTACGGCACAGCGCGGTCCCACCCGAACCGGCCCGGGGGTTTCGAAGATCACTGGGGAGCCGGGACACGTGCTCGGTGAATTCTTCACCCGGCCCAAGCGGGACAAGAAGGGCCGGCTGCTCACCGAAACAAATGGGCTGCTGCCGGAGAACGCGCAACCGGTGCCGTTGGTGTGGAGCATCGACTCGGCCGCCCGAGCACTTGCGCGGAAGTTCGCTGGGGAATTGGTGCAACAGGGCGGTCGGCTCGAAGTGTCGACAATGGTCACCGATGAGCAGGCAGGCACCTTGAACATCTGGGATGCGCAGGACGCGCTGCTGTTGGCCGTGGTCATGCATCCCGGTAACTCGTCGATCAAATTCAGAGTGCAGATGTCCGGCGCCGACCCGGCCCGGATAGACATGCTGCGTCGGACGATCGGGCTGATGGATGCCTGGGCATGGCACGACGAGCGTGCTACATCCGGGCGAGCCCTGCTGGCAGAGCTGGACACATTGCAGGAGTCGGAATTCGGCACGGCCACGGTGACCGTCGAGGTGCGCGGCCCGGAAGCGAATGACGCGACAAACATGATGGGTAACCGTCGACTGGAACTGGGGATCCAGGTCGACGGCGGCGATCACCGGACGCTGCGCTACGGCGAGCGTGAAGGGAAAATGGCCGAGCTGGACCGCGGTGGCCGCGGTGGCGCGCGGGGGATGACAACGATTCGATCTGATCTGCTCAATCTGTTCAATGCCACGACCGATGAGCCGCAGTTCGTGCGACCGGAGGAGCTCGTCGCTAAGGCGCGGGACGGCGATGCCTACGCAGTGATATCGCTGCTGGAGCAGTTCCGGGCGCGAGTCTGGGCGGATCAGGTGCCGACCGAGGTGGTCGAGACCTGGCTGGTCGGCAGCGAAGTGGATGCCGAGCTCGCGCAGCAGCTGCAGCGGGTAGCCGAGGAACTCGGTTTCGACCGGACCCGCGTCGTGGCCGCCAGGCGGACTGTGTGGCTCGACCGTCAGACGCATTTCGACCAGGACACCCGGGATTGGCTGCTGGAACTTTTCTCGGCGCTGCCCACCGACGCGGCCTGGCGGCTCAGCGTTCTCGGCGTCGTGTCCGTCGTTATCGGCAACGATCTGGTGTTCGAGGTGGATCCGCACGACGGCGAGGCCAAGATCATGCTGAAATTGGCCGAAGCAGACCAGGTTCGCCGGCACGCGGTGGTGCGGCTGATCGAGATGGTCGGCGGCTGGCGGGACTTCGGGGATCGCGACATTGCGGTCGAGGCCATGTCGGGCAAGCTCGAGGAGCTGACGGCGTCGGAATACGGCGAGCTCGAGGTGAATATCGAGCTGGCTGGAGCGGTGAACGACCGATCGATAACGCTGACCTTCACTCCGGCCGCGCACAAACCCGACAAGACCAAGTTCACCTATACCGAGCGCAGCGGCGCGATCAGTGTTCGGGTCAACAGCAAACCGATTACGCCGGTCGCTTTCGGTGCGACGCACGATGTCGTTACCGAAGCCGGTGACCAAGACCTGATCGCCGAACTGTTCGGCAGTCCACGCGGCGATACCCGGGCATTGGAAACTGTGACGCCGGTGGATCCGCGGGAAGTGGCGGGCATACGTTCGCGGGTCGAGTCGCGAGCGGCGGCACGGGACGTCGCGCCCGACGTCGTCGTGCGCTGGCTGGCCGGTGGTGAAGTGGATCCAGAGGCCGCAGCGCAATTGCAGGCGGCGGCAGTGGCATTCGGCTATGTCCGGGTACCGCAGCTGCCGCTGTGGCGGGCAGTGGCGGTGGAGGCAGGGCTGCCGGTGGACACGGTGCTGTGCGTGCTGAAGGGCATCCCGGTGCGACCGGACGTAGCCGCTCTGGTGACCACCGCCGCGGTGGAGCACGGGCTGACTTTGCCGTCGACGGTCGCGGTCGACCCGGATGCCTACCCGTACCCGCATCCCCGGACAACGACGGCGGAAGTTGCTGCCGCGGCCGGAGTTTCGGTGGCAACGGTGGAGGCGGTGGTCTCCCGGCAGCAGCCGGTGGACGACCAGTTCCACCGTCGTGCGCTGGGCGCAGCGCTCCAGCTGCGCTACCACCGGCTGCCTGGTGAGTTGAGTGAAGTGCGCGGACGTACCGGGCAGGTGGCCGCGGCAGCCGGGCGGAGCGAGGCTACGGTTGAAATGTTCCTCGACGGCTGGCTCGCCCCGGAGACACCGGAAGGTACCGCGATTATCGATGCCATCCAGCCGATGGCAGGTGACCCGGCAATAGTCGGAGACATCACCCCACGGCCGGTGTTGCCGATCGATCTTGATGCGGTGGTGGACTATGCGGCCGGGGAGACCGCCTGGAATGCCTTCCGTAGTCGGGTGGATGCGGCAACCTCCGATGCGCAGCCGCGCGCCCAGGTGTTGCAGCGGTTGTGGCAGGCCCTCGACGAGCCGAAGCGGCAGTTGATCCTGCACACCATGGCCGATGAGATGCTCGAGGACGAGCCGCAGCTGCCGGATGTGCTGGCCGACCAGGTGCACCGGGCTCGGCTGGCGTTGGAATGGACACAGGTACGACGCGAAGAACCGACAGCGGAGAACCGGGCCCGGTCGCAGGAGTTGGATGCCTGGGTGCACCGGCTCACCGCGGCCGAGATCTGGGCCGCACAGCTGCCCGGACATCCATTGGTGCGGTTGCTGAGCTTCGCGCTACCCGGCAGCAGCGGCACGACGATGTTGGTGGTCGGGCACGGGCGTGCCGAGGACGACAAGGTCACCGAGTGGGCGGATGTGCATATCGCCTCCGGACCTGCGCATGTGGTGCGGCACAGCACCACCGGGTTCGGTCCGGCAGACCCGGATCTGCTGCAGACCATGAAGATGGCGGCGTTGCGGGCGAAGCAGGGCACGGAGTCGTTGTCGGTTCTGGTATCCGCGCCGCATGCGAAGCGGGCCGGTGCCATCGCGCAATTCTTGACCGAGCACACCGACCCCGCGGCCGAGCCACGGTTGGTGCTGACCGAAAGCCGCAGCGCTGGACTAGGCGCGGTGGCCGGGCTGCGCACCGCCGCGGAGTTGCGCCGGTGGCGGCCGGCAGCCCGGCAGATCGACTCCGCCGAGGCGGCGCAGCTGCCCTGGCCCAACGATCCGATCGGCACCGTGGTCACCGCGCTGCGGGGACTGGGCTTGCCGCAGGTGGCAGGCACTCGGATCAACGTCGGTGACGAAGCGGTCTGGCAGTCGCTGCCGCCGTATGTGCAGGAGTTGTTGCTGTCGCCCGAGTACGCGGTGCACTTGAATGCGATGGCTGCTGAACTCGGTTTCGCGCTACCGCAGCTGCCGCTGTGGACCGTGGTTGCCGAGGAGGCTGGGTTGCCGACCGCCCGGGTGGTGGCCGCGGCAGTCACGGGGCATCCGATCGCGACACAGTTGCGCGGACTGCTGCGGAGGGCCGCGTCGCGCCAGGGTCTGGAAATGCCGGAAAATATTGCAGCGGAAGCTCAGCCGATTACACCGGCGGACCACGAGACGGTGGCTCGGGCGGCGGGGGTCGACGTCGACACGGTGCGTCGGGTGCATTTCGCTCTCGACCTGCCGATCGAGCAGCGGGATTGGATGGTGTTCGCGGTCGACATCTACTTGCGTGGCACCGGCCTTCCCATCCAGTTCTCCGAGTTGGACATCTCCGCAAATGCCATAGCCGTCGCCGCGGGGCTTTCCGATGGGACGGTGCGAGAAGTGTTGGGCGGCAGGCAGTCGCCGCTGTCGGGAGACGGCCGGTCGGTGTTGGACGCCATGGTGCGCTTGGTGGAGCAGCGCCGCGCCGAGGGAAGCCGGACGCTACCGTCGCCGCAATCGTTGGCGAATGGCGACGGTAGCGTCGAGCCCGCACCGAAACGGCTCGTGACGCGCAGTGGTGCGGTGGCGTTGCCGGAAGCCTCGAAGGCCAACCAGGTAGCTGCCAAGGCCAAGGTGAAGCGGTCGGATGTGCGCGACCTGTTGGCAGGCCGCGACGTAAACCCGGTGACCGAACAGGCGATCCGCCGGGCAGCCGCCGAGCTCGACTACACCGTGCCGAAGCCGAAGTCCGCGGTGGCGGTGTCCTGGCTGGCAGATGTCGACAACTCGTCGGTCAGCAGGTTGAAGAACAACCAGCTGGTGGAGATCGGTCCGGAGCAGTTGGTGGCCTATCTGGCTGCTCGGTTGGTGGGCCTGCAGCTGCCGCAGTTGCCGCTGTGGCAGGCTGTCGCGGCCGAAGCGGGCGTTTCGGTGCGGTTGGTTGCCGCTGCCGTCGAGGGACATCCGGTGCCGGCGGGTCGTTTGCGGCGAATCCGGGCCGCCGCGCGGCAGCACGGACTGGAGTTGTCCACCACCGCGACAGCGACTGAGTTCGAGGTGAGCGCCGGGCACGTCCGGACCGCTGCCGGTGCCCGCGGTGTGGCGACGGTCGAGTCGGTATTGCGCAAGAAGGAGCTGGCCGGCAACGCGAAGGAGCTGGCAATCCTCGCTGCCGCAGTGCAATTGGGCTGGCAGGGCATCCCGGAGCAACTGCGGACGGTTGTGGCGGACCCGCAAGCGATCGCCGATAGGGCGCAGATAGAGCTCGAGGCTGTCGAGCAGGTGCTCGCCGGCATGGTCCCGGCCGATCGGGACGTCTTCCGGCGGGTTCTCGGCGTCATCCGCAGCCTGGCGTATCCGAGCGAGTCGGAGCCGACTGCGCAGCGCCCCGAATTCGGAATCGTGATCGGCGAACCGCCCGCGGAGGCGACGATTCGGTCCGCGGAACTAGACTCCGAAATCGCCACGGCTTCATACGAGTTCGCTGCCATCCACGCCTCGGGGGCGGAGATGCAGTGTGTGCCGGTGGCGGGGCGGGGTGCGTGGGCGGCGGTGGGGCGGCCGGTTCCGGAGAGTTTGACCGGGGAGGCGGACCGGT
>NZ_JBFRFQ010000099.1:0-5384 GCF_052114905.1 Nocardia sp. 2TAF39
TGCGCCTCGATCGGGTCACCCAACGGTGTGCCCGTCCCATGCGCCTCCACCACATCCACATCAGCCGGCTCCAACCCGGCAGCCGCCAACGCMGAGGCGATCACCCGCTCCTGCGACGGACCATTCGGCGCGGTCAAACCATTGCTCGCGCCGTCCTGATTCACCGCCGAACCCCGGACCACGGCAAGGACGTTGTGCCCCAACCGCCGMGCATCCGACAACCGCTCGAGGACCAACACCCCCACACCCTCSGMCCACCCAACACCATCCGCGCCGGCGGAGAACGACTTGCACCGCCCATCAGCGGCCAGGCCCCGCTGGCGCGCGAAGTCCACGTACAACTCCGGGCTTCCTGAGACCGTGACACCGCCTGCCAGTGCCAGCGGCGCTTCTCCCTGCCGCAACGCATGGCACGCCAGGTGCAGCGCCACCAGCGACGACGAGCACGCCGTGTCCACCGTCATCGCCGGTCCCTGCAAACCGAACACGTAAGAGACCCGGCCGGAGATCACGCTGTCCGAATTTCCGGTCATCCGAAAACCTTCGTGTTCGCCGACCACCCGCTCGGCATAGCCCGACGGAGTAGCACCGACGAACACACCGGTTTCACTGCCGCGCAACGTCACCGGATCGATACCCGCGTCCTCCAACGCCTCCCAGGCGGACTCCAGCATCAGCCGTTGCTGCGGATCCATGGCCGTCGCCTCGCGTGGACTGATACCGAAGAAACCGGCGTCGAAAGCACCCGCCTCGGTCAAGAATCCGCCTTCCCGGACATAGGTGGTTCCAGGCTTGTCCGGGTCTGGGTGGACCAGCCGCTCGAGGTCCCAGCCGCGGTCCGAGGGGAAGGGCGTGATCGCGTCCGTGCCGGACGCCACCAAATCCCATAACTGGTCCGGAGACCCGACGCCGCCGGGATAACGGCAGCTCATCCCGACGATCGCGATCGGTTCGTCCGTCCGTACTCGGCGGACGGTTCTCGTCGTCCGCCGTTCGGCGTCGGGCGCGTCGCCGAGCCGGGACACGATGAATGTCGCCACTGCACGGGCGGTGGGGTGGTCGAAGACGAGGGTAGAGGGCAGCTGCAATCCCGTGGCCTTGGTGAGCCGATTACGGAACTCCACACCGGCCAACGAGTCGAAACCCAGTTCCGTGAACGGAACCTCCGCATCGATCGCCTCGACGGAGGCGTGCCCCAACACCGCTGCCACCTGCTCACGCACCACTGCCAGCGCCACCTCGTCGCGCTCCCGGGCCGACGCCGACGCGAGCCGCCCCACCGGCGACCCGCCGTCGACGCGCGGCCGCGCAGGCACCGACACCAGCGAACTCAGCACCTTCGGCAGCGAACCCGTCTCGGCCTCCTCCGCCAATCCCGCCGCATCGAACTCAGCACCCACCACCAGCGCCACGTCCGCTGCGACTGCCGCATCGAACAACGCCAGCCCGTCGGTGTCGGCGAGCGCGCGAAAACCCAACCGCCGCAACCGCGCCAGCCCGGCTTCACCCAAGTCGCCCGTCATCCCGCTGCCTGCGTTCCACGGCCCCCAGGCCACGGACACACCGGGCAGGCCTGCCGCCCGCCGCAGCCGAACCACCGCATCCGCGAACGCATTCGCCGCCGCGTAATTGCCTTGCCCCGGCGAACCCGCCACCCCCGCAACCGACGAAAACACCACGAACGCCGACAGATCCGAATCGCGCGTCAATTCGTGCAACAACCATGCCCCGTCCACCTTCGGACGGAACACCCGATCCACCTGCTCGGCGGTCAAGGTCTCTACGGTGCCGTCATCCACTACGCCCGCCGCGTGGACGATCCCGGACAGCGGAAACTCCGACGGGATTCCCGCCAGCATCGCCTCGACCGCACCTCGATCCGCCACATCGCACGCCGCCACGTCAACCACCGCGCCCAGCGCGGACACCTCCGCCACCAACTCCGCCACACCCTCGGCATCGCGACCACGCCGCGACACCAGCAACAGCCGGCGCACCCCGTGCTCCGCCGCCAAGTGCCGCGCCACGATCGCACCCAGCCCGCTGGTACCCCCGGTCACCAGCACCGTCCCGGCCCCGAAGGACATCCCGGCCGCATCGGTCGACGCCGATTCTCGACGCAACCGCGGCGCCGACAATCGACCATCCCGCACCGCCACCTGCGGCTCACCCGCAGCCACGACCGCCGACACCACCCCTGCGTCGATCTCGCCATCGCGGTCGAGCACCACGATCCGACCCGGATGCTCCGCCTGCACGCTGCGCACCAACCCCGCAACAGCCGCGGACACCGGATCGGGCGACTCTTCCGGCAGGCCCAGTGCATTCCGCGTCACCACGACCAACCGCGTCTCAGCGAGCCGCGAGTCCGACAGCCACGACTTCAACAGCCCCAAAGCCGCTTTCACTGTCCGCCCACTTGCCTGCGTGCCATCCCCGACGCCTGATTCGTCTTCGTCGCCCTCGACCACCCAGACAACTGATCCCGCAACGTGATCGGCGGCCGCCAGTTCGTATACCCCGGCGAATCGACTATCGATCCCCGGCACACTCCCGTCGCCGAGCACCGCCATAGACCCACTGTCCCCACGCGAGGGCGCTGGCACCGTCACCCACTCCATGCCGTACAGCGGCGAGGTACCGCCGGCCCGAACGCGGTCCACCGTACGGCGCTCAACGGGATGCACCACGATGGAGTCCGCGCTCACCACCGGCTCGCCCGCTTCGTCCACCACGTCCATCCGAACCCGATAGCCGCCCAGCAGGACCGCGTGAAGCCGGACCGGCCCGGAACCTGTGCGCGACAATCGCACGCCGCCGAACGACACCGGCAACGGAACCCGACCCGCGGGGATGTCCTCCATGACGAAGTCGAGAGAGGGGTGCAGGCACGCGTCGAACAGCGCCGGATGAATCCCGAACCCCGACGCCTGCCCAGCCGTGGCCTCGTCCAACGACACCTCGGCGAACATCTCCTCCCCACGCCGCCACACCGCGCGCACCCCACGGAACACCGGCCCGTACTCCAGTCCCAGACCCGCGATACGCCGATACAGAACCTGCACATCGAGCTGCTCCGCATCCGCAGGCGGCCAGACCGGCTCGTCCCATCTCGGTGCGGCGTCCGCTGTCGAGGCGGGACCCGCCAGCACACCGCGGGCATGCGGCACCCACGCGTCGACATCGTCGTTCCGCTCGGCCCTGGAGTAGATCGTGAAGCGTCGCCGACCATCAGGATCGGGCTCCCCGACACCGACCTGCAGATCGACAGGGTGATCCCCGAAAGCCAGCGGTATGTCCAGCAGCAGTTCCTCGACAGTGTGCACGCCCAGCCGCACACCGATCGCCGACGCCAACTCCAGGTAGGTCGTCGCAGGCACCACCGCCGTCCCGAACACCACATGATCGGCGATCCACCGATGACCGGCGTCCGACAGCTTTCCGGTGAACAGCCATTCGTCCTTGCCTGCCACCGGCACCGCATCCATCAGGATCGGATGCTCGACACTTCCCAGCACAACCGGACGAGCCGCCTCCAGCCAGTAACGCTGATGCTGAAACGCATACGTCGGCAACGAAACCCGCACCGGGGACCGACCGGCGAACAACGGCTCCCAGTCCACGTCGATGCCAGCGTTGTGGGCGTGCGTGAGGAACGTCAGGAATTGCGTCACCTCGTCGGCGCCGCGCCGACCTGAGGCCGCCACCAACGACTTCGATTCGATTTCCTCCGGCAGGCACTGCCGGGTCATCGCCGCCAGCACGGCGTCGGGGCCCACTTCCAGGAACCGCCGAACCCCCATGTCCACCAAGGCGTCGACGCCGTGCGCGAAACGGACCGTGTCGCGCACGTGACCGACCCAGTACATCGGTTCGGCGAAAGCCTCGCCTCCGACCATGCCGAACACGTTGGACACCACCGGCAACAGCGGACGACCGTACGTCACCTCAGCGGCAACGGTCTCGAATTCCGGCAGCATGGGATCCATCCATGCGGAATGGAAAGCGTGGCTGACCCGCAACCGTGAAGTCCTGACCCCGTCCGCGACGAGAATCGGCTCCAGCTCCGCGATGGCGTCCTCATCACCGGAAACCACGATCGAAGACGGGCCGTTCACCGCCGCGATCGACAGCCGCTCACCGAACCGAGCGATGGCCTCGACCGCTCGCTCTTCCGTGATCGCGGCGGCAAGCATCGCACCGCCGGCCGGCAACGCTCCCATCAACCGGCCCCGCGCAACCACCAGCGCGCAGGCATCGGCCACCGACCACGTCCCGGCCGCGTACGCGGCGACCAGCTCGCCGATCGAATGCCCGATGAGCACGTCCGGGATAATCCCGAACGACTCGATGAGCCGGAACAACGCCGCCTCGTAGGCGAACAACGCAGGCTGCGTGTACTCCGTCCGATGCAGCAGATCCTCGCCCGCGTCGCCGAAGATGATGTCCTTCAACGAGACGTCCTGCGACGAGGGTGCCAGCAACCGATCGAACTCCGCGCACAGCTCGTCGAACGCCGACGCGAACACTGGGAACGCCGCATACAGCCCGGCGCCCATACCGACACGCTGCGCCCCCTGTCCAGTGAACAGGAATGCGATCTTGCCTCTGGCCGGTGTGCCCTCGGCCACGCCCGGCGAGGCCGAACCCGCGGCCAGATCCGCCAAGCCGGCCAGCATGGCGTCCCGGTCGCCTGCGACGACCGCCCCGCGCCGATCCAATCGGGCTCGCGTCGTCAACAGTGAATGGGCCACGTCCACCGGTTCCGCTTCCGGATGCGCCACCAACCATTCGCGTAGTCGAGCCGCCTGCGCACGCAGTCCCGCTTCGGATTTCGCCGACACCAGCAACGGCACTCGTCCCGAAACTACGGGCGGCGTGTCTGCCGCGACCGGCTCCACCGCGCGCTCCGGGCCCGGGGGAGCTTCCTCGAGGATGAGGTGCGCGTTGGTACCGCTGATCCCGAACGAAGACACGCCCGCCCGACGCACCCGCTCACCCGCGGGCCACGACCGCTCCTCCGTCAGCAACCGCACCGACCCCGCCGACCAATCCACATGCGGCGACGGCGCATCCACATGCAACGTCTTCGGCAATGTCTCGTGCCGCATCGACTGCACGAGCTTGATCACGCCTCCGACGCCCGACGCGGCCTGTGCATGCCCGATATTCGACTTCAACGACCCGACCCACAACGGCTCTGCACGACCCTGGCCGTATGTCGCAATCAACGCTTGCGCCTCGATCGGGTCACCCAACGGTGTGCCCGTCCCATGCGCCTCCACCACATCCACATCAGCCGGCTCCAACCCGGCAGCCGCCAACGCCGAGGCGATCACCCGCTCCTGCGACGGACCATTCGGCGCGGTCAAACCATTGCTCGC
>NZ_JBFRFQ010000100.1:0-5288 GCF_052114905.1 Nocardia sp. 2TAF39
AAGGTCAGATACAAGGTCAGATACACACCCGACAGCAACAAGATGATGAAGCTGTAGAGCGCGATCTCACCCAGCAGGAACGACCAATGGGTCGGGAAGACCTTGTTGATCGACCGTTTCATGAAGGCGGCGGCGCGATACCGTTCGTCCGCCTCGTTGGCTTGGGCTGCCACAGAAGGGCTCATGAGCGACGCTCCCAGTAGGCCGGGCCGAGCGGCTCGATGAAGTCGCCGTTGGCGACCAGGAACCCCTCAGCGTTGACGGTGATCGGCAGCTGCGGCAGTGCGCGAGCGGCGGGACCGAAGACCGGCTTACCCCATTCGGTCGCCGAGAACTGCGACTGGTGGCAGGGGCAGAGGATCTTGTTGGTCTGCTGCTCGAACAGCGAGGTCGGGCAGCCGAGATGGGTGCAGATCTTCGAGTAGGCGAAGTAGTCGCCGTAGTTGAAGCTCTCCTGCCCCTTGCGCTTGATCGCCTTCTGCGCGTCGTCGGTGCGCAGGCGGATCAGCATGACAGCGTTGCGGATACCGCGCAGCGACTGCAGAGTCGCGTGCTCGTCGCCGCGCCACTTCTCCTTCCAGGGGAACACCGTCTCCATGGCGCCCGCGTCCAAATCCTCGGGACGCACCAGCACGATATCCTCCGGGCGACCGGTGTCGCGTCGGATGAAGACGGTCTCGCCCGGGAAGTCCGGAGTCCAGCCCGAGACCCACAGCGGCGACTTGTCGCCCTTCGCCCACGGGTTCTTGATCATGCCGCCGACGAACACCAGCAGAGCGCCGATGCCCAGCACGCCGACGCCGGCGCCCGCGGTGCGAGTGATCATCTTGCGGCGACCGAGGGTCGAGGTGTCCAGCGCGTCCTGCAGTTCGGCGACCAGGGTCCGTCGCTCGACCTCGGGCGACGGACCGTCATGCCGGTCCTGGATGGACAGCTCCGCCGGGATGAACAGCTTGCGGATCAGCACCACCGCGACGCCGATGACCAGCACCGAGATACCGAAGCTGAGGCCGACCAGCGGGGTGAACAGGGAGTAGAGCCCGTGGCCCTCTTCTTCCTTGCCCTTGAACTCCCACGGCCAGAACAGGAACACGCCGACCAGCACGGCCGCCGCGATGCCGGATACGGCGAACCAGAAGGCCACCGCACGCTCGGCGCGCTTCTCCGCACGTGTGCCCGGGACCGGGAAGCGCTCTCGCCGGTAGGCGACGTCTACACCGTCGCGCTCGGTACCGAGCGCGACCAGCTCGTCGCGCGACATCGCGTCCAGTTCCGCCTCCGTCGGCTCCGCCGGGGTGGTGTGCGCCGACTGCTCGTTCGACGGCTCAGCGTCGTGGCCCTCATCCGGCCGAACCATGTCGTCTCGCTCCTTATCGCTCATGCCTCCACCTCGCTGGCGCTCGGCTCCGCCATGACCGAGAACTCGGCTGTGCCCTTTGTTCGCTCGCTGCGCTCGCTCATGCCTCCACCTCGCTGGCGCTCGGCTCCGCCATGACCGAGAACTCSGCTGTGCCCTTTGTTCGCTCGCTCATGACCTGGATCCGATCCACATCGCGGCGCCGACGACGAGCGTGATGCCGACCACCCAGATGACAAGAGCCTCGGTCGCCGGGCCGAACCCGCCGAGATCCCAGCCGCCCGGACTGTGCTCCTCGGTCGCGTTCTTGACGTAGGCGACGATGTCGCGCTTCTCCTCCGGGCTCAGCTGACGGTCGGAGAACTTCGGCATGTTCTGCGGACCGGTGAGCATCGCGGCGTAGATCTGCTGCTCGCTGGCAGGCTCCAGCGGCGGCGCGAACTTACCGGAGGACAGCGCGCCGCCGCGTCCAGTGAAGTTGTGGCAGGACGCGCAGTTCAATCTGAACAGCTCGGAACCACGGGCGACGTCCGGGCCACGCAGCGACTCCTGCGCGATCGCACCGTTCGCGTCGCGGATGACGGTCGGGCCGCCGCCGTTGGCCGCCACGTACGCGCTCAGCGCGTCGGTCTGGTGCGCGTCGAACTTCGGTGGCTTGCGCTGCGCCTGGGCCTCGTTGCGGGCCATCGGCATGCGTCCGGAGGACACCTGGAAGTAGACGGCCGCCTCGCCGACGCCGATCAGGCTGGGACCGCGGTCCGCCACACCCTGCAGGTTCGCGCCGTGGCAGGTGATGCAGGAGGTGTCGTAGAGCTGCTGGCCCTCGCGGATCAGCGCAGACTGGTCTTCCTTCGCGGTCGCGCGCTGCGGGTCCGGCGTCAGCGCTGATGCCAGGAAGCCTGCTCCGACGAGGCCCACCAGCAACGCAAGCCCGCCCGCGATGCGACGGCGAACGCGGCGCTGCCTGCGCGTCTTGCTGGCCTCGCCGTTCCCGGGGCTCGCGGGCTCTGGCGCTGACGGGGGAGATGAACTCATCTGTGTCCCTTTGAAGTAGACGGAACCGACTTGTGCAAAAGGCTTGTGGAGTTTGGCCGGCTCAGCGGACGAAGTAGATCGTGGCAAACAGCCCGATCCACACGATGTCGACGAAGTGCCAGTAGTACGAGACGACGATCGCCGCGGTGGCCTGAGCGGGGGTGAACTTACTGACCTTGGTGCGGACCAGCAGGAACACGAATGCGATCAGACCACCGATGACGTGGAGACCGTGGAAACCGGTGGTGATGTAGAACACCGAGCCGTAGGCGCTGCTGGCGATCGAGGTGCCCTCGCGGACCAGGTTCGTGTACTCGTAGCCCTGGCCACCGACGAACATGGCGCCCATGATCAGCGTGATGACATACCAGCGGCGCAGGCCGAACACGTCGCCCCGCTCCGCGGCGAACACGCCCATCTGGCAGGTGAACGACGACGCGACCAGCACGGTCGTGACCGGCACGGCGAGCTTCAGGTTCAGCTCGGTCGGTTCCGGCGGCCAGTTTCCGTGCGCCTGCGCGCGCGCGACGAAGTACATCGCGAACAGGCCGGCGAAGAACATCAGCTCGCTGGACAGCCAGATGATGGTACCGACGCTGACCATGTTGGGCCGGTTCAGCGAGTGCACACGCTGGGTAATGGCCGATCCTGGGGTCCCTACTGCGGTCGTCACGGGGGTAAGTATGACTCGTCGTAGTACGACAGGAGTAGCCGGGTGGGAAACTGGCCGCTCCCTGTCGGAAAACGCACGGACAGACAGGCTCTCGACCAGGCGTCGGTATACCCCGCCGGGATCGTGGCTCGGGACGGACGCACCGCCAGCATGACAGGCGAGGGTAAGGAAAGGCTGAGATGGAGGTCAATGTGATATCGCGACCGTGGCGGCGGATCTTCGGGCGAGGCAAGCGAGCGACACTGGACCCGAGCCGTGCCGATCTGGTGGTGGTCGCGTCCAGTTTCGACGACGCGGAGGCGTGTTCGGCGGCGCTGGAGCGGGCCGGCACGCTGACACCGGACGCACCCGCGGTGCTACGGCACCATCTGCGCATCCCGCCCTGGCACGTCGAGACCGTCCGCGCGATCGCCGCCCAGGACGGATACGCACCCGCGCCGCAGGTCGACCGGCCGGGCACCGACGAACTCGAGACGCTGATCCTGCAGCGGGTCCAACTGCTCGACGCGCTGCACTGCTCGCAGGAGCGCTCGCGTATGGCCGGTCTCGCGCAACGTTACGACGGGACCGCCGACGGCTGGGACGCCCTGCAACCGAACCCCCGCTTATAACCGATCGCGGACTAGGCTGCTTCCCGACAAACTGGTGCGCGAACCAGTGTGACGGGAGAAGTGGAATGAGCGTGCGCAGCTGGCCCCAGGTGCTCGGAACCCTCGCCGACGGTGGCGACCTGGCCGCGGACGACACGGCGTGGGCGATGAACGAGATCATGTCCGACAACGCCACCACCGCACAGATCGCCGCGTTCGGCGTCGCCATGAAGATCAAGGGTCCGACGCCGACGGAGCTGACCGGCCTGGCCGCGGGCATGCTCAACCACGCCCGCCTGGTGCACATCGAGGGCGACGCGGTCGACATCGTCGGGACCGGCGGCGACCGCTCTGGCTCGGTGAACATCTCCACGATGTCCTCGATCGTCGTCGCGTCGGCCGGGATACCCGTGGTCAAGCACGGCAACCGGGCTGCGTCGTCCAAAAGCGGCGGCGCCGACGTGCTGGAGGCACTGGGTGTGCGACTCGCGCTCGGACCGGAGGCGGTAGCGCGCTGCGTGCGCGAGGTCGGCATCGGGTTCTGTTTCGCGCCGGTGTTCCATCCAGCCCTGCGATTCGCGGGCGCGGCGCGCAGCCAGATCGGCATCCCCACCGTGTTCAACGTGCTCGGGCCACTCACCAACCCGGCGCAGCCGCGGGCCGGGCTGGTCGGCTGCGCGTTCGCGGAACTGCTCCCGGTGATCGCGGGCGTGTTCGCCGAACGCGGCGCGAGCGCGCTGGTGGTCCGTGGCAACGACGGGCTGGACGAGATCACCACCTCCGACACCACCACCGCGTGGATCGTGTCCGGCGGACAGATCAGCGAGACGACCATCGACCCCACCCGCATCGGCATCCCCCGCGTCGACCTGGACGCGCTGCGCGGCGGCGATGCCGAGGTGAACGCGGGCGTCGCCCGCGACGTGTTCGCGGGTGGCAGTGGCGCGGTCCGCGATGCCGTGCTGCTGAACTCGGCCGCCGCGATCGTGGCCTACGGCTGGTCCCGTGGCGCCGGCACCTACGAGGCGGACCTGCACGCCGCGCTCGCCGCTGGGATGGAACGCGCCGCCGAGGCGATCGACACCGGCAAGTCGGCCGCCCTGCTCGAGCGCTGGGTGAAGCTGACACAGACGCTCAGCGATAGCTGAGGCCCTCCACCTTCCGCTCTCATCAGTGTCTCGCCAGCGTCGTCCGCGGGTACGGCTCGCCCGAATCCTCCGGTGACATGGTCGGCATATCGCGCCGGATAGGCACACCTTTCTTTCCGGCCGAGGGCGTGTTGGTCGACGACTGAGCCGCCGGGGACTACTCGCCGAGCGAGAAACCCGCCTCCACTTCGGCACGCGAGTACGACTTGAACGCGATGTGGGTCGTGGTGCGCAGAACGCCGGGGGTCTTGTCGATCCGACCGGTCACCACCTCGGCGATCTGCTCATGGTCGCGCACCCGCACCATCGCGATGAGGTCCACATCACCCGCGCAGGAGTAGACCTCGGTGACACCCTCGGTGTCCGCGACCGCCTGCGCGGTCTCGGGGATGCGGCCGTTGTCGGCGTGAATCAAGACGATCGCGGTAATCATGGTGCTCAGCCTAAGGCCTCGATCCACCGACACGGCGTAGTGGTGTGGTGGG
>NZ_JBFRFQ010000101.1:0-4349 GCF_052114905.1 Nocardia sp. 2TAF39
ATCACCAGGGCTTCGGCGATCTCGGGTAGGCGCTCGACGGACTGGTAGATGTCCGCGCTGCCCATCCGGATGCCGTGCCGATTGAGGGTGGAGTCGGAGCGGCCGTGCACGATCACGCTGTGCCGGTCGGTGATGGTGATCCAGTCGCCATGCCGCCAGACGCCGGGATAGGTGTCGAAATACGCGTCGTGATAGCGCTTTCCGTCGTCGTCGCGCCAGAAGCGTACTGGCATGGACGGCATCGGTGCGGTAACGACGAGTTCGCCGACCTCGCCGCGCACCGGCTGTCCGGCGGCGTCGAAGGAGTCCAGTGCGACGCCGAGGAACGGCGCCGACAGCTCGCCAGGCCACACCGGCACCGTGCGCACGCCGCCGATGAACGCGGACACCACGTCGGTGCCGCCGCTGATCGAGGACACCTGGACTTGGTCGCCGACGTTGGTGCCGAGCCACAGCGCCGAGGAGGTAGGCAGCGACGCGCCGGTGATACCGACCGCGCGCAGTGTGGACAGGTCGTGATCAGCGCGTGGCACGGAGCCCGCCTTGATGCAGGCGAGCACGTAGCCGGGGCTCGTGCCGAGCACGGTAGCGCCGACCTCGGAGGTGATGCGCCACAACGCGTCCGGCGTGGGATAGGTGGGGCTGCCGTCGTAGCAGATGATCGTCGCACCGACCAGCAGGCCGGCGATCTGGAAGTTCCACATCATCCAGCTCGGGCTGGTATACCAGAAGAACGTGTCGTCCGGGCCGATGTCGGATTGCAGGGCAACGGCTTTGAGGTGCTCGAGCACCACGCCACCGTGCCCGTGCACGATTCCCTTGGGCAGTCCGGTCGTGCCGGAGGAGAACACGATCCACAGCGGGTGGTCGAAGTCGACCGACTCCGTGGTGATCACCGCGGGCATGGCCTCGGTGTTGTCGACCGCCTCGTGCCACGGCATCGCGGACGGCACGTCCAGCCCCAGCTGGGTGACCGCGACGGTGGCCTGTAGCGTGCCGAGCCCGGCCTGTAGTGCGGCGATGTCGGCACGCTTGTCGTGCGCCTTGCCGCCGAAGCGATAGCCGTCGGCGGTGACCAGGACGGTCGGTTCGAGCTGACCGAGCCGATCCAGCGCCGCCTTCGGCGAATAGTCCTGCCCGCAGGCGCTCCAGACGGCGCCGAGGCTCGCGGTGGCCAGAAACGCGATGATCGCCTCGGGAATATTCGGCAGATATCCGACCACCCGGTCGCCGGGTCGCACGCCGAGGGAGCGCAGGGTGCGGGCAAAGGCGGCGGTGCTGTCGATCAATTCGGCCCAGGACACTTCGCGAATCGGACCGTCCTCGCTGACCGCCTTGATCGCGGGTCGGTCGCTGCGCACCTGACGGATCACCTGGTCCACGTAGTTCAGCCGGGTGCCGGGGAACCACTGCGCACCGGGCATTTCGGCGTTCGCCAACACCTCGCCCGCAACATCGCCGAGCTCGAAATAGTCCCACAGAGCACGCCAGAACCCGGCCAGGTCTTCGACCGACCACTGCCACAGCGCGTGGTAATCCGGCGCCCGCACCCCGGTGCGCTTCGCGACGAACGCCGCGAAGTCGGTGATGCGCGCCTGCACGACGTCTGCTTCGGTCGGCACCCATTGTGGTTGCATCGCAGTCCTCCTGGCTGTGCGAACTCGGTGGTCAGGCACGGTCGGCGCGCCGCGCGATCTGCTCGGCGTGCCGCAGCACGGGGGCATCGACCATCCTGCCCTCGAAGGCGAAGACCCCACGATGCTTCGGCACCTCGTCGAGTACCCGCCGAGCCCAGGCGATCTCGCCCTCGGGCGGCGCGTATGCCGCCCGCAGCACCGGAACCTGGCTCGGATGGATCGCGACCTTGGCGTCGAAGCCGATCGCGACCGCGTCCAGCGCCTCTGCCCGCAACCCGTCCAGATCGCGGATGTCCAGATATACCGAGTCCAGCGCGAACTTCCCGTAGGCCTTGGCGGCCAGCAACGTCGTCGACCGGACGTGGCGGGCCACGTCCCGGTAACTGCCATCCGCGTGCCTGCTGGCGTTGCCGCCGAGCCCGGCGATCAGATCCTCGGCGCCCCACATCACGCCGATCGCGTTGCGGGCCGTCACGGCCCGTCCGACCTCGAGCGCTCCGAGCGGCGACTCGATCAGCGCGATCACCTCGTGGTCGGCCAGCGCCGTGATCTGTTCGGCGGATTCACATTTCGGCAGCATGATCCGTCGGTAGCCGGTCTCGGCCAGCGCCGCGAGATCGAGCGTGTGCTCCGCGGTGCCCGCGGCGTTGACGCGCACCACCGTGGTCTCGGGATCCAGCGGCGTCTCGAGCAATGCCTTACGCGCCGCGAACTTGTCACCGGCGGCGACTCCGTCTTCCAGGTCGAGGATCACCACGTCGGCTGCCGCGGCGGCCTTCGCATATCGCTCCGGCCGATCGGCCGGGCAGAACAACCAAGCTGGACCCGTCATCTGCCAGCTCATGCTGTATCTCCTTCGGCATACGCACGCCCTGCGTGGTGGCGCGGGCCGCCGCCGGGCCGGACGCTACTGCCGGGCTCCGGGGTCTTGCGGACCAGCGTCTTGCGGACCGCGGTGGCCACGATGTCGCCGTGCTGGTTGCGTGCCGTATGCGCGAACGTGACGATGCCCTCGCCGGGGCGGCTCTTCGATTCGCGTTTGTCGGTGACCACGGTTTCGGCGTACATGGTGTCGCCGTGGAACAGCGGCTTGGGGAACGCGATCTCGGAGAAGCCGAGGTTGGCGACGATGGTGCCCTGGGTGAGCTGCGCGACCGACAGCCCGACCAGCGTGGACAGCGTGAACATCGAGTTCACCAGCCGCTGGTTGAACGGGGGCAGCTGCTCGCTGAACGCCGCGTCCAGGTGCAGCGCCTGCGTGTTCATGGTCAGTGTGGTGAACAGGACGTTGTCCGCCTCGGTGATGGTGCGGCCGGGCCGGTGCTCGTAGACCACCGCCGTGTCGAACTCCTCGAACCACAGCCCACGCTGTACCACCGCGCGCCGCTGCGTCACAGCCCCAGCTCCCGCCCGATCAGCATCAACTGCACCTCCGTTGTGCCCTCGCCGATTTCCAGGATCTTGCTGTCCCGATAGTGTCTGGCGACCGCGTATTCGTTCATGAAGCCATACCCGCCGAAGATCTGTGTCGCGTCGCGGGAATTGTCCATCGCGGCCTCGCTGGCCACCAGTTTGGCGATGGACGCCTGCTTCTTGAACGGCTTGCCTGCCAGCATCAGCGCCGCCGCGTCATAGTAGGCCGTGCGGGCGGCGTGGGCCCGCGCTTCCATCCTGGCGATCTTGAAGGCAATGGCCTGGTTGCGGCCGATCACCTGGCCGAACGCCTCGCGCTCCCTGGCGTAGCGCACGCTCTCGTCCACACAGCCCTGCGCGGCGCCGACCGAGAGCGCGGCGATGGCGATGCGGCCCTCGTCCAGGATGCGCAGGAAGTTGGCGTAACCGCGGCCGCGCTCGCCGAGCAGATTCTCCTCGGGCACGCGTACGTCGGTGAAGCTGAGCGGATGGGTGTCCGACGCGTTCCAGCCGACCTTGTTATACGCGGGCTCGGCGACGAAACCGGGCGTGTCGGTGGGCACCAGGATGGTGGAGATCTCCTTCTTGCCGCCGGACTGCCCGGTCACCGCGGTCACCGTGACGAGCTCGGTGATGTCGGTGCCGGAATTGGTGATGAACTGCTTGCTGCCGTTGATGATCCACTCGCCACTGTCGGCGACCGCCGTGGTCCTGGTGCCGCCTGCGTCGCTACCGGCGCCCGGTTCGGTGAGCCCGAACGCGGCAAGAGTGCGGCCGCTGGTCAGCCGCGGCAGCCATTCCTGCTTCTGCTTGTCGTTGCCGAACCGGTAGATCGGCATCGCGCCGAGGGAAACGCCCGCCTCCAGGGTGATGGCGACGCTCTGGTCGACCTTGCCCAGTTCCTCCAATGCGAGGCACAGCGCGAAATAGTCGCCGCCCATACCGCCGTACTCCTCGGGGAACGGCAGGCCGAACAGCCCCATCTCGGCCATCCCGGCGACCACCTCGTAGGGGAAAGTGTGATTCGCGTCGTGTTCGGCGGCCACGGGAGCGACCACCGACCGTGCGAAGTCGCGCACTGTCAGTGCGAGATCGCGGTACTCCTCCGGCAGCGTGCCGGTGGACAGGAAGTCGGTCATGCTGTGTCCTYTCTCGCATGAGCGGAGCTCTCCGTGGTTACGCTTCGCTGCCGCCTCCGGGCTTGACCGCTCATGCTGTGTCCTTTCTCGCATGAGCGGAGCTCTCCGTGGTTACGCTTCGCTGCCGCCTCCGGGCTTGACCGCTCATGCTGTGTCCTTT
>NZ_JBFRFQ010000102.1:0-4143 GCF_052114905.1 Nocardia sp. 2TAF39
GCATCCGACAACCGCTCGAGGACCAACACCCCCACACCCTCGGCCCAGCCCACACCATCCGCCGACGCCGAAAACGCCTTGCACCGCCCATCCCGCGACAAACCCCGCTGCCGCGAGAACTCGATGAACAAGAACGGCGTCGACATCACTTGGGCTCCACTCGCCAACGCCATCGAGCACTCACCCTGCCGCAGTGCCTGGCACGCCAGATGGATCGCCACCAGCGACGACGAGCACGCTGTGTCCACCGTCACCGCGGGGCCTTCCAAACCCAACGTGTACGCGACCCGCCCCGACACCACACTGCTCGCCGAACCGGTACCGACGTATCCCTCGACGGCCGCACCCGCCGCCTTGGCGATCTCCTCGTAATCCTGATACGAAACGCCGGTGAAGACACCGGCGTCGCTGCCCCGCAGCGTGGTCGGATCGATACCCGCGTCCTCCAAGGCCTCCCACGACGCTTCCAACAACAACCGCTGCTGCGGATCCATCGCCGCCGCCTCACGCGGACCGATCCCGAAGAACCCCGCGTCGAATTCGGCGACATCAGAGAGGAATCCCCCGTGCCGGAGATAGGACGTGCCGGAGTGGTCGGGGTCGGGATCGAACAATCGATCCAGATCCCAGCCGCGATCGGCCGGGAACTCGCTGATCGCATCCGTTCCGGACGCCACCAGGTCCCACAATCCCTGCGGCGATGTGATACCGCCTGGATACCGGCAGCTCATCCCGACGATCGCGATCGGCTCGTCGGTACGGATCCGACGCGTCACCCGTGCGACGGCGCGGCCGGTGTCCGCAGCCACGTCGCCGACACGAGATCGCACGAACGCCGCCACCGCCGCCGCGGTGGGGTGGTCGAACACCAGCGTCGACGGCAGCTGCACCCCGGTGGCTTTGGCGAGGCGATTGCGAAACTCCACCCCGGCCAATGAATCGAAGCCGAGCTCAGTGAACGGTGCGGTGGCATCGATGGCGTCACCGGAGATGTGCCCCAGCACGCCGGCGACCTGCTCACGAACGACGTCGAGCACGATCGCCTCGCGCTCCTGCGACGGGGCGGCAGCCAGCCGCCGCGCCAACGTCCCGCTCGTGTCCGCGGCCCGCCGCACGGGCACCGTGACGATCGAATGCAACATCCGCGGCAGGGACCCCTCGCGCGCTTGAACCGACAGTGCCTCGGTGTCGAACTCCGTGCCGACCACCACCGGTGCTGCCGCGACGACCGCACGATCGAACAACGCCAAGCCATCCGCCGTCTCCAACGGACGCACTCCCAGCCGACCCATCCGCGCCATCGCCGTACTCCCCAGACCGCTGGTCATGCCGCTGGCCTGGTTCCACGATCCCCACGCGATCGACACCGCGGGCAAGCCCGCTGCCCGCCGACGCGACGCCAGCGCGTCCAGGAACGCGTTCGCGGCGGCATAGTTGCCCTGCCCCGGCGTGCCCACCACCCCCGCGACCGACGAGAACAGCACGAATGCCGAAAGCAGCCGATCGCTGGTCAACTCGTGCAGATGCCACGCGGCATCCGCCTTCGACGCCAACACCCGATCCATCTGCTCGGCGGTCAGCGATTCGATGGTGCCGTCGTCGAGCACGCCCGCCGAATGGATCACCGCACTCGGTGCGAACTCGTCGGACAACTCCGCCAGCAGTACCGCCAACGCCGCTCGGTCGCTCACGTCACATGCCGCGACCCGCACCTGCGCGCCCGCGGCCGTCAGCTCATTCACCAACTGGGCCACACCGTCGGCACGCTCGCCCCGTCGCGACACCAATACCAATCGCCGCACGCCGTGTGCTTCGACGACGTGCCGAGCTACCACCGCTCCCAAACCACTGGTGCCACCGGTGATCAACACTGCACCCGCACCGAACGCCGACCCGTCCGCCACGGCCGACCCCGTCTGCCGCCGCAATCGCGGCACCCACACCGCACCACTGCGCACAGCCAGTTGAGGCTCGTCCGAACCCACCGCTGCAGCGATCACATCGACCGTCACGTCCTCATCGACGCCCGCGTCGATGAGGACGAACCGACCCGGATGCTCGAACTGCGCACTCCGCACCAAGCCCCACACCGCCGCGCCCGCCGGATCCGGCGACTCGCCCGACACGCCCACTGCTGCCCGCGTCAGCACTACCAGTCGTGAGCCGCTCAACCGCTCCTGGGCCTGCCACGTCTGCAACAGCTCCAACGCCGACTGCACCCACGTGCGCGTCCGCACGACCACGTCACCGTCAGTCGAACCGTCCTCGCCGGGCGACCACACGACGACCTCCGCAGGCACATCGTCTTCGAGCAACTCGACGAGACCGGCACGAGGACGATCGACCCCCGCGACGCTGGCGGCGCCGAGCACCGCCGTCGACGCAGGCGCCCCGGTAGACCCTGACGACACCGACACCCATTCGACATCCGACAGCGACGCACGACGACCGGCCCCCATGTTCAGCGCCTTGGCATCCACGGGGCGGGCGGCGAGCGAATCGAGGCTCAGCACAGGCGATCCGGTGTCGTCGACAGCGACGACCCGCATCCGCCCAGCTCCCGACCGCACGAGTCGAACCCGGACGGCCGTCGCCCCGGCGCGGTACAACCGCACCCCGCCGAAAGAGAATGGCAACGGCAGCCGACCCGAGGGCATTTCTTGCGCCAGCTCAGGGATCGCCGCGTGGAAGGCCGCGTCCAACAGCGCAGGGTGAATCCCGAACGCCGCCGCCTGAGTATCGGTTTCGGGCGCGAGCGACACCTCGGCGAGCAGATCGTCGCCGTCGCGCCAGACCGACGTGACCCCCTGGAACGCGGCGCCGTAGCCGAACCCCAAGTCCGCCAAGTGGTCGTAAAGCCCGTCGTTCGGCACCGGATCGGCCCCAGCGGGGGGCCATTCTTCGGTCGCTGCCGATCCGTCCCGTCCCGACTCGACCCACGCGGGAACGGTCTCACCGGCTGGAGCCAGCACGCCGTTGGCGTGCGACGCCCACTCGCCCGCATCCGAATTCCCGTCGGAAACCGCACGAGAGTGGATCACGAACCGGCGTCGACCCGCAGCATCGGCAGATTCGACACCCAGCTGGATATCGACCGCGGCGCCGTCCTCGAGCAGCAGCGGCGTTTCGAGCAGCAGTTCCTCGACGGACTCGGTGCGCAACCGTGCTCCCGCGGTCAGCGCTAGTTCCACAAAACCGGCCCCGGGCAACAATACCGAGCCGAATACCGCGTGATCGGCGAGCCACGGATGAGTCCGCAACGACACCCGTCCGGTGAACAGCCATTCGTCCTTGCCTGCCAACGGCACGACGCCGGTCAGGATCGGATGATCCGACGACCCCGGCGTCGCGTAATCGCTGAGCGGCTCCAACCAATACCGTTGACGCTGGAACGCGTATGTGGGCAACGACACCCGGCGCAGAGACCGGCCCGCGAACAACGGTCGCCAGTCCACGTCGACACCGGCGGTATGCGCTTGCCCCAACATCGTCACGCACTGCGTCGCCTCGTCGACGGTGCGTCGAGACGCGGCGGCTACCACCGAGTCCGCCTCGACGTCCGGGTGTTCCGCCAGGCACTGACGAGTCATCGACGCCAGCACCGCATCCGGGCCCAACTCCACGAACCACCGAGCCCCTGCTGCGACGAGAGTTTCCACGCCAGGCGCGAACCGCACACAACCACGCACCTGCTCGACCCAATACCCCGGATCGGTCACCTCGGCCCCGGCAACAGCACCGGAAACATTCGACACCATCGGAACTGTCGGCGCTCGATACGTCAGACCCGCAGCCACGGAGCGGAATTCCACCAGCATCGGGTCCAGCCGCGCGGAGTGGAATGCATGGCTCACCCGCAATCGCGACGTCTTGACGCCATCGTCGGACAACCTGCGCTCCGCGTCTTCGACGGCGTCGTCGTCACCGGAGATCACCACGGAGTCCGGACCGTTCACCGCTGCGACCGACACTCGATCGCCGTAGTCGGTCAGTTCCTGCGCCACCTCGGTTTCCGACATGGCGACCGCGAGCATCGCGCCGCCCTCCGGTAGCGCCCCCATCAACCGGCCCCGCGCCGCCACCAACGCACAGGCATCCTCGAGCGACCACACCCCCGCGACAAACGCGGCGACCAGTTCACCG
>NZ_JBFRFQ010000103.1:0-4092 GCF_052114905.1 Nocardia sp. 2TAF39
CCAACCGCGACGACTCCGCCCGCGACCATGCGACAAGCTGGTCCCGCTCGTCACCGGCCAGTACGAACTCGACATCACTACGCCCGAAACCCGCCACCCCAACACCATAGATAATTAGAGCTGCAATTTCGGGACCGACACACTAGATCGCGACGGCCTTTGTAGTCAAAACGGTGACCAGATCGTCCAGCACGACAAGCATGGTTTCGTCATTGCCGTCGGCCAGCCAGCGCAAAACGGCGCCCCGGACGAGCGACACGACATACGCGGCGATCGCCCCCACCGGTTCGAGCCACTGCGTTCCCGATCGCTCGGCGCACAGCTCCAGGAACGTGGCGACCTCGGTGTCCATCTCCTGATAAGCCGCCGACGCGATCGGGTCGGCGGCACAGCTTGTCCGCACTCCCCAGCGAGTGCACAGCATCTGCACCGTCGCCTCGTATGCCCTGAGGTGCTTGGTCGGAGCGGCCGTGATCAACGGCCAGTACGCACTGATACCGGAGTGCAGCAGCACCCGCAGTGCGCGCACCCCGGTGTGATCGAGCGTGGCCGCCGCATCTTCGACCGCCTCGCAGATGTTCGGTCGCAGCCGTACCCCTGCCACTACTTCTCCACGTGTGCTCAACGACGACTCCCTCGGCGAAAAAATTTCGCGCACCTTCGTCGGCGCGACTCGCTGAACGGGCGGGCCATCTCGGGAAACCCCAGGCTGCCCGGTCCAACGTTCGTCAATGGTAGTGGTTTTTCGGGGTTTGAGAATGGCTTCAGTGGGTATTCCAGACTGAAAGAATGTTTTGTTACCCAAACGGAATGCCGCCGGGACACACCGGAGGTCTCCGAAAATGCCGCTACGACGGTCGATCTCGGATCCGCCTGCCGGACAAAAGACCGTAGTTCAATCTACGTTACCGAACCTAGGCGCACGTGCATTCTGTGATCGATACCACACCAGAACCACCCAAATCAGGCAGCACGCCGTCTGGTGGTCGATCCGGTAACGACTCCTCTTCGCACCGCGAGGCCGATAGCCTGGACCGGTGACTCTCTCGCCGCCCGCCGACCAGTACTTCCTCTCCGGCACGTTCAACTTCCGAGACACCGGCGGGCTTCGCACCGTCGACGGCGCGAAGGTCCGGCCCGGCGTGCTGCTACGTTCGGCTCAGCTGAGCGGCCTCGACGACGCCGGCCACGCGGCGCTGTGCGACCTGCGCGTCAGCGACGTGCACGACCTGCGCGGACAGCGCGAGATCGAGCATATCGGCGCGGACCGGCTACCCGAGGACGTCCGGCTGACCGTCACACCGTTCGACTCCAGAATGGCCGAGGCGCCCCCACACGAGGCCACCGCGCAGACCGCGTTCACGTACATGCTCGAGGTCTACCGGATGTTCCCCGCGCTGCCCGAGGCGCACGCCGCGATCCTCGCCATCGCCGAATCCATCGTGCGCGGCGAGGGCGCCGTGCTCGTACACTGCGCGGCGGGCAAGGACCGCACCGGCTGGGCGATCGCCACGCTCCTGCGCGCCGTCGGCGTCACCGAGGCCGACGTGTTCGCCGACTTCCTGCTGAGCAACGGAGCCATCCCCGCGCTCCGCGCCCTGATGACGACGAAACTACTCGGCGGTGAAGAGGTCTCGGTGGATCTGCTCGGTGTGCGCGAGGAGTACCTCGACACCGCAAGCGCCGCGATGGGCGACCTGCACGGCGATCTCGACGGCTACCTCGCCGCTGTCGGGCTGACGTCCGACCTGCTCGCCCGGCTGCGCGCGCGAATGCTGGAGTGAGACCGAGTCATTCGATGAGCGCCGCTCCCCTGCGGACCAAGCCGTCTGCGTCGATGGTCACCTGATCGCCGGTGTGGAACCAGGTTCCGGTGAACCGCGCCGCGGTGGTGGTCGGATCGTTCCAGTAGCGCGGCGTCACATTCGGCCCACGGCACAGCAGCTCACCGCGGCCTGCCGTCGCGCGCGGCCCCCACAGCGCCAATTCCGTACCCCCGAACGGGAATCCGAGCACCGTGTCGGCGTCGGAGTGGTCCTCCGCCTGTTCGGCGTCGTCCACAGCGAGGCCGATTCCGCTGGTCTCGGTCGCGCCCCAAACCGACCATTGCCGGGCGGTGGGGAACATACCGCGCAGTTCGGCAGTCAGGTCGGCGGGCGTAGCGGGTGCGGCGGCGCGTTCGCCGCGGTGGCCGGCTTTGCTGATCCGGGCGATGCCCTCGGTACACAACCCCTCGGCGCGTAACTCGGCGAGTTCCGGTAACAGGCCCGCGAAAATCCGCGGCGTCGCCGAGACCATGTCGATCCGTTCGGCCGCAATGGCTTCCGCGAGCTCGCGGGTGCCCCGGGCGAGCACGACGGTGCCGCCGACCGCGAAGGTCGGTAGCAGCTGATCGACACAGCCGCTGGCGTGCGCCAACGGAAGCAGCACCAGGTTGCGCAGTCCGTCGGTCGGCAGATCCAGTGCGGCGACCATCGACCGCACCGCCGAAAGCAGGTTTTCGTTGGTCAGTTCCACACCCTTGGGGGTGGCGGTTCCGCTGGTGTAGCACAGCAGCGCCAAATCCCCCAGTGCCGCACCGTCATCGATGTACGCGGCACCATCGGGCAGTTCGGCGCTTCCGCACGCACGCCCGAGCACGAAATCGGCGCGGCTGTCGGCGATCACGCGCTCGGCGACCGCCTCCGGCAGACCGTCGTGCACCAGCACCGGCACGGCGCCGCTGAGCAATGCGCCGAGAAAGGCCTGCACCCAGCGCGCACCGGAGGGCATGTGGATGGCGACGCGGTCGCCGTAGCCGATGCCGTGCTCCTGCAGCCCGCCTGCGATCCGCGAGGCGGAGTGCCACAGCTCCCGATAGGTCAAGCGCGGACCCCCGACCTCGACCACCGCCTCGCGCGTCGAGAACGCGTGGACCTGCAGATCCAGCAGTTCGGTCAGCGCGGGCGTGAGGTTTCCGTAGCGCAGCACCCCGTCCGCGCCCCGGGCCAATGGGTTATCCCAGACATGCGGGCGGGTCAGGGGGTATTCGATGAGCAACTGCGACATTCGTCCTCCGCGTGCCTCGAGTCAGCAGGCACTGCGACTATATGATGCATATCACAATCTCGCTGGGATAGGCGGCGAACGTGTCCTAGCTGTCACCGGCCGGAGTAACCGGCCTTCCCCGGACCGACCTCGAGGAAGCTGTGCACGGCACCCTTCAGGTCGTCGGTGGCGAACAGCGCGCCGGACACCTCCGGCGTCACCGAATCCGCAGAGGCCACACCACCGGAACGCCACGCTTCGACGATCTTCTTCGTCGCCGCGTGCGCCTTCGTCGGGCCATGGGCCAGACGGTGGGTCAGCGCCTTCGCCGCCACGTCCACGTCGTCGTGCACGGCGTTCACCACGCCCCAGTCCGCCATGGTCGCCGCGTCGTACAGATCGCCGGTCATCACGAATTCGCGGGCCCGGCCCGACCCCGCGCGCTCGGCGAGGCGCTGTGGGCCGCCCATCGACGGTGTCAGTCCGACTACGGTCTCCACCAGCCCGAACTTCGCCTTCGGCGCGGCAAGCAGGATGTCGCAGGCGAGCGCGATCTCGAAGGCGGCGGTCAGGGTCAGACCGTGCGCAGCGAACACCACCGGACACGGCAGTGCCTCCAAGGGGTGGATGATCTGCGCGAACAGCGTGCGCCACAGCTCGGCGCCCTGCTCGATGGTCAGTCCGTCGAACACGTGCACGTCGACGCCGCCGGACACCACCTTGCCCTCGGCGCGCAGCAACACCGCGCGCGGCGGGCGGCCCGACAGCTCGCCGATATCGGCCGTCAGCGCGTCCAGCATGGACCGATCGAACAGGTTGAGCGGCGGATGGGCGAGGGTGAGGGTCGCCACCTCCGCACCGCCGTCGGTGATCTTGCGCTCCAGCCGGGTGGCCTTCGTTTCACTCATCCGGTCAGCCTAGATGAATGATTCCAAGCGGTGGGTCTCACCGCTGGTCAGTGATCGTAGGCGGTCAGTGACCGGTGGATCGGTGCGTTGGTGGTGTCGTTGTGCCAGATCGCGGCGGTGAGCGCAAGCAGGCGTTGCAGGATGCGGACGCAGACAC
>NZ_JBFRFQ010000104.1:0-6466 GCF_052114905.1 Nocardia sp. 2TAF39
CGTTGTTCCAGGTGGCGTTGTCGTTCGAGAATCTGCCCGAGAGCAGCTTCGAGCTGCCGGGGTTGCGGGTCGGTGCGGTCGATTTCGATGTCGATACCGCGAAGTTCGATCTGTCGCTGACGATGCGGGAAGCGGGGGACAACCCCGACGACGCAGGCATGTACGCGGAATTCTCCTTCGCGCGTGACCTGTTCGACGAGGACACCGTGCGAGTGTTCGCCGAGCGATTCACCAGACTGCTGCACGCGATCACGACCCGACCGGAACAACCGGTCGGCGACGTGCAGCTGCTGGACACGGCGGAGTACGAACTGCTCACGCACATGCACGGCGAGGACGTGATGGCCACCGGTCTGCTGCCGGACCTGCTCGCGCGCGGCGCGCAGCTGGACCCAGAGCAGATCGCGGTCCGCTACCAGGGCAGGTCGATCACCTACCGGGAACTCGACGAGTACTCCTCGCGCCTGGCGCGGGTGCTCATCGCGCGCGGTGTCGGGCCCGAAGGCATGGTGGCGCTGTCGTTCCCGCGCTCCTACGAGATGGTCGCCGCGTTCTGGGCGGTGGCGAAGGCAGGCGGCGCGCATGTGCCGATCGACCCGACCTATCCCGAAGACCGTAAGCGGCACATGGTCAACGACTCCGGCGCGGTCATCGGCATTACCGCGACCGAGTACGTGGACCGGCTGCCGCGCAGCGTCGAGTGGCTACGGATGGACGATCCGGAGTTCGGCGAGCTGGTCGAGAGCCAGTCCGCCGAGCCTGTGACGGACGCGGACCGGACTTCCGCGCTGTCCATGCGGCACCCGGTGTATGTCATCTACACCTCGGGTTCGACAGGTATGCCCAAGGGCGTCACCGTGACCCACGCCGGTATGGGCGGTCTGGCCGGTGTCGCGACCGACCTGTACCAGCTCGAGTCGCACCACCGCTTCCTGCACATCTGCTCGCCGAGCTTCGACCCGTCGGTGCTCGAATGGCTTTGTGCCGCCTACACCGGTGCCACGCTGGTGATCGTGCCGTCGACCATCATCGGCGGCTCGGAGCTGGCCGAGCTGCTGCGCACCGAGCGGGTGACGCACACGATCATCACCCCCGCGGTGCTCGGCACCGTCGATCCCGCAGGCATCGAGGCGCTCGAGGTCGCTTCCGTCGGTGGTGACGTCACTACGCCGGAACTGCTGGCCAAGTGGGCGCCGGGCCGTAAGTACTTCAATGCATACGGCCCCACCGAGACGACGATCATCTCGTCGTACGCCAACCTCACCCCTGGCAGGCACATCACCATCGGACGTCCGGTGCTCGGCATGTCGGCCCTGGTGCTGGACAACCGGCTCAACCCGGTGCCGCCGGGCGTCGCGGGCGAGCTGTACCTGGCGGGTGGCGCGCTGGCGCGCGGCTACCACAACCGCCCCGACCTCACCGCCGAACGGTTCGTCGCCAACCCGTGGAGCAACGAGGGCGCGCGGATGTACCGCACTGGTGACGTGGTGCGCTGGTTTGCCGAACCCGGTGAGCGGGAGGGCAACGCCGCGGTGTCGTCGGTGCGGTGGGAGCTGGACTACGTCGGCCGCTCGGACTTCCAGGTGAAGATCCGCGGCTTCCGCATCGAGCTCGGCGAAATCGACGCCGTGCTCGGCAAGCACGAGGACGTCGAGTACGCGATCACGCTCGGCCGCCAGACCGCCGCGGGCGCGACGATTCTCGTCTCCTACGTGCTGGCAGCACCCGGCCGCGAGGTCGACACGGCGCGGCTGACGGAGTACGCGTCGCGCAGCCTGCCGCCGCACATGGTGCCCACGGCCATCATGGTGATCGACGAGATCCCGCTGACTCCGGTCGGCAAGCTGGATCGCGAGGCGCTGCCCTCGCCGGTGTTCGAGGCGAAGGTGTTTCGCGCGCCGTCCACGCCGATAGAGGAGATCGTCGCAGGCACCTTCATGGACGTGCTCGGCGTCACCCGGCTCGGCTTGGACGACAACTTCTTCGAACTCGGCGGCAACTCCCTGCTGGCCACCCAGGTGACCTCGCGCCTCAGCGCGGCGCTGGACACCCAGCTGGCGGTCCGTGATCTGTTCGATGCCTCGACGGTGTTCGAGCTGGCCGCTCGGGTCGAACGCAACGCCGGATCCGGCAGGGCACGGCCGCGGCTCGTCGCGGGCGAACGACCGGAACGCGTTCCGCTCTCGTTGGCACAGCAGCGGTACTGGTTCCTCAACCAGTTCGACACCAGCACTTCCGCGGTGGACAACATTCCGCTCGCGGTGCGCTTGTCGGGTGCACTCGATGTGGCCGCGCTCGGCCAGGCGATCGGTGATGTCTTCGCCCGCCACGAGTTGCTGCGCACCACCTACCCGCGCTCGGTCGATGGTCCGCACCAGGTGATTCACCCGGTGGCGGAGATTGTGCCCGTGCTCGTCCCGGTCGAGGTGGCCGAGGCGGATCTGCTGCAGACGCTGATCGAGTTCGCCCGCATCTCCTTCGATGTCACCGTCGAGGTGCCGCTGTCGGTGGCGCTGTTCCGCATCATCCCGGAGGAGCATGGGACGGAATCCGAAACCGTCGAGCATGTGGTCGCCTTCTCCGTGTACCACATTGCCAGCGACGGGGCGTCCACGGGTCCGCTGGCCCGCGATGTGATGGCGGCCTACTTGGCCCGGGTGAACGGCGAGGTTCCGCGGTGGGAGCCGCTGCCGGTGCAGTACGCCGATTTCGCGGTGTGGCAGCGTGCGGTGCTCGGTTCCGAAGAAGACCCGGAGTCGTTGGCCGCCCAGCAGGTTGCCTACTGGAAGACCACACTGGCCGGTCTGCCGGAACAGCTGGAGCTTCCTACGGACCGGCCGCGTCCGCCCGCGCAGTCATTCCAGGGTAAGGCGATTCGCTTCGAGATCTCGCCGGACCGGCATAAGCGCCTGCAGGAACTGGCGCGGGCCAACAATGCATCGTTGTTCATGGTGGTGCACGCGGCGTTGGCGGTGCTGCTTGCCCGGTTGTCCGGGACCGACGACATTGCGGTGGGTACCCCGATCGCCGGTCGTGGTGAGCGCGAACTCGATGACCTGATCGGTATGTTCGTCAATACCTTGGTGTTCCGCACCAAGGTTGATGGTGATATGCGATTCAGCGAGTTGCTTGCAGGTGTGCGGGAGCGGGATCTGGAGGGCTTCGCGCATGCGGATGTGCCTTTCGAGCGTCTTGTCGAGGTGCTCAATCCGGTGCGCTCCACCGCGCGCAACCCGCTGTTCCAGGTGAGTCTGTTGTTCCAGAATTACGCCGAGACGACGTTCGAGCTGCCCGGATTGACCGCCAGTCCAGTCGATTTCGATATGCAACTGGCCAAGACCGATCTGGAAGTGACCCTGTACGACCGGTACGCCGAAGACGGTACACCCGCGGAGATCCTCACCGAGTTCGCCTACGCCATTGATCTGTTCGATGAGGCGACTGTGCAGGGGTTCGCGGACCGGTTCGTCATGGTGCTGGATGCCATCATCGCCGACGTCGCGGTGCCGGTCGGTGAGATCGATCTGCTGGCGCCCGCTGAGCGGGACCGGATCCTGCACGAATGGAACGACACGGGCTACCCGGTCGGTTCCGAGTTGCTGCTGGATGGGTACCGGCGTGCGGTAGCCACATCTCCGGATGCTGTGGCGGTGGTGTTCGAGGGTGTCGAACTGACCTACCGCGAGTTGCCGAACCTGTGTGTGTAGTGACAACGACAGTGGATGCAGTGCCGGTGCCGGAGGGTATGGCGGTACTGCATATGGATGCGGTGGATCTGAACGGGTTCTCCGGTGCCCCGGTCCGCAGCGAGGAGTTGTTGCGCCCGGTGTCGCTGGCGAATCCGGCGTATGTGATCTTCACCTCCGGGTCGACTGGCCGGCCCAAGGGCGTCGCGGTGTCACATGCGGCAATCAACAACCAGATCGAGTGGATGCTGGCGCAGTACCCGCTGGGCCCGGGTGATGTGTATCTGCAGAAGACCGCGACGACATTCGATGTGTCGTTGTGGGGTTACTTCATGCCGTTGCGGGCGGGCGCGAAGTTGGTTGTCGCGACGCATGATGGTCATCGGGATCCGGTATACGTCGCGGAAACCATTGCCGCGCAGCGGGTGACGGTGACCGATTTCGTGCCGTCGATGTTGGCGGTGTTCGCCGCGCACGTGGCAGCGGGGTCATTGCCGACGCTGCGGGATGTCTTCGTGATCGGTGAGGCGTTGCCCCCGGAGACGGTGGCGGCGTGGCAGAGCGTGTCGGACGCAGGGCTGCACAACCTGTACGGGCCGACCGAGGCCGCGGTATCGGTGACGTACTGGCCCGCAGATGAGCGCGACGAGCGGACGGTGCCGATCGGCGTGCCGCAGTGGAACACCCAGGTGTTCGTGCTGGATTCGCGCCTGCGGCCGGTCCCGGCCGGTGTCGCCGGCGAACTGTATCTAGCCGGTGACCAGTTGGCGCGTGGTTACGTGGCGCGACCGGATTTGACGGCGGATCGGTTTGTGGCGAGTCCGTTCGCGCTCGGTGAGCGCATGTATCGCACCGGTGACCTCGTGGTGTGGCGTGAGCCGGTCGCGGATCTTCCGCACCGGTTGGAGTACATCGGGCGCACCGACTTCCAGGTGAAGTTCCGCGGTCAGCGGATCGAGTTGGGGGAGATCGAGGCGGCGTTGCTGGCCCAGCCGGTGGTGAGCCAGGCGGTGGCGTTGGTGGTGCCTTCGTCACTGGGTGACCAGTTGGTCGCCTACGTGGTCGCTGCGCCCGGGCAATCGATCGAGCAGACCGAATTGCTGGCGGCGGTCGCCGGGACGTTACCGGCGTACATGGTGCCGGCGGCGGTTGTCGTGTTGGATGCGTTGCCGCTGAATACCAGTGGCAAGCTGGATCGGAAGGCGTTGCCTGCGCCGGAGTTCGCAGCGAAGGTGTTCCGTGCTCCCTCGACACCGGTCGAGGAGATCGTGGCGGGTGTGTTCGCCGACGTGCTCGGAATCGAGCGAGTCGGCGTCGACGACGACTTCTTCGCACTGGGCGGCAACTCACTGATCGCCACCCAGGTCGGTCCGATTGACCGGCTCCTTGGATGTTTCGGCGTTGCGTGCGGCGATCGCGGATTTGGTAGGCAGGCATGAGGTTCTGCGTACGGTGTATCCGGCGGTTGACGGGGACCCGGTGCAGGTGATTTTGTCGCCGACTCAGGCGGCGTTGTCGCTGATGGTGCGGTCCATCGCTGCTGTGGATGTCGAGTCCGCTGTGGTGGGCTTGGTTTCGGCGCAGTTCGATGTCACTGGTGAGGTGCCGGTGCGGGTCGCGTTGTTCGAGATCGGAGACGCCGGGGCGGTTCCGGAGTATGTGATCGCGATGGTGGTGCACCACATCGCCGGTGACGGCTGGTCGGTCGGTCCGCTGGTGCGGGATCTGATGACTGCCTATGTGGCACGGTCTTCGGGCGAGTCGCCGAGCTGGGCTCCGCTCGAGGTGCAGTACGCCGATTACAGTGTTTGGCAGCGTGAATTGCTGGGCCGCGAGGACGATCCGGGCTCGATGATGTCGGATCAGCTCGCCTACTGGCGGACGGCGCTGGCAGATTTGCCGGAACAGTTGGATCTGCCGGCGGATCGGCCGCGTCCGGCGATGCAGTCCTTCGCCGGTGGCACCGTGGAGGTGGGTATCGATGCCGATACCCACCGTGGGCTGATCGAGGTCGCGCAGTCCGAGGGCGCGACGCTGTTCATGGTCGTGCACACGGCGCTGGCGGTGTTGTTGGCTCGACTGTCGGGCACTGATGACATCGCGATCGGCACGCCGATGGCGGGCCGGGGTGAGGCCGCGCTCAACGATCTGATCGGGACCTTCGTGAACACGCTGGTGTTCCGTAGTCGTGTGGATGTGGGTGAGGCGTTCACGGATCTGCTCGCGCGTCAGCGTGAGATCGATATCCAGGCGTTCGCGCATGCGGATGTGCCGTTCGAGCGGTTGGTCGAGGTGCTGAACCCGGCGCGTTCGACGGCGCGGCATCCGCTGTTCCAGGTGGGTCTGTCGTTCCAGAACCTCGCGGTGACCACGCTGGAACTGCCAGGGTTGACGGTGTCGGGAGTGGACTTCGACACCCAGATCTCGCAGTTCGACCTGCATCTGGTCCTCGCCGATCGGTACGACGAGTCGGGGGCGCCTACCGGCATCGCCGGTATGTTCACCTACGCCACCGATTTGTTCGACCGCGCCACCGTTGAGGGATTTGCGCAACGGTTCACTCGTTTGCTGGGTGAAATCCTCACCGCACCCCACACCCTGGTCGGTGATCTGGAATTACTGAACACCGTCGAGCGGGACCGGATCCTGCACGAATGGAACGACACGGGCTACCCGGTCGGTTCCGAGTTGCTGCTGGATGGGTACCGGCGTGCGGTAGCCACATCTCCGGATGCTGTGGCGGTGGTGTTCGAGGGTGTCGAACTGACCTACCGCGAGTT
>NZ_JBFRFQ010000105.1:0-3673 GCF_052114905.1 Nocardia sp. 2TAF39
GGGTCGATCGGTACGAACGCTGCCCCCGACTTCGCCACCGCCCATACCGCCAGTACCGACTCGACCGACCGCGGCAACCCCACCGCGACATTCATTTCCGGTCCCACGCCTCGGTCGATCAGCAGTCGTGCCAACCGGTTGGACTCGGCGTCSAGCTTGTTGTAGGTCCACCGCTGATCTTCGCAGGCCACTGCGACTGCTTCTGGATCCCGTTCCGCTGTCGCCGCCAACAGCTCCGGCAGTACTTGTCCTGGGACGGCCGGGKCACCGGCCACTGGCGTCAACTCTTGGTATTCGGCCGGGGTGAGGAGATTCAGTCGGGCCAGCGGCAGATCCGGGTCGGCGGTAACGGCTGTGATCACGTGCAGGATCCGCTGCAGGGTCGCGTCCATCGTGTCGTGGTCGAAGAGTTCGGGCAGGTACTTGATTTTGAGGTGTAGTCGGATGTCGACATGCGCGACTATTCCGAGTGGATAGTGYGCTGCGTCGGTGCCGGTCACGTCCTGCAGYCGCATGCCGGCGATGTCGGTGTCCGCGGTCAGTCCGCCACGATCGACCGGGTAGGACTCGAACACTGTCATCGTGTCGAACTTGGTCCCTGGCCCGGCCACATGCATGATGTCGGTGAGACCCACGAACTGGTGGTCGAGCAGCGYGGCCTGCTCCATCTGGATCCGGTYGAGGAGCTGGCCCAGGTTCTCGGTGGTGTCGAGGCGGACGCGCACCGGCAGTGTGTTGATGAACAGCCCGATCATCGATTCGATGCCCGCGATCTGTGGGGGTCGTCCGGAGACCGTGGTACCGAATGTGACGTCCTTGCGGGATGTCAACGTGCCCAACACGATCGCCCATGCCATCTGGATCACGGTGTTGAGGGTGATTCCACGCGCTCGTGCCAGGTCTGTCAGTGCCGCGGTGTGTTCCTCGGTCAGTTCGCCGTGTACGTCATGTGATTCGGTGTATCGGCGACCGGGATCGGCCGGTGCCACCAGGGTGGGCTCGTCGGCGCCGTCGAACGCGTGGGCCCAGGTGTCGAGCGATGCAGCCGGGTCCTGCCCGACGRTCCATGCCAGGAAGTCTCGATAGGGGCGGACACGGGGCAGCAGGGCGGCGTCGCCGTCGGTGGCRTAGAGCACCAGTAACTCTTTCACCAGCAGYGGTGTCGACCAGCCGTCCAGCAGCAGGTGATGATTGGTCAGYACCAGCCGGTAGTGCCCCGGCCTCATGGTGACCAGCATCCAGCGCAGCAGTGGCGCCCGAGCAGGGTCGAACCGGGTSGCCCGGTCCGCGGCCRTCAGCCGATCCCACTCGCGATTGCGTGTATCCTCGTCCAGCCCGGACAGGTCGAGTTCCGACCATGGAGCCTTGGCGTCTTCGCAGACCACCTGCACCGGTCCGGTGTCGGTGTCGAATGCGGTGCGTAGATTCGCATGCCGGTCGAGCAGCACCTGCCCGGCTCGGTGCAGCCGTTGCGGGTCGATCTGCCCATGCAGCTCGAGGACTAGCTGCATCAGGTAGGCGTCTACCGACTCCTCGGAYACCAGCGCATGGAATAGCAGCCCCTGCTGTAGCGGAGTCAACGGCCAGACGTCGCTCAGCGTCGGATACCTGTCCTCGAGTCGCTCGATCTCGGGTTGTCCGAGCCGGACCAGATCCAGATCCGACGGYGTGCGGCCCCCCGCCCCGCCACGGCGGGTATGTGTCGCCAACGCGGTCAATACCCGGCACCACGCCTCGGCTACCTCGCGCACTTGCTCGCCGGTGAGYACGCCGGCGGGATACGACCAGATCGCCCGCAACCGCGGCCGGCCACCGTCGTCGCGGGTGAGGGCCGAGATGTCGAGCACCGCCGAGACCGGCATATCSGGRTTMYGTGCACCGGCGAGTTCGCCACCAGCGAGGTCGCTGCCGTCGTCCACTGGCATCCATCCGAGGGCCGGTATCGGTTCGGGAATTCCGGTGGAGATGCGTCCGAGGTAGTTGAACCCGATCTGCGGCGTCGGCGCGGTCGCGAGTTTCGGTGCGGTGTCCTCGTTGAGATAGCGCAGCAAGCCGTAGCCGATCCCGTGGTCGGGGACAGCGAGGAGTTGTTCTTTGACGGACTTGACCGCTGCCCCGATCGCTGGCCCGCCCGCGCATGCGTTGTCGAGATCGATGCCCGACAGATCCAGGCGCATCGGAAAACCTGTGGAGAACCAGCCGACCGTCCGGGTCAGATCCGCGCCGGGGACGGCGCCTTCCTCGCGGCCGTGGCCTTCGAGGCCGATCACCATGTCSGTGAGAGGGCCGCGGTCGGCTTCGGCCCCGCGGTCGCGACGCCACTTCGTCACTGCCACCGYGAGTGCGGTCAGCAGYCCGTCGGCCACGCTGCCRTGGAACGCCTCGGGAACTGTTGTCAGCAGCGCCTCGGTCACCTCGGGGGACACTGCGACCTCGACTGTGTGGGCGGTAGCAGCCACGTCGATCTCGGGATCGAGGGGCCGCGACCCGATCACCGGGTCGTGTCCGACGCTCATCGTTTGCCATAGTTCGAGCTCGGCGGCCCGTTGCGGGCGTTGGGCTGCCTCGACCAGYCCGTGCGCCCACCTGCGCATCGACGTWCCGACCGGGGCGAGATCGGGTGGCTCGCCGGCCTGGATCCGYGTCCACGCGGCCGCGAGGTCGGGCACCAGTACCCGCCAGGACACGCCGTCGATCGCCGTATGGTGYGCCAGCATCAACACCCGGCCCGGCTSCGCCGTGTCTTGCGGGTCGAACCAGACCACCTGCACCASGATCCCGGCGCCCGGATCGAGCCGGTCGGCGGCGGCATCCAGTTCCGCCGCCGCCGCAGCCCGGAACTCGGYGCTTCCCAGCCCACTTTCCATCGACACCCGGTGGATGACGTCGTCGGCTTGAACCGTTCCGACCGGCAGGACCTCCCACGTCCAGCCTCCCTCGGCGKCCGGGYGCAGCCGTGCGCGCAGCATGTCGTGCCGATCGAGCACCGCCTGTACCGTGGCCGTCAGTCCCTGTCGGTCGATCCCTGCCGGTAGCCCCAGCRTCACTGCCTGCGCGAAGCGGCCGAACCCTGACTCCGCCCGTTCGAGCAGCCATCGCATGATCGGGGTCAGTGGTATCGGTCCCACACCACCGCCAGACAGTTCCGGGAGACGTGGGGTCGCCGCGGCGCCGTCGCTGGCGGCGATCTGGGCCAGCCCGGCAACCGTTTTACGCTCGAACACATCGCGGGCGGAGAACACCACACCCGCCGCCCTGGCCCGAGTCACCAACTGGATCGACATGATGCTGTCTCCGCCGAGGGCGAAGAAGGAGTCGTCGAGGCCGATTGTGTCGATGTGTAGTACGTCGGTGAATGCGGTGGCGATGGTGTGTTCGATGGGTGTYCGGGGTGGCCGGAATGGTTTGTGGTCGGTGTATACCGGTTGCGGTAGTGCTTTGCGGTCGAGTTTGCCGACCGGTGTCAACGGGATGTGGTCGAGCACCATGATCGTGGCCGGGATCATGTAGGACGGTAACCGGGCGGTGAGGTGTTCGGTCAGGGTCGTGGTGTCGATCGAGTGACCGGGTGCGGCGACGACATACGAAACCAGCGTCTCGGTCCCGGAATTGTTGCGGTGACCGATAGTGGTGGCGAAACCGACGGTGTCGTGAGCGGTGAGTGTGGCATCGA
>NZ_JBFRFQ010000106.1:0-3544 GCF_052114905.1 Nocardia sp. 2TAF39
GCCATCCGCTCCCGTTCCGCGTCGTCGAGGATGTCGATGTCGCCGACGAGCACGTGTGGATCGGTGGCCACGGCGGTCAGGATCCGTTCCAGCCTGCGCCCGAACGATTGCACCGTGGACTCGTCGAAGAGGTCGACGGCGTAGGTGAAGACGGTGTCCAGTTCGCCGAAGGAACCATCCTCGCGATGGTGCGGATGCACGTTCACCTGCAGGTCGAACTTCGCCGCGACCATACCCGCGTCCAGCGCGGCGACAGTGAGCCCGGGCAACTCCAAGACCGGTTGTTCGTTGTTCTGGAACGACAGCACCACCCCGAACAGCGGGTTCTGTGTGGTCGCCCGACCAGGCGCCACCACCTCCACCACCCGCTCGAACGGAATATCCGCGTTGGCGAACGCGGTCAGATCGGTTTCCCGCGCCTGGTCGACCAGAACGGTGAAAGGCGCGGACCGCTCGACCGCGGTGCGCAGTGTCAGAGTGTTCACGAACATWCCGACCAGATCGTCCAGCGCACGCTCGCCGCGGCCTGCGATCGGCGTGCCGATAGCCACGTCCGAGCCCCCGGACAACCTGGCGAGCAGGACAGCCAGCGCCGCGTGAACAACCATGAACAGAGTCGAATTATGTTCGCGTGCAAGACTGGTCAACGCCTCGTGCACCTCGGACGAAACAGCGAACCCGGTGCTGGCTCCGCGCATTGTCGCCACCGCCGGCCGYGGACGGTCCAACGGCAATTCCAGTTCACCGGACAACCCGTCGAGCTGGTTACGCCAGTACGCCAAYTGCCGTGCGGCCACCGAGTTCTCATCATCGTCGGTACCGATGACGCTGCGCTGCCAGATCGCGAAGTCCGCGTACTGCACCTCGAGCGGCGACCAGCGCGGCGAGTTACCGCCGATCCTGGCCAGATAGGCAGTCATCAGGTCACGAGCCAAAGGCGCCATCGAGGCACCGTCGGCAGCGATGTGGTGGGCGACCACAGCCAACAGATGCTCCTCCGGACCGGACTCCAACAGCAAGGCACGCACCGGAACCTGCTCGGTCACATCGAATCCCGTGAGCATCAACTCGGTAACCCGACCCATCGGATCATCGGTGACCACCACCTCCAACCCACTGGGCAGCGCCTCGGCCACAGACAGGATCTCCTGATACGGCAATCCACCCGGCCCACTCGCCGGATAACGCGTACGCAGCGACTCATGCCGCTCCAACACATCCGCCATCGCATAACGCAACGCCGAGACATCCAACACACCAGTCAACCGAATCGCCAACGGAATGTTGTAGGCCACCGAAGCCGGATCGAACTGATTGAGCACCCACATCCGCTGCTGCGCCAACGACAACGGCACCAGCCCGACCCGCTCACCCCGGGCAAGCCGCGGACGCCCACCACCACCGGTGCCCGGCGTCACGCGGACCGCCAACGCGGCCACGGTGGGCGCCTCGAACAATTCACGCACCACAAGATTCGCATCCAACGCCGCATTGATCCGCGCGACGACCCTGGTCGCGATCAGCGAGTTGCCGCCGAGAGCGAAGAAGTCGTCATCCAAGCCGACCTCACCGGTGCCAAGCAAACCGGCGAACACACCAGCGACGGCTTGCTCGGCCGGCGACCTCGGCGCACGAAAAGTCGCCGAACCGACGAACTCCGGCCCCAGCAACGCCCTGCGATCGAGCTTGCCGTTCGGAGTCAGCGGCAGGACCTCCAGCACCACGATGACATCAGGAACCATGTAGCCAGTAAGAAACTCAGCAACCTGAGCGCGCAACACCACCGGATCCAATTGAGCACCGGCATCGGGCACCACATAGCCGACGAGCCGATCGCCCACATGCTCATCACCACGGACCAGCACGACAGCCTGGCTCACACCGACACAACCCAGCAACACCGACTCGATCTCACCGAGCTCAACCCGAAAACCACGCAGCTGTACCTGCTGGTCGCCGCGGCCCACGTATTCAAGAGTGGCCTGCCAACCGAGACCGACCCAGCGGCCGATGTCGCCGGTACGGTACATCCGAGATCCCGGCGCGCCGAACGGGTTCGCGACGAATCGCCCGGCGGCCAGTCCGAAACGACCGAGGTAGCCGCGGGAGAGCTGGTCGCCCGCGACGTAGATCTCCCCGGCCACGCCGACCGGCGCCGGGTGCAACCTGTCGTCGAGCACGTAGGCGTCCAGGCCGGGCAGCGCACGGCCGATCACGCTGGCCGCGTTGTCCACCATCTGCTCGTCCAGCGACAGAGACGACACGTGCACGGTAGTCTCGGTGACGCCGTACATGTTCACCAGCCACGGCGTGTTCACGGCGTACCGCTCGTACCAGCGCCGCAGCTGACGCAGATCCAGCGCTTCACCGCCGAAGACCACGTAGCGCAGCGCGAACTTGCCCTGGTCGATCGGATTCGCGGCACGGTCGGCCTCGGCGAGCTGATAGAACGCCGACGGGGCCTGGTTGAGTACCGTGACCTGTTCGCGAATCAGCAACTCGCGGAACTGTTCCGGCGAACGCGACGTGAGGTCGTCGACCATCACCACGGTGCCGCCGTTGGCCAGCGCGCACCACAACTCCCACACCGAGAAATCGAACGCGAACGAATGAAACATCGTCCACACGTCGGTCTCGTCGAACTCGAACAGCAGCTGAGTGTTCGCGAACAGCTTTACCACGTTGCGGTGCGTCACGCCGATACCCTTGGGCACACCGGTCGAACCCGAAACGTAGCTGACATACGCCAGGTTGTCCGGACGCAGCGGCGTGATGCGATCGGTGCCGCCGACCGGGTCGTCGGCGAAGTCCGCAGCCTCCTCGAGCAGAATCACCGGAATATCGCCGGTAGGTACCGCGTCGCACTCGTCCGCCGTGGTCAGGATGCAGATCGGTGCTGCGTCGGCGAGCGTGAACTCCAGCCGCTGTGCCGGGTAGGTGGTATCGATCGGCAGATACGCCGCACCCGCTATCAGTACTCCCAACAACGCAACCGGAAGCTTCTCCGACCGCGCAACCGCCACAGCCACCAGCGATTCCGGACCCGCACCCTGCGCAATCAACACACGCGCCACCCGGTTGGCCTGACGCTGCAACTCACCAAAAGTCAGCGTGGTGTCACCGAAACGGACCGCGCCCGCGTTCGGCCGCCTGCGCGCCTGCGCGCCGAGCAGATCCACCAGGGTCACCTCGGGCACCGTCGCACCGGGGCTGTTCCACTCGTGTAGCACAAGGTCACGCTCACCAGGGGCGAGCACATCGATGTCGCCGACCGGCACGTTCGGGTCAGCAGTCACCGCGGCGAGGATGCGGCCGAAGCGATCGGCGTAGTCCTGCACGGTGGTCTCGTCGAACAGGTCGGTGGCGTAGGTGAATTCGGCTGATATGCCGTGCACCTCACCATGCCGGTCGATGTTCTCTACAAGTGTGAGTTGTAGGTCGAATTTGGCCAGTGGCACCGCCAGATCCACCCCGGACACCGAAAGTCCGGGCAGTTCCAGCTCGGTGCGCGCCAGGTTCTGGAAGGTCAGCATCACCTGGAACA
>NZ_JBFRFQ010000107.1:0-3539 GCF_052114905.1 Nocardia sp. 2TAF39
CGGCGGGATGGTCGGTGTAAAGCGTTTTCGGCGTCGGCGGATGGTGTGGGGTGGGCCGAGGGTGTGGGTGTCTTGGTGTTGGAGCGGTTGTCGGATGCGCGGCGGCTCGGTCACAACGTTCTTGCTCTCGTCCGGGGTTCGGCGGTGAACCAAGACGGTGCGTCGAATGGTTCGACTGCGCCGAATGGTCCGTCGCAGGAGCGGGTGATTGCGGCGGCGTTGGCGGCAGCCGGGCTCGATGCGTCCGATGTGGATGCGGTGGAGGCGCATGGGACGGGGACACCGTTGGGTGATCCGATCGAGGCCCAGGCGTTGATCGCCACGTATGGGCAGGGCCGTGCGGAGCCGTTACGGGTCGGTTCGTTGAAGTCCAACATCGGACATGCGCAGGCCGCTTCAGGTATCGGCGGCGTGATCAAGATGGTGCAGGCGCTGCAGCACGAGATGTTGCCGCGGACGTTGCATGTGGATGCGCCGTCGCCGCACGTGGATTGGTCGGCGGGGTCGGTGCGGTTGCTGACCGAGGAACAGCCGTGGCCGGTATCGGTGGACCGGGTGCGCCGGGCGGGTGTGTCGTCGTTCGGGATCAGTGGGACCAACGCGCATCTCATCGTCGAGGAAGCACCCGCTGGACCGGAGCGCGCGATGGAGCCGGTCGCGGCGGACATTCCGCCCGTGGCGTCGGGAATGGTGCCGTTGCTGGTGTCGGCGAAATCAGAATCGGGACTGCGGGCGCAGGCCGCACGGTTGCGCGAGTGGTTGGCGGTGCATCCGGAGGCCGAACCGGTGGATGTGGCGTATTCGTTGTTGACGACGCGGGCCCGGCTGGATCGGCGTGCAGCAGTAGTCGCGGGCGACCGGGACGCCATGCTGGCGGGGTTGGCGGATTTGGCTGCGGGTTCGGCTGCGCCGGGTGTCGCCGAGGGTACCCCGGTCCGGGGGAAGGTCGCGTTCCTGTTCACGGGCCAGGGGTCACAGCGTGTCGGTATGGGTGCCGGGTTGTATGCGGCGTTCCCGGTGTTCGCGTCGGCGTTCGACGAGCTGTGTGCCGAATTCGACCGTTTGCTGGAATCCTCGCTACCCGGTGTCTCGTTGAAGGACATCGTCTTCGGTGCCGCGGGTCCGGATCTGCTGCATCGGACGGAGTTCGCCCAGCCGGCGTTATTCGTGTTCGAAGTGGCATTGTTCCGGCTGGTGGAGTCGTTCGGGATCACTCCGGATGTGCTCATCGGGCATTCGACCGGGGAGCTGGTCGCCGCGTATACGGCGGGGCTGTGGTCGATGGCCGACGCGTGTGCATTGGTCGTGGCGCGGGGTCGGTTGGTGGCTGCGTTGCCGGCCGGTGGTGCGATGCTTGCCGCCGTGATTTCCGAAGAGCGGGCGGTGCAGGTCGTCGCCGAGTTCGGTAGGCGGCTGTCGATCGCAGCGGTGAACGGCCCGTTCTCGGTCGAACTTTCCGGTGACGAGGACGCCATCGAGAAGTTGGAGACGATGCTGGCCGCGGAGGAGGTCGCGACCGCACGGCTGCGGGTCAGCCACGCATTCCATTCCGCCGCAATGGATCCCATACTGCCCGCATTCGAGACCGTTGCCGAGGGGCTGAGTTACGGTCGTGCGCTGCTGCCAGTGGTGTCCAACGTGTTCGGCATCGTCGGTGGTGCGGCTTTCGCCGATCCGGTCTATTGGGTCGGTCATGTGCGCGACACAGTCCGTTTCGCGCACGGTGTCGACACCTTGCTGGACTCGGGTGTTCGACGGTTTTTGGAATTGGGTCCCGATTCGGTGCTGGCAGCGATGACCAGGGAGTGCCTGCCCGAGGAAGTCGGATCGACGTCGTTGGTGGCGGCCGCGAGCCGGCGTGGTGTCGACGAGGTGACGCAGTTGCTGACGTTCCTCGCGCACGCCCACAACGCGGGTATCGAGGTGGACTGGGGGCCGCTTTTCGCGGGTCGGGCCCCGACGCGGGCGTCGTTGCCGACGTACGCGTTTGCGCGTCAGCGTTATTGGCTGGATACCGCGGTGCGAGACGGCGACCCGAGGAGGCAGCGGAGCGTAACACCGGAGGGTCTCGCGAGCAGCGCCATGGATACCGCTGCGCCGGTTGCGGCCGGCAGCGTCGCGCATCCGGTCTCGACGGATACGGTGCAGGTGGCAGGCGAGGACGAGCTGCCAACTCCGCTCGCCTTCGATCACCCGACGACTCGGGCACTGGACTATCTCCGCTTCCGAATGCCGGAAGCACGCGCCGTGGAATCCGCGTTGCGCGGCGGCCTTACCGACCTTTTTCTGGCTGCGCATCGGCGCGGTCAGGTCGACGCCACGCTACCGATGCTGCTGGGAAGCGCCAAGCTCGCCGAGACGTTTACCACCGGCGCCGAGTTGCCTGTCAAGCCGACGCCGATTCCCCTGAGCAGGGGCACATCCCGACCCTCGTTGATCTGCATTCCGTCGTTCGTGGTCGGCACCGGACCGCAGCAGTTCGCTCGACTGGCGCGCGCGCTCGGCCGTGACCGCGCGATAGCCGCGCTGCGCCTACCGGGAACCCGGCCCGGGGAGCTGCTGCCTGGATCATGGGATGCGTTGCTGGATTGCTTGGCGATGACCGTGGATGGTGTCGGCGGCGGGGCGCCGATCGTTCTCGTCGGCTATTCGGCGGGCGGTGCGATCGCGCAGGCGTTGGCGCATCGCCTCGAGACGAGCGGGCTCGGTCCGGCGGCGGTGATATTGGTCGACCCCTATTCGCCCGACGATGCGGAGCAACGTCGTCGGGCGACCGTGAGTGCGATCGACACGGTGCTCGACATTGGACACGAAATGACCGAGATCAATGATCACGGCTTGGTCGCCATGGCGAAGTACATGGAGATATTCGACGAACAGCAGCCCGTGCCTATCGCCGCGCCGATGTTGAGCCTGCGGGCCTCGACGCCGTTGCCCGGGATGGACCGCATCGAGCGGGTGCCCACGTGGCTGCACACCGGCGAGACGGTCGAGATCGACGCGGACCACTTCTCGATTATCGGAGCGGCCTGCACCGTCGCGGCGGAGGAGATACGACGCTGGCTCGAGGCGAAGGTGGGGGGCGATGGCCAGCCCGGATATGGCCTCGGCCGACCCGGCCGTTGACGCACACGAGCGTGAAATCGCCATGCTCGGCAGGTAAGACGATCGAAATTCTTGGCATCGGATAAGGCGCGGTAGAGGAATCCCATGGTCGAATCAGCGAATGAGATCGCCATTGTCGGTATGTCGTGCCGGATGCCGGGTGCATCCGATCTCGCGAGCTTTTGGCGGTTGCTGCGCGAGGGCCGTGCCGCTGTCGGATCGGCTCCGGCTGATCGTCCGGGGATCGACGAAACGGCTGGTTTCCTCGATTCGGCCTCGGAATTCGACGCCGACTTCTTCGGTGTGTCACCGAATGAGGCGCGGTCGATCGATCCGCAGCAGCTGCTCGGTCTCGAGCTGAGCTGGGAGGCATTGGAAGACGCGGGCTATAGTGACCGCGACGGTGCACGGGCCGGGGTTTTTCTGGGTTGCAC
>NZ_JBFRFQ010000108.1:0-6296 GCF_052114905.1 Nocardia sp. 2TAF39
ACTGGGTCAGCTGGTACAACGAGTCCCGCCTGATGCACCGACTCGGCCGCAAACCACCGGTCGAGTACGAAGCCGACTACTATGCACTTCACGCCGAGCAACCGGCTGGAGACAGATAACCGGGTGTGCACCGAACCCGGGGGGATTCAATGATCACCTTAGCGCCACCACCGCCTAGGGCAGGCTGAGCGACCGTGCTGCACGGGACAGACAATGGATGACCTGTCCAAGCGCGGCGCCCAGCCAGATAACTTTCGTGGGTCAGCCCAGCGGGGCCAGCCACGGAACCGCGTTGTCCTTGAAGCTTTGCCGCTCAGGGATGAGGCCGCTGTGATCGTCGAGGCTGACCAGCGTGACCCCGACCAAGCCGGCCTCATCACCTTTGGATGCCACGCTCGATCCGCAGACTGGGCAGAACCCGCGGCATATCTGCGGGAACGTCTCGAACCAGGTCGGTTCCCCGCCCGGGCCGGTCCACTCGAATCCTTCCTCGGGAAAAGATACCCATGACATGACCGGGGCACCCGAAAGCCGCTGGCAGTGCTCACACGAGCACAGGTGCGGGAAATCGGGGGCTCCAGCCGCGGAGAACCGGATATTGCCACAGAGACAGCCGCCGTTCACTTGACTCCTCGTCGTTACGCACAAGGCGTGAATGAGTAGGGTTGCTCGTGCTCGTATGCGTGAACCACGACGCTGCCCTCAACCTCGAACAGCCTCCGCGCGGAGCAGGCACCAACGCACTCTGCCACGCTGTCGTTCGCCACCGTGGAGGGACCGCGAGGTTGCCAGTCGTGGAACCGCCGATGGCCGTACAGAAGTGGAACAGGTTGTCGCGCTGCTGATTGGCGGATCCCGCGCTCCGGAACGCCCGCCCTGCGGCAAAGTAGTGCGTTTGCTGGCGACGTTGATCTTCGAGACACTGCCGCGGCTGGTTCGAACCGCGCGGGCTGCGACAGCACAGGGCGCGCTAGCGGTACGAACGGCTCACGATACCGTCGGGGCGGACCAGCACCCGTACGGCCAGTCATCCACGAGGTGCACCGGAATGTCGGCCTCCACGTCGGGATCGGCCGTGAGTACGCACCACTGCGATCCGACGAGATCTAGCGTGGACACCCCGTCGGCCACCCACATGTGCGGCAGGCGGGATCCCGGCGATCCGTCGAGGTCGAGGGCGACGTCCTCGGTGGAGGGGAGGTCCGCGCCGCCGTACCGGTAGCCCATGTGCACCACCGGCGCGTTGATCGCCCCCGCTGCCTTGCGCGCCTCTGCCATGTCCTTTCCCCAGTGCAGGGACGGATCGTTGAACCGCAGGCGCGCCTGCTCCATCGTCATGAGGGCCACCGGATGGCGTTCCGCGTGATATGTCTCCAGCAGCTCGGGTCCGGTCTCACCGCGCAGTACATGCGCGAGCTTCCACGCCAGATTGTGCGCGTCGGCGATGCCGGCGTTCAACCCGAACGCGCCCAGTGGGGGGATCGCGTGCGCCGCGTCGCCCACCAGGAAGACCCGCCCGACGGAGAGTCGATCGGCCACCTGGCCGCGCCCCCGGAACCTGAGCACACTGCGGATCTCCACCTCGATCGACGGGTCGCCGAGCGCGGTGCGGATGAGGTCGGTAGTCGGCTCCGTGTCGAGACGGGTGAGGAACACCCACTCGCGTTCGCCGTCGATGGTCACCAGCAGGCCGGTCGCGTCCGGATGCTCGATATTGCACATTGCGAACGGCTCGCGCGGACGCAGATCAGCACCGAACAGAACACTCGTCGTCTCCTGACCGATCACACCGGGACCGGTGAGGCCGATGCCGAGGACCTCCCGGACCCGGCTGCGCACACCGTCGGCCGCCACCAGATAGCGCGCCCGAACGACACGCCCGTCGGACAGGGTCGCCGTGACGCCGCCGGAGTCCTGCTCGAACGAGTCGAGCGCCACGCCGAACTCCACGTCGCCGGCCTTGGTGATCAGCACGCGGTCGAGCCGGTTCTGTGCGCAGGTGCCGCGGATCCGGGCCGGTGTGTAGGTGAGCTCGGCCGCGGTTTTTGTCTTCCACTCCGCGCTTTCGGTGAAGTCGGCCTCTGAAGCGTGCGCCCTCTGATCTTCCCCGCCCGCAAGTCGACCGCAGCCTCGTTGACCGCGTGATCCAGGCCGACCTCGCGCAGGATCTCCACCGACCGCGACCCGATGCCGGTGGCCCTGGGGTGGGGCGACAGCTCCGGCTTCTCCTCGACGACGAAGGGTTTCACGCCGTGGTGGCGCAACAGCACCGCGAGCATCAGCCCGACGGATCCGCCGCCGGCGATCAAAACATCAGTGGATACAGTGTTCCCGTTCATGGGCACACTGTATCCACTTCTGTAGACTACTGTCCATGTCGCTTATCTGGGAGCGTGAGCCGTACCGGTCGAAAAGGCAGGCCCTGAGCGTGGAGCGCATCGTGGACGCCGCCCTCGCCATCGCCGACGCCGAGGGGCTCGACGCGCTGTCGATGCGCCGCGTTGCCGCCGAGCTGTCGACCGGCACGACCTCGCTCTACCGCTACGTGGACAGCCGCGACGACCTGCTCGACCTCATGGCCGATGCGGTACAGGACGACCACGTGCCGCTGACGGGAGACTGGCGCGCCGACCTCGAGGCGTACGCCCACCGCGAGCGCGAGCTGTGGCTGCGGCACACCTGGCTCGCCCCGTTGCTGGCCACCCGGCCATCGCTCGGTCCCAACTGGCTGCGCGGCCTGGAGCACGCCCTCACCGCGGCAGCCCCGCTGACCTCGGACATCGCCGACGCGGGCTCGGCCGTCGGGCTGATCAGGGACTACGTGCGCGGCGCGGTCATGCGGGAGCTCGCCGAGAAAGAGACCCAGCGGCGCACCGGTCAGACCGAGGACCAGTGGCGCGCCGCCGTCGCCCCGTACATGCGCAAGGTAATCGAGAGCGGCGAATATCCCCGGGTTTCGCGCATGACCAAATCCGCCGACCTGAGCCCGGCCGAACAGTTCTCGTACGGGTTGCGCCGCATCCTCACCGGGATCGCGGACTCTCAGCAGACGGCAAAGTGATCACGAATACACCGAGGCCGATCCCGCCCGAACGGGGAACCATCTACGCGACACACTGCATTCGGCAAATGCGGACGTCGTGCACGCGCGGGTCGCGGCAATACCGTGCGTTGCCGCGAACGCCCCGTGGCAATAGCGGATGTTAACTTCTGCAACGATTCTCGGGTCACCGTGGTCGGTTGCGATTTCTGCGGGCGCTTCGTCCTCGACGGACGCCCCGGTAATACGACCTTCTGGAAGCCGCCGATCTTCTGCTCGAGCAGTTCGGCCAGCCGCAGCGGGGTGCGGTCCTCGAACATCGGACCGATGAGCTGCACTCCCACCGGCAGACCCTCGGGGGAGCGGCCAGTAGGTATCGCGGTGGCGGGCAGGCCGGGCATGTCGTCCGCGCTCAGGGCGGCGGCGTGGGTCTGCAGCTGTTCGTACACGTCGACGGAAATACCTGCGGCGGCGTTCGACAGCATCAGCAGCATGTAGAGCGTCGCCGCTTCGGTCGGATCGGGCAGCAGCGGACTGCGCCGTCCGACGCGGGCGCCCTCGTCGACGAGCGCCTCGGCGACCCGGTTCACGCCCGCCCGCACCGCCGATCCGGTCGGAATGAGCGGATGGTCCTCGATGATCAGGACGCGGAAGTCCGACAGCCGCTCGTGGCGCGCGGGCGGCAGTACGACGTCGTAGGCGACGCCGTGGGTCAGCGGGTCCGGTTCGGCCATCACGTCGAGCAGGAGCGTGAGGTCGCGGGCGGTGCGCGCCATCGGACCGACAACAGCAAGGTTGAGATCGATCGGCAGTGCCGGCGCGGGCGGCGCGACCATACCGCGGGCCGCCACCAGCCCGAGTGTCGGCTTGTGCGCGTAGACACCGCAGAAATGCGCGGGGGTGCGCAGCGAACCGGCGAGGTCGGAGCCGATGGACAGCGCGCCGAATCCCGACGCCAGGGCCGCCGCCGATCCGCCGGAGGATCCACCCGACGTGCGGCCGTGATCCCACGGATTGTTGGTGGTGCCGTAGATCTCGTTGAAGCTCTGGATATCTCGCAGCATCAACGGCACATTGGTCTTACCGAGCAGCACCGCGCCGGCCGCCTTCAGCCGCGACACCTGTACCGCGTCCTCGGACGGCACATAGTCCCGCTGCGCTGGCATGCCCCAGGTCGTGGGTAGCCCGGCGATGTTGTAGGACTCTTTGACCGTCACCGGAATGCCGAGCAGCGGCCGGTCCTCGCCGCGGGCGCGCGCCTGGTCGGCATCGCGTGCGGCGGCCCGCGCACGGTCGAAGTCCGGCACACAGATCGCGTTGATCACCTTGTCGTCCCGCTCGATACGGGCGATCGCCTCGTCGGTCAGTTCCACCGAGGTCACCGCACCGACACGCAAAGCAGCCGCGAGCTCTTCGGCCGACCGAAAATTCCACTCCATGAATCCGACGCTATTGGCCCGCCGCAGAAGACATAAAATGCTGCTTCGCACAACGGTCGAGGTAGTTGCGGCCGGCGTCGGAGGGCCCGTAACTCCAGGTGAGTACTTCCGGACCGGAGCATTCACGGATGAACGTCCAGCCGCGGATCCGCAGCATGATGCCCAACCCGGCGAACACCCGCATGTCCGCCGCGGACACCGGGTGTCCGCATTCTGTGCCCAATGCCTGCATGACCGAGGCAGGTGGGTATCGGCGATGCCAGATCTCGGCTTGCATTGCTGTGACCGGCTCGACCAGGCGACACCGAGTCCTGTCCGGCGGGCAAGGGGAGTTAGCTGAGGCCGGTGATTTCTCGGGCGATCGCCGCGAGTCGGGTTTGAGCGGCCGAGACGACACCCTGGCGGTTTTGTTCGCTTCTTCGTAGGCGAGGATCGCTCGGATGTCGGTGGGTTCGGTCAGTTCCTTGACCGCGGCGACGGCTTGGGTGACGTTCAGCTCGTCATAGTCATCGATGGGTAGCTCGCCGGGTTCGAGAACGCCGGTGGTGGCGCGGATGGAATGCACAGCGTCAGCGGCGGTGTCCGCGCCTTCGCGTCGGGTGACCTGCTCGGCGGTGGCGAGGGCGGCGTCGCGGGAGGCGGTGAGGGTTTTGACGGCGACGTCGCCCGCGTGCGCGCCTTGGGCGAGCAGCTCGCCGAGCGCGGGTCTGGTGGCGCGGACGGTGTCCAGCGCCCGGTCGAGGCCGCGTGCGGACCACGTGACTGGGATGTTGACCAGCTTCACCGCGGTCCCGGTGGCCGCCTGCAAGGGGGTGCGGCGCAGTGCGGCCGGCCCGCCGAGCGCGTCCTCGGCCAGGACGGTGGTCAGCCAGTCCACGGTCGCCGAGTGTGCGGTGATCAACCGCTCCGCCAACGCCACGACGTCGGGGTATCCGGCGGTGGTTGCGAGAGCCTTGATGTAGCGGGCGCGGTCGAGGAGCTGATGTTCGAGAGCGAGGTCGCCGAGCAGGGCTTCGTCGAACGGCTGAGCCTGTTCGACCATCGCCTTGACTGTGGCGGCGGCACGCCCGACAAGGGGACCGACCAGCTTCGGGAGCCCGCCGAGTTCGCGGATGGCAGCCTCGATGGCCTCGGCGCGGACGCGGGCGTTGTCGGCGTTCGCGGACAACTCGCGGCGCACCGCCTCGGTCCGAGCCTGCACGATCCGGGTTTCGGCGATCTGGATTTCGGTGTTGGTCAGCTCGAGGACAGCGCGCAACTGCGCCAGCAAGGTTGTTGTATCGGCTGTACTCATGCGGATCTCGTCCCTCCGGCGTTTGACGGCATCGGGTCGGCGCAAGGGTGTGCACCGCTACCGTGACTACCCGCAATACCGTCCGGTAACCCGCTCCCATGCGAGACAGCCCGACTGGTATGCGTCGGTCGACAGGGCCGGGTCAGAAGATCGATACCATGATCGCGATCGCCGCTGCGAGAAAGACGACGACCAGCACCGCTGTGATGATCACTGCCGCGACCCCGGTAACAGGGAAGTGGTGTCTGGTGCCGGGCTCCGGCGCAGACAGCCCGGACGTTTGTGCGGTATCCGGAGGCGTAGCACCCGGCTGCACGCCGCCGCCCGCCTCCAAATCGGGAGTTTTCGCGGGATCGGGATCCATCGCACTCATTAGCCTGGATCCACCGACGTAATCTGCGGGTAGAGGTGTGTTGAAATAGCGAAAGTGTCCTCTGAACTGGGATGATTAATGTTCTCACGCAGCAATCAAGACCAGGACGGGCAGACACTTTCAGTGCGATTGTTCCACACGTTCGCCGAG
>NZ_JBFRFQ010000109.1:0-3442 GCF_052114905.1 Nocardia sp. 2TAF39
CCGCTGTCTGCTCAGTGTGTCATCAACAAGCAAGTTGTAGTAGCCGCGGGCGTGTTCGCGCCGGGGCATCTGGGCGAGTTGACCCGGATCGTGCCGTTCGAGATGGTCGACGCCGCGCTGGAATCGGCTCGGGCAGCGCAGGTCAGGGTGCGCGAGCTGCCATCTCGGGTGGTGGTGTATCTGCTGCTCGCGGCGGGTTTGTTCCCCGATATCGGCTATAGCGGAGTGTGGGCGAAACTGTGCTCGGGCCTGCGCGGGCTGGCAGTCGCCGCGCCGGGTTCCTCAGCGCTGACCCAGGCGCGGCGCCGGATCGGGGCCGCACCGTTGCGGGAGTTGTTCGCCTTGCTCGCCGGCCCGGCCGCTGGTGCGGCCCGCTGGCGGGGCCTGCTGGTGTGTGCCATCGACGGCACCAGCATGTTCGTGCCCGACACCGCCGCGAACCTGAGTATCTATCACCGCCAGACCGGCGGCAACGGCGACTCCGGGTATCCGATGTTGCGGCTTGTGGCTGTGGTGGCCTGCGGCACTCGCACCGTCATCGACGCCGTGTTCGGCACCTACGGTATCGGCGAACGCACCTACGCACCAACGCTTTTCCGATGCCTGCGCGAGGGTATGCTGTTGCTGGCCGACCGCGGTTTCGGCTACGCCGACCAGGTCTCGGCGATCGCGGCCACCAAAGCCGACCTGCTCATCCGCGCCAAGAACAACCTCGCACTGCCCGCACTCGAGTATCTTCCCGACGGGTCCTGGCTCACCTCGATGGGATCGGTGGTGGTGCGGGTGATCGACGCCGAGATCACCATTACCCCGCACCGCGGGCCGCGGCGGTGTGAACGCTACCGCCTGGTCACCACCCTGGTCGACTATCGCCGCTATCGGGCGATCGATCTGGTGGAGTTGTACCACCAGCGGTGGCAGATCGAAACCAGCTATCTGGAACTCAAATCCACCATCCTCGACGGGCGAGTACTGCGTGCCCGCACCCCCGCCGGGATCACCCAAGAGGTCTACGCACTGTTGTGCACCTACCAGGCACTACGCATCGCCATCGCCGACGCCACCGCGACCGGCCCCGCCGCAACACCCCTGCACGCCAACTTCACCATCGCCCTGAACACCGCACGCGACCAGGTCGTCCACGCCGCCGCAGTGATCACCAGCGGCGCGATCGATCTGGTCGGCGACATCGGACGCGCAGTCCTGCACGATCTACTACCCACCCGCCGACCCCGGCAAAGCCCCCGCGTGGTCAAACGCGCCATCTCCAAACACCGCGCCAAAGGCACCATCGACCGCACCAACTACCCGAGCATCGGCATCACCATCAACCTGCGGAAACCACCGATTTGACACCAGACCCACCCGCCAAACTGCGCGGCATTGCCACTAGCCCCCGCCGATGCCCCCTCATCCATGGGCTCATGATCGCCGGTGTCTGCTGTGTTCCAGAGCGCAGCGATCGCCGTCGGATCAGTGGTCTGCCGAGAGACCGGACCCGTGGCGCGCACAAATACGCTCCGTGATCGCTCGGACTGTACGAGACGGGGCCTGAGGAAATCTGACGATCCGTCAGCCGTGCGCCTGGCCTGCGGGGTTTCCGTGGAGATTCAGGTGAAGAGGGGGCGCCAGCGGTCGGCGGCGTCGGCAAGATCACGGCCGACGTGATCGAAGTAGTCTCCCAGCAGAGTGAGCCGGGCGCCTGCGGGTGAGTCGCTCATCACCTTGGCGCCCTCTCGGGCAGCGCCGGCCCACATGGCACAGATCTCAACCTCGCGCTGCCAGGACCGATACCAGGCGTTGTCGTCGACGACGTACCGCTCACGCCGGTCGCCGGGACCACGTTCGCGTCGCACCAGCGCCAATGCCTCAAGATAGCCGACCGCCTTGGACACCGATGCCGCGCTGACCCTGAGCCGGCGCATCAGATCGGCGGCCGACAGGCTCGCGTCGTCGCTGGTGAGAAGTGCCGCAAGGATCCTGGCCGGCGTCCGCGCAAGCCCGGAGTGCGCCATCGTCGCGGCGAATCGTTCCTCGAACCCACGTACCGCCCCGGACCGCGGCGCGGGATCGCCAAGACGACGGGCGCGGCGCCGGGAACTCGTGGCGGCCGCTGCCGCACGGTAACCCGCCACGCCACCGTTTCGGGCGACCTCGCGGGTGATCGTGGACGTCGGCCTCCGCAGCCGCCGGCCGATCTCCGCGCGTGTCAAGCCCTCGACAAGCCAGGCAGCAATGGCATGCCGTTCCTCTACGGTCAATCGAGCGCCAGGCACAACCAACTCCATTGCAACTGTGATTCACGGCGAATCATTGCAATTTAGCACTCAAAGAGCTTGACTATCAAGTGAATTGCAACTTACTTTCGAGAAGTGCGAAATGCCAACAGAAGGATGGACATCACGATGGGCACCATGCTTCCGCCATTCACCCCGGTGGAGGCGAGCCTGTATCTGACGCTGTGCGGCAGGGCGCTGGACAGCCGCTCCGAGCACTCGATCCTCAACGACACGACGGCAGCGAAAATCGTGGCGGAGACGGGCGTCGACCCCGCCGACTACCCTCACGCGAAGACCGGAATGCGGGACATCGCGCTACGCGCCAAGAAACTTGACGGCATCGTGCGCGACTTTGTCGAGCGCTATCCGGACGCGGTCGTCGTGGACCTCGGCGCGGGTTTGGACAGCAGAAGGGCACGCCTCGCTCCGCCGTCCACGGTGGACTGGTACGACGTCGATCTTCCCGATGTGGCGGCGTTCCGCCGCCGGCTGCTGCCGGGCCCGGCCCATACGATCGCTGCCGACGTGACCGGCGGGGGCTGGTTGGACGAGATCCCGTCCGACCGCCCGGCGGTCATCGTCGCCGACGGTCTGGTCGCTTTCCTCGCCCAGCCCGACCTGACGGCGCTGCTGCGTCGGCTCACCAAGCATTTCCCCAACGGCGAGATCGCCTTCAACGGCTACACGCGCTTCCACGTGTGGGCACTCAAGCACTATAAGGGCACCGACTCGATCGCCGACGTGGTCGCCAACCCCGGCTTCGACGACCCCCACGATCCCGAACGCTGGAACACCGACATGAGGCTGGCGGAGGAGATTCTTCTCACCCGCGCGCCCGAGGTCGGCCAATATCCGCTTGCTACACGGCTGTTCACCCGGCTCGCGGGGCTGAGCAGGGCGTGGTCGCGTCGGGGCACGACCGTGCTGCGCTACCGCTTCTGAGAGTCCGCGGTCGGCCGGTGTCGAGATGTCGTGGCGTGACCGGGACCAGGGCGAGAACCTGCCCCGTCGGGTACCCTGACCTGCGCTGCCCGAGCCGATTCCAGCGCGGCGTCGACCATCTCGAACGGCACGATCCGGGTCAACTCGCCCAGATGCCCCGGCGCGAACACGCCCGCGGCTACTACAACTTGCTTGTTGATGACACACTGAGCAGACAGCGG
>NZ_JBFRFQ010000110.1:0-3854 GCF_052114905.1 Nocardia sp. 2TAF39
ACCATAAGTCAACCATAAGTCAGTTCGACACCCTCGAACACCACCGCCACCGCACCCGGATCCGCAGCCACCACACGCCGATACCCATCCAGCAACAGTCCGGGACGGACCGGATAGCTTGTGGTGTTCCATTCGCGCAGGACCCGGTCGCGTTCGGTCGCGCTCAGGAGGTCGATATCGCCGACCGCGCGGTCCGGGTCGGTGACGGCCGCGTGCAGCAGGCGAGTGAAACGCGCTGCGAGATCAGCGATCGTGTCCTGGTCGAACAGGTCGGTGGCGTAGGTGAACATGCCCGCAAGGCCCGTGTCGGGGCCCTGCTGCGGTGTCATCGTCAGTTGCAGGTCGAATTTGGCGGTCGCGCTGTCGAATTCGATCGCGGTGACCGACAGACCCGGTAGTTCGAGTTGGGCTTGGTCCATGTTCTGGAAGAACAACGCCACCTGGAACAGTGGATGATGCGCCTGCGAACGCACCGGGTCCAGTACCTCGACCAACCGCTCGAACGGCAGCTCGGCATGCGAAAACGCGGCGAGATCGGTCTCTTTGGTCGTCTCGAGCAGGTCACGGAACGACGACGCGGGATCGACGGTGGTCCGCAGGGCCAGCATGTTGACGAACATGCCGACCAGATCATCGAGTTCGGGTTCTCCGCGTCCGGCGACCGGGGTGCCGATGGTGATGTCACCGCTACCGGAAAGCCGGGCCAGCAGCGCGGCGAAGGCACTGTGCACCACCATGAACAGTGACCCACCACTGGTGTGGGCGAGGTGGTCGAGCCCTGCGGTGGTCTGCGCGTCGAGGGTGAAGGTGAACACGCCACCGCGGCCTGAGGCCAGCGCGGGACGCGGGCGGTCGGTCGGAAGGTCGAGCCGGTCGGGAATGCCCGCCAGAGCCTTACGCCAGTAGGTGATCTGCGCGGCGGCCACCGAGTCCGGGTCGTCCTCGTCGCCGAGCACCGCACGCTGCCACAGCGTGTAGTCCGCGTACTGCACCGGCAGCGCAGCCCAGTCGGGTGCGGTAGCGGCGCCCCGCGCGATATAGGCGGTCATCAGATCACGCACCAGCACAGCGACCGAGGTGCCGTCAGCAGCGATATGGTGCACCACGACAGCCAAAACGTAGTCGTCGGTGCCGAGGCGGGCCAGCGAAAGACGCACCGGCACTTCGTCGGCGACGTCGAACCCCGCACCCGCGACAGTGCGCAGCCATTGCGGGAGCTCCTCGGCAGCCACGGTGTGTGGCGTGAGGTCCGGGACCGCTCGGGCCGCAGCCACCACCACCTGATACCCCGTACCGTCCACCGCCGGATACACCGTCCGCAACGATTCATGACGCTCGATCACATCCGTGACCGCCGCCTGTAACGCCCCCACATCCAACGCACCCGACAAACGAATCGCGAACGGAATATTGTTCGCCGCCGAACCAGTATCGAACTGGTTCAAAAACCACATCCGCTGCTGCGCCAACGACAACGGAACCCGCGCCGGGCGCTGCCCGGCAACCAATTCGTGGCGTGGCCGGCCACCCTCGAATTCGGTCAGCCGTGCCGCGAGTAACGCCACCGTCGGCGCCCCGAATACCACTCGAGCGGGCACCCGCACACCGGCCGCCGCACCAAGCCGCGCCGCGACCTGCGTCGCGATCAACGAGTTACCACCGAGCTCGAAGAAATCATCGTCCGCGCCGACCCGCTCACCCACACCGAGTAACTCGCCGAACACCTCCGCGACCAGCTGTTCGAACCACCCGGCCGGTGCACGAAACGACCTGGCCTGCAAACGCGGCGCGGGCAACGCCCCACGATCCAGTTTGCCCGCCGGAGTCAACGGAACCTGCGCCAACACCATCACCGAGGTCGGCACCATATGCGCGGGCAAACGGTGTTCAGCATGTCGGATCAGCTCACCGACATCGACCCGATGCCCACCCGCGGCATGCACATAAGACACCAGGATCGTTGCCCCGCTGTCCAACCGGTGCCCCACCGTGACAGCGAAATCGACACTCTCATGCCCGGTCAGCACAGCATCGATCTCACCCAACTCGATCCGGAAACCACGGATCTTCACCTGGAAGTCATTACGACCCACATACTCCAACTCGCCACCAGCAGTCCAACGCACCAAATCACCCGTGCGATAAAGCCGGGAACCATTCACCTCGAACGGGTTCGCCACGAAACGCCCAGCAGTAAGACCAGGACGCTGCTGATAGCCACGAGCCAACTGCGCTCCAGCGACATACAACTCACCGACCACACCCACCGGGACCGCCACCAGACGCTCGTCCAACACATACTCCGTGACCGCCCGGATCGGCGCACCGATCGACACCGGCGCCCCAGGCACCAACGACGCACTGGCATTCGTCACGACCGTAGCCTCGGTCGGTCCATAAGCGTTATAGAACTCGCGCTCACCACCCCGGACCGGAACCACCCAACGACGCACCAACTCCGGCGGACACGCCTCCCCACCCACAACCACGACCCGTAACTCGTCCAAACCCACAGGATCCACCGAAGCCAACGCAGCAGGAGTCACGAACGCATGCGTCACCCCTTCCCTGCGCAACAACCCCGCCAACTCATCGCCACCATAAACCGTCGGCGCCACCACAACCATCGTCGCCGCACCACCCACCGCGAGCAACAACTCCAACACCGACGCATCAAACGACGGCGACGCGAAATGCAACGTACGCGACACCTCCGTCACCCCGAACCGATCACGCTGCTCGGCACAAAAACTCGCCAACCCCGCCTGAGTCACCACAACACCCTTCGGCACACCCGTCGAACCCGACGTATAAATCACATACGCAGGATGCTCAGCCCGCAACGGCCGCAACCGATCCGCATAAGTCACCGGCTCAACCGAATAACCCTCCAACACCACCGAAACATCACCATCGATAACCAACCACTCGACCTCACCAGGCAACCCATCCACCACACCCCCCACAGTCAGACCGAGCACCGCGCCCGAATCCTTCACCATGTACTCCACCCGATCAACCGGATAATTCGGGTCCACCGGCACAAACCCAGCACCACACTTAGCCACCGCCCACACCGCAACCACAGACTCCACCGAACGCGGAATCCCCACCACAACCAAATCCTCCGGACCCACACCCCGATCAATCAACAACCGCGCCAACCGAGTCGACCAAACATCCAACTCCGCATAACTCAAACACCCCCCCGAACCCACACCATCAGCAAACACCACCGCAACACCCGACGGATTCGCCTCAACCGCCACCGACAACAACTGCGGAAGCGTAGTAACCCTCGGTCGCCTTCCGCTTCCTAGGTCCCCACCCATGAGCCTGCAGATTATTTCCCGACAAACGAATCATAAAAAACTCTGCACATCCTGCCGCTATAGAACACTTCTATGACACATTTCCAGCGGGAAACCTGATACTGCAAACCGACCGATCTGTACCCATAGTCACATACCATGGGCCTGCCCGTGACTCGGGGGGAACAGCATCACTCCATGTCGAGCAACTCGCTGAGTTCCACGATCGAATCCACCTGGGTCCAGGGAGCCTCGAGAACTGCGCCGGCACCGTTGTCGAGCACCACAGCCCGCAAATCCTCCAATGCGGTCGGGTCGAGCGCGTCGAGCCCGGCCCGATCGGTCACCAAATGGGTCACCCATTCATCGGCGAGCGACTCGGTAGTCACGCCGCCCTCCCACACGAGCACCACCGACGCGCCCACCGATCCGGCGGCGACCACCTCGACCAGCGCGGCGAGCGTCTGCGGGCTGCCGTGCTGGAAAGTGCGTGATTCGAAGGTCAGCTCGGTCCGCGCCCGCAACCGGCCGGCCGCCGTGGCC
>NZ_JBFRFQ010000111.1:0-3229 GCF_052114905.1 Nocardia sp. 2TAF39
ACCGGCTCACTCGGGCATCCATTGTTGACCAACACGGTGCAACTCGCCGGAAAAGACGAATGGCTGTTCACCGGACATGTATCGGTGCGGACTCATTCCTGGCTCGCCGACCACACGGTGTTCGGCACGGTACTACTGCCCGGGACGGCGTTCGTGGAAATGGCGCTGACCGCAGGAGCGCGGCTGGGCGCCGAGTTCGTCGAGGAGCTGCTGCTCGAAGAGCCGCTGCCGCTCGCCGACGACACCGCGGTCGATATTCAGCTCGGGGTAGAACCTGTCGATGATGCGGGCCGACGTCGGTTCGTGATCCACTCTCGTGTCGTTGCCGACGGGGATTCCGAGGCCGGTGAGTGGGTGTCGCATGCCAGCGGCGTGCTGGCTCCGGCCGGTGCGGCTGTTCCCACGTGGTTCGAGGCGGAACGGCATAGGTCGGTAAGCGAAGAATGGCCGCCCGCGGGCGCCGATCCGGTGCCGACCGGCGGGCTTTACGGCCATCTGGCGGAGTTGGGGTTCGGTTACGGCCCCGCGTTCCAGGGGGTTGGGTCGGTGTGGCGTGATGGTGACGATCTGCTTGCCGAGGTGTCACTCCCGGCCGATACCGATGATCAGGCATTGTCGTTCGGGATCCATCCTGCGTTGCTGGACTCCGCATTCCACGCCGCAATCGAGGGGCTGGCGTCGAACATGCCCTCGGGTCAGCTGCCGTTGCCGTTCTCTTTCACCGGGGTGCGGTTGTACCGCGCTGGCGTGCCGGCCATCCGGGTTCGGCTCGTGCGGTTGGACGCCGGACGGGTTGGGGTCGTCGCACTCGACCACGCGGGTGCGCCCGTGCTCAGCCTCGAGTCGCTTACCGCCCGCCCCGTGGATGCGAAGGTGCTCAACAGTGGATTCGGTCGCCGTGCATCGCTGACGGATGTCGAATGGGTGTCGGTGTCGCCCAGCGCCACCCGGGTGGTGGGGTCGATGGCGGTCCTTGGTGCCGGTCATGTCGCGGAGGCCGATGTTCGCGCCGACCTTGCGGAGCTGCTCGACAGCGAGGTAATGCCGGAGGTCGTCGTGTGGTCGCCCGGCGGGGACGGTTCGATCGGCGGCGACGACGATGATGTGGCGGTGCGGACCCGCGCGTGGGTGCGCTCAGCGCTGGAACTGTTGCAGACCTGGCAGGCCCAGGAGCGCTCGAGCGGGTCGCGACTGGTCGTGTTGACGCGCGGAGCGATGGGGGTGCCGGGTGAGTTGTCGGATCCGGCGGGTGCGGCGGTGTGGGGTTTGGTGCGGAGCGCGCAGTCCGAATATCCGGGCCGGTTCATTCTTGTCGATGTGGGCGTCGATGAGGACGTGACGGTGGATGTTGTTGCTGCGGTGGTGAGTTCGGGCGAGCCACAGCTGGCTGTCCGCGGCGGCCGGTTGCGGGTGCCGCGGTTACGGCGCCAGCCGGGTCCGGCGTTGGCGACGAGGTCGCCGTTGGGTACGGGTGCGGTGTTGATCACCGGTGGATCCACTGGTTTGGGAGCCTTGGTGGCTCGGCATATCGTCGACACATACGGCGTTCAGCGGTTGGTGCTGGTGTCGCGGCGGGGGCAGCGTGGTGAGGGTGTGGCCGGGCTGGTGAGTGACTTGACGGCCGCGGGCGCGCAGGTGCGAGTCGTGGCCTGTGACGTGAGCGATCGTGCGGCGGTTGCGGCCCTGTTGGCGGGGTTGCCGAAGGAATTCGCGCCGAGCGCGGTGATCCATTCGGCAGGCGTTCTCGACGACGGCACAATCGAGACCTTGACCGGCGAACAGGTGGATCGGGTGCTGGCGCCGAAAGCGGATGCCGCCTGGCATCTGCACGAGTTGACCAAAGATCGTGATCTGTCGGCGTTCGTGCTTTTCTCGTCGGCCGCGGGTGTGGTGGGTTTACCGGGGCAGGGCAACTATGCGGCAGCGAACGCCTTCCTGGACGCGCTGGCGTGGCGTCGGCGGGCGGCAGGCTTGGCCGCGGTCTCGATTGCGTGGGGCGCCTGGAACCAGGGCATCGGCATGACCAGCGGTTTAGATGGTGCGGCGATGGCGCGGCTGGGCCGGATGGGGGTGCGGCCGTTGGCGACGGCGGACGGTTTGGCGTTGTTCGATCATGCGATCGGCGCGGCAGCACCGGCGGTGATCGGGACGGAGTTCGACACCGAGGCCCTGTCGGTTCAGGCGCGTGAGGGGTCGCTGCCGCAGATATTGCATTCGATTGTCGCGGTACCGGTACGCCGAGCCGCGGACACGAGCGGGACGTTGAGGCGACGGCTGGCCACTGCCCGGGTGTCCGAGCGTGCGGCGATCGTGCTCGACGTCGTTCGGGAGCAGGTCGCCGGAGTGTTGGGGCATATCTCCAGTGACGTGATCGATCCCACCGCACCGTTCACCGAGCTCGGCTTCGATTCGATGGCAGGCCTGGAATTTCGTAACCGGCTCGCCAAGGCCATCGGGGTGCAACTGCCCTCGATGCTGGTGTTCGACCACCCCACCGCCGCGGCGGTGGCGGCGTTCGTGCAATCTCGTCTCGGCGAAATGGATGCGGATGCGGGCCGCGACGTCGCACGGCCGGCGCGCCGGATCCGAACCGATGAGCCGATTGCGATCGTGGGGATGAGTTGCCGGTTCCCGGGTGGTGTGGAGTCGCCGGGGCAGTTGTGGGATCTCGTCGCGTCCGGTTCGGATGGTGTCAGCGAGTTTCCGTTGGATCGCGGATGGGACGTTGAGGGGTTGTTCGATCCGGATCCGGATCGGTTCGGGAAGGTGTACACGCGGGAGGGTGGTTTTCTGCGTGGTGTGGGTGATTTCGATGCGGAGTTTTTCGGGATCGGTCCGCGTGAGGCCGCCGCGATGGATCCACAGCAGCGGTTGTTGTTGGAGGCGTCGTGGGAAGCCTTGGAGGATGCCGGGATCGATCCGGAGTCGCTGCGAGGCAGCGACACCGGCGTGTTCACCGGCGTCTCGCACCAGGACTACGAGCAGGTCGCCAAGGCAGCGGGGCAGATCGCCGAGGGATACGTCGGAACCGGTTCGGCGAGAAGTATGGCATCGGGGAGGGTGGCGTACACGTTGGGTTCGGAGGGCCCGGCGGTGACGGTGGATACGGCGTGTTCGTCGTCGTTGGTGGCGATCCATTTGGCTTGTCAGAGCCTGCGGCAGGGTGATAGCTCGTTGGTGTTGGCCGGGGGTGTGACGGTGATGTCGACGCCGTTTCTGTTTGTGGAGT
>NZ_JBFRFQ010000112.1:0-3111 GCF_052114905.1 Nocardia sp. 2TAF39
AAAACGGCGGCATCGGCACCTACGTGAAGGCGAGCACCGAAACCAATGCCGATGTGGGTGACAAGTCCAACGACGCGGTGCGGGTAAACGCGAACCAATTGCGGGTCAAGGTGATCGGCGAGGGTGGCAACCTGGGCGCGACGGCGCTGGGTCGGATCGAGTTCTGCCGCAACGGCGGCCGAATGAATACCGACGCGCTGGACAACTCGGCGGGCGTGGACTGCTCCGACCACGAGGTCAACATCAAGATCCTGTTGGATGCCGTCGTCTCCGGCGGCGAGCTCGCCGCGGCCGACCGTAACCCGCTGCTCGCCTCGATGACCGACGAGGTCGCCGAACTCGTTCTGCGCGACAATATCTCGCAGAACTTCCGACTGGGGATGTCGCGGTCCGACGCGGCGGGCATGTCTAGCGTGCACGGCAGGCTGATCAACGACCTCGAGGCACGCCGTGGCCTCGACCGCGAGCTCGAGGCGCTGCCGACGGACGCGGAGCTGGCCCGGCGTGCCGCCGATGGAGCCGGGCTCACCTCGCCCGAGCTGGCTAATCTCATGGCGCACGTGAAACTTTCGCTCAAGGCCGATCTACTCGCCGGTGACCTGCTCGACAGCGCGGCGTTCGCGCCGGTGCTGCCCGCCTACTTCCCCGCGCCACTTCGCGAGCGCTTCGCGTCCGCGATCGGCAGGCACCCGCTGCGGCGCGAGATCGTGGCCACGGTGGTGGTCAACGACATGGTCGACTACGGCGGAATCACCTATGCCTTCCGCCTCGCGGAGGAGGCCGGGGCTACCACCGACGACGCGGTGCGCGCCTACACGGCGGCGGTCGAGATCTTCGATCTGCACGCACTCTGGCAGCGGATCAGGCAGACCCCGATGTCCACGGCGGCGCGCAACGAACTGGAACTGGAGACCAAGCGGACTCTCGACCGCGCATCCCGGTGGCTGCTGTCCAACCGGCCGCAGCCGATTGCGATCGGCGCCGACATCGCCAGGTACCGGGACCGAGTGTGGGCCCTGGCTGGGCAGGTGCCCGCCTTGTTGACCGGCTATCTCGCCAACGATTTGGCCGAGCGCTCGCGCCGGTCGATCTCCCGCGGCGCGCCACATGAGCTGGCTGACGAGGCGTTCGGGCTGATCCACCGCTTCCCGCTGCTGGACGTGATCGACCTGGCCGAGATCGCCGAGCGTGATCCGTCGGAGGTCGCGGTGCTCTACTACGCGCTCAACGAGCACTTCCAGATCGAGCGCCTGCTGACCGCGGTCGGCAAGCTCGAGCGGGGCGGGCGCTGGAGCGCGCTGGCACGGCTCGCGGTCCGCGAGGATCTCTACGATTCGCTGCGTTCGCTGACGCTCGACGTGCTCACCGCCACCGAACCGCAGGAGAGCACGGCGGAGAAGATCGCCTACTGGGAGTCGACCAACCGGTCCCGGCTCGCTCGCGCCGGCGCGTCGCTGGCGCAGATCTTCGCCGTCGAGACCCAGGATCTGGCGTCACTCTCGGTCGCGGCGCGTCAGGTCCGCAGTATGGTGACCGGAGGTGAGTCGACCACGGTTGCATCGACGGTCATCGGCTGAGCAACCGGACGATGCCCGGAGGTTGGACGCCCTCGGCGTCAGCCTCCGGGCATCGGCGTTCCGCAGCTCCCGCAGAACTTGGCCGTCGCTGTCGATTCCGCGCCGCAACCGGGGCAGTGCCGCGGTTGTGGCGTGAGGGGTGTGCCGCAGTTCATGCAGAACCGCGCACCTGCCGGATTTGCGGCTTGACAGGTGACGCAGGGTGATTGCCCGGCATCGGCTGGAGCAGGCGGCAGTTGCGGCGCGCCCGACTGGTTGCCCACGTGCTGTCCGATGGCATTCAAACTCAGTGCCGCACCGAGAAATCCGCCCTCGGCGCCGTGGTGATGGCCGTGCGCGAACCCTTGGCCCGCGCCGAGCGCGAGCTCGCCCGCGGCATAGCGTTGGAAGTCACCGGTCAGGCGAATGTATTTGACGTCCTTGGCGAGTCGCTTGAGCCGGTCCGCGTCCTCCGGTGCCAGCGTGATGTCGAAGTTGCCCATCCGTGGGATGCGCAGTCCATATTCGTAGAGCGCGGTGTTGGTCTGGCGTAGGACGGCGGCTTCGATCGGCTGCAATTGTGCCGAGAGCCCGAGCACCTGCCAGTCGCCGCGCGAAATACCCTGGGTGACAGCGATTTTCATGGACTTGAGCAGTAGATCGGCACTCCAACTCTGCACCCTGTCCTGGTCGGTGAGATCGGCGGTGCCCACCAGCGAGGTGAGCAGTTCGGCCGGATCCCGGACGGCGAGAGCGAACTCGCCGAAGACGCGCAGAGTAACCACTTGCTCGCTGACCGGATCGAGGATATCGGCCAGTCGTCCGCCGAACCGGACGCCGGAGACTTCCCGGGTGGCGACGAAATACAGCTCGGCACGATAGAAGTTCCCGCCGGTGACGGTGTCGACGAGCGCGCCGAGTACCGGCAGTTCGTCGGCGTCGATGCGATGCCGCCCGGGGCCGAGCGCGGCGACCACCTGCCCGGACTTGACGAACAGGGCGATCTCGTCGGCGTTGACGATCGCACGGGTGTAGCGGCGGATGTTGACATCCGGCCACTTGTAGACCATTTGGTTCTTGCGGTCCTCCGGGACCGCGATGAACTCCCGCTCGAACCACGCCATCTGCGCTCCATCAGCCGATTTTCACATTGAGCGTACCGATATGCAGTGGTCCGATCAACGAATGAATCGCGATCCCCGCTGCTCCGTGCCCATTTCTCACAGTTTTCGATGTCCAGAGTGTTACAAGAGGCAAGTCACTATTGAACGTGCCGCTATATAACGGTACATTGAGCGAAGATATGATCGCCGTCACCTGAAAGGCCATCCCCATGACCACAGTTCGACCTCCCTCGGAGCTGCCCGCGCCGGCGGGCACGCTCCACGAGGAGGACGCGGGGTACCACAAGTCCCTTCGCCCGCGTCAGCTGCAGATGATCGCRATCGGTGGCGCCATCGGCACCGGGCTGTTCCTGGGCGCGGGTGGGCGTTTGGCCAAAGCGGGCCCCGGATTGTTCATCGTGTACGCCATCTGTGGTGTGTTCGTGTTCTTC
>NZ_JBFRFQ010000113.1:0-3839 GCF_052114905.1 Nocardia sp. 2TAF39
CCTGATGTGGGGCCAGGTTCAGGCTGGCCCCACACCAGCAATCGTAGGTGGTCACAGGAGCCGAGCTACTCAGACAACCAACCCGTCACCCACCAACACGGGCGACCGGCCCGCCATACACGCCAACCCCTTGGAATAACTCATCTAGGGTCGAGTGGTGACCTGGACAGTCGGATTCGACCTCGATATGACGCTGATCGACTCGCGGCCCGGTGTCGCACAGGCCATCGACACCGTCGCCGCCGAATTCGGTCTCCCACTATCCGGCGCCGAGTTCGCCGACCGGCTCGGGCCGCCACTGGCCAGTCTGCTGGTCGAAGCCGGGGCCCCAGAAGAACTCGTTCCCGCGCTGGTCGCGCGCTACCGCGCGCTCTATCCGGCCATCGTGTCCAGCATTCCCGCAATGCCCGGCGCGCAGGCCGCATTGGCCGCGATCCAGGCGCGCGACGGGCGGGTGCTCGTCGTCACCGGCAAGCACGCCCCGCTCGCCCGGCTGCACATCGACGAACTCGGCTGGCGAATCGACCATCTCGCGGGTGATCTCTGGTCGGCCGCCAAGGCGACCGCGTTGCGTGAGCAGCGGGCGGATCTATTCGTCGGCGACCATGTCGGCGACATGCGCGGAGCACGGGCCGCAGGCGTTGTCGCGGTGGGCGTCACCACCGGGCCGTGCACGGCCGACGAGCTGCGTACGGCGGGCGCCGACGTGGTGCTCGCGGACCTGACCGAGTTCCCCGGCTGGCTCGCGGCGGAGTTCGGCGCGGCCGTCGCGGGCTAGCGAGCACTCCGAGGCGGCGCTCCGCTCGGCGTACCGGGCGGTGCAGGTGCTCGGCGGATGCGCCTACATCGACGGGCCCCGGCGGAAAGTATCTGCGCGACGCCGAGATTACGACCCTGTTCGAGGGGCACCCTCGCGGTCTCGTCTCCGAGACCGCTCACCACGGCACCGGCCCGGTGCGGTCGAAGAACGTGCCCGTCGGCCCGTCAGGGCCGATCGTGGCCAACCGGATGATGGCGTCGGTCCCCTCGATGACGGTCTGGAAACCAGAATGTCCGTTCAGGTCTGTCGCGGTGTACCCGGGGTCGGCCGCGTTCACCTGGATCCCCGGCAGGGCGCGCGAGTACTGCGAGGTGATCATGTTCAGCGCGGTCTTCGACGCCGGATAGGGCAGGCCGAGCAGTGTTGATTCGATCCAGCTCGGGTCCGAGGTTCGCGCCAGTGAGCCGATGCCGCTGGAGACCATCACGATCCGGGGTTGCGCGGCAACGCGCAGCAGCGGCAGGAACGCATTCGTCACCTGCACCGGACCGAACACATTGGTCTCGAACACCGCACGGAAGTCGGCAGCCTCGACCTCCTGCGGCGTCTTGCGGGTGCCGCCGATACCCGCATTGTTGACCAGAACGTCCAGTCGCGGCGTGCGCTGCCCAACCGCTTCCACCGCGGCGGCGATCGACGCGGCCGATGTGACGTCCAGCTGGACGAACTCGACATCCAGCCCCGTTTCGGCGAGTTCCGTCGCAGCTTCCTTGCCCCGCTCCGCGTCCCGTGCGCCCAGGAACACCCGCCAGCCCAAGCCCGCGAGCCTGCGCACTGTTTCGCGTCCCAGCCCCTTGTTCGCCCCGGTTACCAGGGCCGTTGTCGTCTCACTCATGCCATGAGCATCGCGTTCACGCGCGCGGCGCGCCAGGGCCCCCAACTCCTGGGAGCAGCGATCCCACCCCGGCCTCGACCGGCTGCGGCATGATCGGACCGTGGATCGAACCGAGCTGGCCGCATTGCTCAGGCAGGCACGCGACCGGGTGCGCCCGGGCGACGTCGGCCTGCCCGCGGGCTCGCGCCGACAGGTGCCCGGGCTGCGCCGCGAGGAAGTCGCACAACTCGCGGGCGTCAGCGTGGACTACGTGGTGCGGTTGGAGCAAGGGCGTGGCCCCCGCCCGTCCAGCTCGGTGCTCGCCGCACTTGCCCGCGCACTACGGCTGAACGATGAGGACCGCACACTGCTCTTCCAGTTCGCGGGCGCGGCGCCACCGCAGGAGGGCCGGATAGAAATGGTCGTCCGGCCGAGCGTATTGCGCCTGCTGGACCGAATGGTGGATCTGCCTGCCCTGGTGTTGTCGGCGAAAGCCGATGTGCTGGCGTGGAATTCGATGGCAACTGCGCTGCTCGGTGACTTCACCGCCTGGCCGCCCGGGCGGCGCAACATCATCTGGCAGCGTTTCCTCGGCACCGATCGTGGGCGGGTCGCGATGACGCCCGCCGAGGCCGACTATGCCGCGGCATTCTCGGTGGCGAGCCTGCGCGGCGCCCGCGCTCGCTACCCCGACGATCCCCGCCTGCTCCGCTTGATCTCCGAATTACGTTCCCGCAGTCCGCGGTTCGAGCAGCTGTGGAACGAGCGACGCTCCGGGCAGTGGCGCAACGCGAGCAAGACCGTCGATCACCCGGAGTTCGGGCCGCTGCGGCTCGAATGCGACACCCTGCTGGTCCCGGACACCGACCAGGCCGTGGTCGTCTACTCCGCAGCCCCGGGCAGTCACGAAGCCTCGGCGCTGGATCTGCTCCGGGTTACCGGAACCCAACAGTTCACCGTGGCGGATCCTGCCGGCTAGGCCCAATACCGTTCAGTTAATGGCTGGGGCGGTATTGTGTCGGTGTGCCTCGTGGTGGATGGGTGAAGCCGGAGTCGGATCGTCGGCTGTCGGATTTGGTGTCGGTGGGGTTGTTGACCAGGGTTTTCCCTGCTGATGTGGTGGATGATGTTCTGGGATACGAGCCGGTGCGTGATCTGTTCTTTCGTGTCGCKCGTCCGGTGGCCGGGGTGGAGACGCCTGGTTCCTGGCTGGCCGGACGCCGTGTGGTGGCCATCGACGGCACCTGCGTGGACTTGGCGGACACGGTGGCCAACGCGGAATTCTTCGGCCGGCCGCCATCGAGCCGGGGCGAGAAATCCGCTTACCCGCAAGCRCGCCTGGTTGCGGTGGCCGAATGCGGCACACACGCGATATTCGACGCGGTCACCGGCCCGTGTACTACCTCCGAAACCGAGATGGCCCACAAGCTGGTGAGCCGGCTCGTGCCTGGAATGCTGGTGCTCGCCGATCGCGGCTTCTACGGATTCACGCTGTGGAAACAAGCCGCTGCCACCGGCGCCGACCTGCTGTGGCGGGTGAAAACCAATCTGCGGCCACAGCACATGCAAACCCTCGCCGACGGGTCGTGGCTGGCGCGGATCGTCCCCACCTCGGGGCCGAACCGGCGAAAGACCACACCGTTGACCGTGCGGGTCATCGACTACACCCTCGACGACGGACGCGACAACCCCGAGCAGTACCGACTGCTCACCACCATCCTCGACCCCGACCAAGCCAGCGCGACCGAGCTCGCCTTGGCCTACGCGCAGCGATGGGAAATCGAGAACACCTTCGACGAACTGAAAACACACCAGCGCGGCCCACGCGCGGTCCTGCGCTCGAAATCCCCCGACCTGGTCCAGCAGGAAATCTGGGGCCACCTCTGCTGCCACTACGCAATCCGCACCCTCATGCTCGACACCGCTACCCACGGCGGTCACGACCCTGACCGGATCTCCTTCGCCGCAGCCCTCCGGATCACCCGTAGATCTTTGTCCCACAGCACATTTCCCCCCTTGTAACCGAAACGCCGCCGCCGCGCTGTGGCAGCGCGCCATCGAGAAACTGCTCACCCGAACCAACCCGGCACGCCGAAGACGATCCAACCCCCGCGTCGTCAAACGCAAAATCCTCAAATGGGCAGCAAAACGCACCCATCACACCCAGCACCCGCAACCGACTCACGACCCGAAACTCACAATCAA
>NZ_JBFRFQ010000114.1:0-2682 GCF_052114905.1 Nocardia sp. 2TAF39
GACAACGGTCATTCGGGCGGCGCTGGCGGCGGCCGGGGTGGAAAGCTCGTCCGTGCAATACGTGGAACTGCACGGAACCGGCACGCCCGCAGGAGATCCGGTCGAGGCGACGGCTCTCGGCGAAACCTACGGCGTGCGCCGGCCCGAGGCAGCGTGGTTGGCCGTCGGTTCGGTCAAGACCAATATCGGTCATCTCGAAGGCGCTGCGGGGATTGCGGGTCTGATCAAGACCGCATTGTCGCTGCGGCATCGAGAACTGGTGCCCAGCCTGAACTTTCACACACCGAATCCGCGGATCCCGCTCGATGAGCTGGGGTTGCGGGTGCAGACCGCGACGCAGCACTGGTCTGCCGCGTCGCCGAGCGTGGGGCCCGAGGCGACAGCAGAGGGTATCCATGAGGACCGAGCGAGCGTCGCAATCGATACCGTGGCGCTGCGCAGGGCGGGAGTGTCGTCGTTCGGTATGGGTGGCACGAACGCGCATGTGATTGTGGAGGAAGCTCCCGCCCGGGTTGCGGGCGACGCGATGTCACTGTCGCCGATTGCGGCGGCCGATGTCGTCACCGCGACGCGCTTCCCCGGACAAAGACACTCCGGGGCAGGACCGGCCCGGATCATGGGCGCCTCGCGGCCGCTGGCATGGGTGTTGTCTGGACAGAACCGGGAGGCTTTGCGGGGCCAGGCTGTTCGTTTACGGGAGTGGTTGGCCGATCATCCGCAGCAGGATGGCGCCGAGATGGCGTATTCGCTCATGCGTTCGCGTGCGCCGTTGGCGTGGCGTGGTGCGGTGGTCGGGCACGACGTCGACGCGATGCGCGCTGCGCTGGAGGTGCTGGCCGATTCGGCGGCGGAATCGGTGGAGGCCGAGCCCTATGTGGTGACCGGTCACGCCCTGTCTCGTCGGGTGGTGTTCGTGTTTCCGGGGCAGGGCAGCCAGTGGGTGGGGATGGGTGCGGAGTTGTTGGCGTCGGGTGGGGTGTTCGCGGAGTCGATCGCGGAGTGCGAGGCGGCGTTGGCGCCGTTTGTGGATTGGTCGTTGACGGCGGTGTTGCGCGGGGAGCCGGGTGCGGCGTCGCTGGAGCGGGTGGATGTGGTGCAGCCGGTGCTGTTCGCGACGTTGGTGTCGTTGGCGCGGTTGTGGCAGGCCAGTGGGGTCCAGCCGGCGGCAGTGGTGGGACATTCGCAGGGCGAGATCGCGGCGGCGGTGGTGGCCGGCGGATTGTCGTTGGCCGACGGGGCTCGGGTGGTGGCGGTGCGGTCGCGTGCTGTCGCGGAGGTGTTGGCGGGGTCGGGCGGTATGGCGTCGGTCGGTACAGCAGTGGATGCGGTGGCTGATCGGTTGGCGCCGTTCGGTGATCGGTTGTCGGTGGCGGCGGTGAACGGTCCGGGGCAGACCGTGGTCTCGGGTGAGTCGGCGGCGTTGGCGGAATTCCTTGCCGGGTGTGCGGCCGACGGGGTGTGGGCAAGGCAGGTTCCGGTGGATTATGCGTCGCATTCGGCGGCGGTGGAGCGGATTCGGGATCGGGTGCTGGCCGAGTTGGCGCCGATTCGGCCGGAAACGGGTTCGGTGCCGTTCTTTTCGGCGGTGACCGCGGAGTTCGTGGATACGGCGGGTTTGGATGCGGGGTATTGGTATCGGGGTTTGCGGGAGCGGGTGCGCTTCGGTGAGGCGATCGAGTCCTTGATCTGTGCCGGGATGAATGCGTTCGTCGAGGCCAGCCCGCATCCGGTGGTGTCGGCGGCGGTCGAGTTGACCGCGGAGTCGATCGGTAAAGCCGACCACGTGGCTGTCCTCGACACACTGCGGCGTGGTCGGGGTGGTCCGGAACAGTTCGCTGCGGCGTTGGCGCGTGCTTATTGTGTCGGTATCGACGTCACACCGGAGGTGTTGGCTGCGCCGGCGGAGCGGGTGGATTTGCCGACGTATGCGTTCCAGCGGCGGCGGTGCTGGACGCCGGCGGTCGTGGCGGGTGCGGGGTCGGGTGAGGTAAGCCGTGCCGGGTCGATTCCTCCGGGGCATCCGGTGTTGAGTGCCGCGGTGTCGGTGGCTGGGCGGGACGAGTGGTTGTTCACCGGTCGCCTGACGCCAGAGGCCCATCCGTGGCTTGCCGACCATGTGGTCTTCGGATCGGCTGTGGTGCCTGCTGCGGTGTGGGTCGATGCCGCGTTGAGCGTGGGCGCGAGGGTGGGTGCGGAGTCGGTGGCGGAGTTACGGCTGTCTTCGTCGTTTCCGCCGCGGGCTATGGCGTTGAACATTCAGGTGGGTGTTTCCGCGGCGGACCAGCACGGGCGGCGAGCTTTCACGATCCACGCTCGTCCCGACAGCGCGGAGCCCCTCGACGCGCAAGATGACGAGTGGGCCGTCGCGCCGGAGGGTGACACCTCGCAGTGGCGGCAGTATGCGACGGGTGTTCTCGCCCCGCATGCTGCCGACGCGCTGTTGTGGTCGGCTGGGGATTGGCCACCCGCGGCGGCGGAGTTGGTGGCGGCCGAGGAGTTGTACGACCGGTTGGCCGAGCACGGTGTGGGTTATGGTGTGGCGTTTCAGGGAGTCACGGCGGCGTGGCGGCGCGGTCGCGAAGTGTTCGCCGAGGTGTCGCTCGATGAGAGCGTCAGTGATCGGAACGAGCGTTTCGGTGTTCATCCGGCGTTGCTGGATGCGATGCTGCACGTCGGCGCAGA
>NZ_JBFRFQ010000115.1:0-2633 GCF_052114905.1 Nocardia sp. 2TAF39
AGTTGGCAGTTGGCCGGCGAGGGTGCCGAGGGCGCCGACGGCGATGATGCCGCCGAGGCAGCCGATGGCGGCGGCCGGGATGAACGCGCCGAACAGGCCGACGATGGTCGCCGCGGCGACGGTCGCGCCGGCGATGCCACCGAGGACGCAGCCGACGGCTCCGCCGCCGAGGCCGCCGACCAGGGTGGCGATGGTGGCGCCGGTCGAGATGGTGTCCTTCATGCGGTTCCAGGCGGCCTGTTCACGGTCGTATTCGGTCTTCCATGGCGCCTTGTCCTCGAAGGGGAGGGCGACCGGCTTGTAGGTCGCGTGCGCCATGTCCAGTTGTGGGGTCAGGGTGGCGGTGTGGTCCGCGATATCGGCGGCGACCGGGAACTCGAAGTCGTCCACCCGGAAGGTCAGCGGCACGCCGGTGAGGACGTTGCCGTTGGCGGCCTTGACTTCGAAGACGCCGTCCTCGACGACCATGGAACCGGCATCGGTCGTGATGATGGACTGGGTGTCGGTGTTCTGTGCGGTGAAGTTCACCGCGTCGTTGTCGGCCTCGGTGGCCGGGGCCGCGTTGACGGTGCCTGCGGTGACGCCTAGGGCGGCGATCAGCAGTGCCGACGTCGCGGCGAATTTCCTCATCAGCATTTGTTTGGAACCTCGATGTGAAGCGTTCGGAGGGGACTGGACCAGCAAAATCTAGACCAGCTAACGCGTGGTGAACCGTTTGTGACTATTTATTCAAATTTTGTTCACCATCGAGACCCGTGGCTTGGTGGGGTTTCGGAAATGAGGGTGCTGACCGGGGTTTTCCAGCCTAACCAAACTGGGCGTTCCGCTCTTTGGGAAGATCATGTGACGAAGGTCACAAATGAGACCTGATCGGCTGGCGGCACCGACTGCCGAGTCGGTCATCGCCGCGCCCGGTCGCCACGTAGAGTCGTGGGGGTGCGATTGCTCGTCACCGGCGGCGCCGGATTCATCGGCGCGAACTTCGTCCATCAGACAGTGTCCGACCATCCTCACACGACCGTCACCGTCCTCGATGCGTTGACCTACGCCGGGAACCGGGTCTCCCTCGATCCGGTGGCCGACCGCATCGACTTCGTGCACGGCGACATCGCCGACCTCGACCTGGTCGACGAACTGGTCAGTGGTGTCGACGCGGTGGTCCATTTCGCCGCCGAATCCCACAACGACAACTCCCTCGCCGAGCCGTGGCCGTTCCTGCAGACCAATATCGTCGGCACCTATTCGCTGCTACAAGCCGTGCGACGCCACGACGTGCGCTATCACCACGTGTCCACCGACGAGGTGTACGGCGACCTGTCGCCGGACGCCCCGTCGTTCACCGAGACCACCCCGTACAACCCGTCGAGCCCCTACTCGGCCACCAAGGCCGCCAGCGATCTGCTGGTCCGCGCGTGGACCAGGTCGTTCGGCGTGCGCGCCACCATCTCCAACTGCAGCAACAACTACGGGCCCTACCAGCACGTGGAGAAGTTCATCCCGCGCCAGATCACCAATTTGATCGACGGTGTCCGGCCGCGGCTCTACGGCGCCGGACACCAGGTGCGCGACTGGATCCACGTCGACGACCACAACCGCGCAGTGTGGGCCATCCTGCAGCGCGGTCGGATCGGGCAGACCTACCTGATCGGCGCCGACGGCGAGCTCGACAACAAGTCCGTGGTGCGGATGATCCTGGAGGCGTTCGGCCGCGATCCGCACGATTTCGATCACGTCACCGACCGGCCCGGCCACGACCAGCGCTACGCAATCGACGCGTCGCTGCTGCGCACCGAACTCGGCTGGGAACCGCGCTACGGAGACTTCCGCGCCGGGTTGGCCGCGACCATCCAGTGGTACCGGGACAACGAGTCCTGGTGGCGCCCGGACAAGGCGGGCACTGAGCGCGCCTACCTGGCGGCAGGCGAGCAGACGATCGGCGCGGGACGAGACTGAACCGAGTCGACCGCGACGCTGCGCTCGAATTCCGTTGCGGGTCAGCCCCGGACGATGATGTGTCACATCGCCGCGACCGGCGCCGCGGTCACGGTGACGGCCGGACCGACGGTCGGTGCCTTCGCCGCGGAATCGGTGCGCCGCGAGGAACAGGACTGTCACCAGCAGCGTGGAGAGTTGTACTGGACTACGCCGCGAAGTGACACTACGTGCAGGACACGGGCGATCCGTATCTCCCGCCGCGACGGCCGGTCGATCGCGATGAATTCCGGATCGGAATATTCGATATCAGATTTCGCAGTCAACCGGACGGTCGAGTGCATCGCAAATACGCGGTAACCGTAAGTGTCTCTGCGGTTTTTCAGTGTTTGTCCACCCTGCCGGCCGGCGCGCTGGCAGAAATAGAACTCCGCCCGCGCAGTGCGCGGGCGGAGTTCCACGACTCGTATCTGTATCTGTTGTGTTGTGCGAGTTCGGTTGTGGGTTTTACTTCGCGGGGTTGAACGGCTGGTTGATCGTCGTGAAGTACTGGATCGCGGCGCCGATGGCGACCGGGGCGGTGACCAGGAGTTGGCCGGCGAGGGTGCCGAGGGCGCCGACGGCGATGATGCCGCCGAGGCAGCCGATGGCGGCGGCCGGGATGAACGCGCCGAACAGGCCGACGATGGTCGCCGCGGCGA
>NZ_JBFRFQ010000116.1:0-2538 GCF_052114905.1 Nocardia sp. 2TAF39
GGGCGGGGCGATGCTCGCCGTGGCGATCGGCGAACAACGAGCCACCGATGTCGTCGCCGGGTTCGGGGGCCGGGTGTCGGTCGCGGCGGTGAACGGCCCGTCCTCGACGGTGTTGTCCGGGGACGCCGACGCGATCGAGGAGATCGAGCTGCGTTTGGCCAGCGACGGGGTCAAGACGAATCGACTCCGGGTCAGTCACGCGTTCCATTCGGCGCGGATGGATCCGATGTTGGCGGAGTTCCGGTCGGTGGCCGAACGCATAACCTACCGGTCGGCGAGATTCCCGCTGGTGTCGAACGTCTCCGGCGAGCTCGCAGCCGACACGGTGACGGACCCGGAGTATTGGGTGCGCCAGGTGCGCGGTTGCGTCCGGTTCGCTCCGGGCGTGGACGCACTCGTTGCTGCGGGTGTGCGCCGGTTCGTGGAGATCGGACCGGATGCTGTGCTCGCGGCGATGACGCGCCGGTGCCTTGTCGAGACTCCGAACATCGAGGCCCAGACGGTTGTGGTTGCCGCCTCGCGACGTTCGGTGGAGGAGCCGACCCAGCTCCTGTCCTGCTTGACAGGAGCTGATGTATCGGGCGTGCCGGTGGACTGGGCGGCCCTGTTCGCGGGCCGGTCGGTGAGTCGAGTACCGCTGCCCACGTATGCGTTCCGTCACGAGCAGTATTGGTTGCCGCCGGTCGATGTGTCGGATGTGTCGCGGTCGGGCCTGGAAGAGGCGGGGCATCCGCTGTTGGGTGCGCTGGTGCGATTGCCGGATTCCCCGGACGTGGTGTTCACCGGCCGGCTCTCGCGGGCCGGTCAGCCGTGGTTGGCCGATCACGTCATCGCAGGGGTGGCTTTGCTGCCGGGTGCCGCTTTCGTCGAGCTGGTTCTTCATGTGGGGACAGTGGTGGGGCGTCCGGGGCTGGCCGAGTTGGTGATCGAGGCGCCGCTGCCGGTGCCGTCCACCGGGTCCGTCGAGCTGCGGGTGGTGGCGCGCGGGCCGGATGAGACCGGCGCGCGGACGGTGTCGGTGTACTCGCGTTCCCGCAGTGACGACGAGCCCGATGCGCTCGAATTCGAGGATGGTGTTGATGACCATTCATCGCGGTGGGTCCGTCATGTGGTCGCGTCGGTGATTGCCGAGTCCGGCACGCCGTCGATCGACACGGATTCGGCGAGTTGGCCGCCGGCCAAGGTAACGGCGATGGATATCGGCGATGCCTACCCGGATCTGGCCGAGCTCGGTTATGGGTACGGGCCGGTGTTCCGGGGACTGACTGCGCTGTGGCGCGGTGACGGCGAGGTGTTCGCGGAGGTCGCGCTGCCGGAATCCGCCCGATCGGGGGTCACCGAATTCGGTGTGCACCCGGCGTTGTTGGATGCCGCGCTGCACGCGATCCTGCTCGGTGGGCTGCTTCCGGCCACCCCGGCCGGTGCGATAGCCGTTCCGTTCTCGTGGGAGAACGTCGCGCTGTATGCGACAGGGGCAACCACACTGCGGGTTCGTGCGGCTGCTACCGGTTCCGTGACGGGGGGCGAGCGGATCGCGATGACGCTCACCGACACGTCGGGTATGGTGGTGGCCGAGGTGGGTGCGCTTATGATGCGGCCGATATCGGCCGATGCGCTCGGTTCGGTGCAGCGCCGCGGCAACGGTGTGGGTTACGACGTGGACTGGGTCGCGCTACCCACGCCTGCGAGCGGGCTGGTTGCGGCCGAATCCTGGAGCTCGGCCGAGGACGGGGAAACCGTCACGATCGCCGGCGGGTCCGCGACCGTGTTGCGGCTCGACGCCGCCTCCAGTCACTACGCAGGCTCCGCGAACGAGGTGGGCGACCGCGATCTCCCTGTGGTGGTGCGGGATTCGTTGACCGCGTTGACGGCGCGTGTGCAGCGGCTGCTGACCGGGGACGGGTTGATCGTCGTGGTGACCCGGCAGGCGGTGGCAGTGCATCCCGGCGAGCCCGTCGACATGCCGGCGGCGGCGGCGTGGGGTTTGCTGCGGACTGCGCAGAGCGAGCATCCGGAGCGGATTCTCCTGGTCGATGTCGACGACTGGGCCGACTATCGCCATTACGTGGCGCTGGCTTTGGCGATGAGTGGTGAACCCCAGCTCGCGGTACGGCACGGGTCGCCGTATGCACCGCGACTGAACCGCGCCGACTCGGATCTGCACGGGGCCGCCGCATTGCGAAATACCGAGGCATGGGCCCTGACTCTGCTCGGCAAGGGCACATTGACCGGAGACAACTTCGGCGTGGGCGACGATCCGAGTGCCGAGGGACCGCTGGTGGCGGGGCAGGTTCGGGTGAGTATGCGGGCGGTTGGTCTGAATTTCCGAGACGTGCTGGTCACGCTCGGCACCTACCCCGACCCGGATGCGCGGATCGGCTGTGAAGGTGCCGGAGTCGTGCTCGAGGTCGCTGCCGATGTGACCGAGTTCGTGGTCGGTGACCGGGTTTTCGGGTTCATGTCGGGTGTTGGTTCGGCTGCGGTGGTCGATCATCGCTTGCTTGCGCCGATTCCGCAGGGGTGGTCGTTCGCTCAGGC
>NZ_JBFRFQ010000117.1:0-2528 GCF_052114905.1 Nocardia sp. 2TAF39
TGTCAATGGCCATTTGTGGGTCGCCGCTGGTGGCCGGGTGAAGTCCCCACCCTCTTGCAGGGGGTGGGGTGTTAGGTCAGGGGCGTTCACCTCGCTTGGTGCGGTTTTTCATGCGGTAGGAGTCGCCGTCGGTGATGACGACTGTGCAGTGGTGCAGGAGCCGGTCGAGGATGCTGGCGGCGGTGGTGTGTTCGGGCAGGAACCGTCCCCATTGCTCGAACGGCCAGTGTGAGGCGACGGCCAGCGAACGCCGCTCGTAGGCGGTGGCGACCAGCCGGAACAGTAGCTGGGTGCCGGTGTCGTCCAGCGGAGCGAACCCGATCTCGTCAAGGATCACCAGATCCGCGCGCAGCAGGCTGTCGATGACTTTGCCGACGGTGTTGTCGGCCAGCCCGCGGTAGAGGGTGTCGATCAGATCGGCCGCGGTGAAGTAGCGGACCTTGTGCCCGGCCGTGATGGCGGCGTGTCCGAGCCCGATCAGGGTGTGGCTCTTGCCTGTGCCGGGTGGCCCGATGAGCGCGAGATTGTGTTGCGCGCGAACCCATTCCAGGCTCGACAGGTAGTCGAAGGTGGCCTGAGGGATGGGTGACGCCGACACGTCGAAGCTCTCCAGGGTCTTCACGACGGGGAACGCGGCGGCTTTGAGCCGGTTGCGGGCGTTGGAGGCGTCACGAGCAGCGAGTTCGGCCTCGATCAGGGTGCGCAGCACCTCTTCCGGGGTCCAGCGCTGGGTCTTGGCGACGGCCAGCACTTCGGGTGCGTTGCGGCGCACCGCGGCCAGTTTCAACCGCCGCAGCCCGGCATCGAGATCGGCGGATAGGTCCGGGATCGTCTTCGGTGCAACGGTTTTCGATCGTGTTGTCAAGATGCGCTCCCGTCACCGCTGACCTTGTAGGCGTCCAGAGACCGGGTCGGCGCTGTCGGTAGATCTAGCACCAGCGCATCACCTGCCGGGCGTGGCTGCGGGGTTCCGGTGCCGGCGGCGAGGATGGAGCGGACATCGGCGGCGCGGAAGCGTTTGAATGCCACCGCCCGCCGCAACGCGGCGACCAGTGCGGCCTCGCCGTGGGCGGGGCCGAGTGCGAGCAGGATCTCCAACTCCTGCCCCAAGCGAGTGTTGCCGATGGCAGCGGCACCGACGAGGAAGGCTTCGGCATCCTCTCCGAGCGCGCAGAATTGTTGCTCGACGGTGGTTTTCGGGCGCGGCCCGCGGTGAGGTGCGGGCCGGGGCCCGTCGTAGTGGTCATCGAGGACGGATGCTTCGCCGGGGGCGACGAGTTCGTGCTCGGCGACGATCACGCCAGTGACCGGTTCGAGCACCAGCAGCGCGCCGACATCGACCACGACTGCGACCTTTTCGCCGATCAGCCGCATCGGCACCGAGTAGCGGGCCGACCCGTAACGCACGCACGAGAGCCGGTCGACAGTGCGGGTCACCGCCGGTGCGCCGATCTCGAGCCGCAGCGACGGCAACGGCCGCATCAGTTCCCGCTCGGTGGTGAGGCGCTCGTCGGGAATCGCGCAGATCTCCGAATGCATCAGCGAATTCACTTCTGCGCACCACACTTTCGCCGCCGCATTCGCCTCACGCAGACTCACCGTCGTCCCCCGCATCGCGGCCTCGGTCAACAAGGGGACCGCCAGATCCCGCTGGGCATACCCGCACAGGTTCTCCACGATGCCTTTCGACTGCGGATCGGCAGCATGACACCAGTCCGGCGAGAAACCGTAATGCGTTGCGAACCGGATATATTCGGGAGTAGGAACGACCACGTTCGCGACCACTCCGCCCTTCAAGCACCCCATCCGGTCAGCCAGCACGCGGGCAGGGACACCGCCGATCGCGGCGAACGCCTCAGCGATCAAGGCGAGGGTGGTCGACTGCCGCTGGTCGGTGGCGAACGCGATGAACCGCCACCGCGAGAACGCCAGCACCGCGCAGAACAGCTGCAACCCGGGCGCGGCCTCGGCCCAGTCGATCACCAGATACTCGCCCGGCGACCACACCGCCGGACGCCTGCCCCGATGATTGTCTTTGCGCCACAACGCTTTCTGATCGGCCACCAACCGCCGGAAATTCCGCGGCGACCCCTCGTAACCGGCCGCTCGCGCGGCCGGGAGTAGTCGCTTGGCCGAGATCCGGCCCTTCGACTTCGCGACCCGCTCGGCGACCAGGTCCCGCACCTGGTCGTAGTTGCGGGCCCGTGGCACGGGCTCCGGCCGGTCGCCGCCGGCTTCGGCGCGTTCGACGACTCGTTTCACCGTCTTGTGCGTGGTGCCGCACAACTCGGCGGCACCACGATAGGTTCCGACCTCTCGATAGGCGGAAATGATGTCCATTCGCTCCCTCGCAGACTTCAATGGAACTCCCTGGGCAGTGACGGATGACAGTTGGCGCTATCACCGTCACCGCCCAGGCCACGAGTTCCGGGCATGACACGACGAGCAAGGGAATGGGGACTTCTACTTGGCCGCCAGCGGCGACCTACACTTGGCCACCCGTGGGGACTTTCTCATGGCCACGGACA
>NZ_JBFRFQ010000118.1:0-2504 GCF_052114905.1 Nocardia sp. 2TAF39
ACCTCTTCGGTGTCGAGGAACATCAGATCTTTCAACGACCGCCCCAACAGGGGGTCGAACTGGGCACACACCTCATCCAACGCCGCCGCGAACACCGGGAACGCGTGATACAGGCCCGCACCCATCCCGACCCGCTGCGCACCCTGACCGGTGAACAGGAAAGCCGTCTTACCAGAGACGGTGTGCCCGTCGACCACGTTGGACGATCCCGATTCGGCGGCGAGGTCGGCCAGGCCGGCCAACAGCTGTTCGCGATCGGCGCCGATGACCGCGCCGCGCCGATCCARGTGTGCGCGTGCGGTGATCAACGAGTAGGCGGCGCTGCGCGCATCGATGTCGGGGTGGTCGAGCAGCCATTGCCGCAATCGATCGGCCTGTGCCCGCAGCGCGTCGTCGGATTTGGCCGATATCAGCAATGCGACCGCGTCGGTAGCCACGGCCCTCTGGCCGGCACCGGCGGAGTCGACGACCGAAGGTGCGGTGGCGGGGGCTTCTTCGATGATCACGTGCGCGTTGGTGCCGCTGATCCCGAACGAGGAGATACCGGCCCGGCGTACYCGATCGCCGACCGGCCACGGTTGTGCCTCGGTCAGCAGCCGCACCGYACCCGCGGACCAGTCCACATGCGGTGTCGGCGCATCCACATGCAACGTCTTCGGCAGCGTTTCGTGTCGCAACGCCTGCACCATCTTGATCACACCACCGATACCCGCGGCGGTGACCGCRTGGCCGATATTCGACTTCACCGATCCGATCCGCAGCGGCTGYTCRCGATCCTGCCCGTAGGTAGCGATGAGTGCCTGGGCTTCGATCGGATCACCCAACGTCGTCCCGGTCCCGTGCGCCTCCACCGCATCCACCTCCGCCGGCCGCAACCCCGCAGCCGCCAACGCGGCCGTGATCACCCGCTCCTGCGAGGGACCGTTCGGTGCGGTCAAGCCGTTGCTGGCACCGTCCTGATTGATCGCGCTACCCCGCACCACGGCCAACACGGTGTGRCCCAAGCGGTGCGCGTCCGAGAGCCGCTCGACCACCAGTACCCCGATACCCTCCGACCACACCACGCCGTCGGCGGCGGCGGCGAACGCCTTGGACCGCCCGTCCGGCGCCAACCCCCGCTGGCGAGCGAAGTCGACGTACAGGCTCGGGCTCGCCGACACATTGACACCACCCGCCAGGGCCAGCGACGTCTCGCCGTGGCGCAGCGCCTGGCAGGCGAGATGCAAGGCGACCAGCGACGACGAGCATGCGGTGTCGACCGTGACCGCGGGCCCTTCCAGCCCGAAAAGGTATGCGACGCGGCCGGATATCACGCTCTGCGACGTTCCGGTCAATCGGTAGCCTTCGTACGAGCCGCTCACCCCCYGCGAGTAGCCCGACTCCCAGGCACCCACATATACGCCGGTGTCGGTGTGGCGCAGCGCGGTGGGGTCGATCCCCGCGTCCTCCAAAGCTTCCCAGGAGACTTCCAGCATCAGCCGCTGCTGCGGATCCATCGCGGCCGCCTCACGCGGGCCGATACCGAAGAATCCCGCATCGAAASCTSCCGCGTCGGAAAGGAATCCGCCTTCSCGGGTGTAGACGGTGCCCGGCTTGTCCGGATCCGGGTCGAACAACCGCTCCAGATCCCAACCACGATCGGACGGAAACGGTGTAATCGCATCCGTGCCCGCMGCAACCAGGTCCCACAGATCCTCGGCCGATTCCACACCACCGGGGAAACGGCAACCGATCCCGACGATCGCGATCGGCTCGTCCGAGCTGGTGCGACGCGCTACCCGCCGCACATCCAGRTCCACACCCTCCAGCCGCGAACGCACCAGACGCGCCACCGCGGTCGGTGTCGGATAATCGAAGATCAGCGTCGCCGGCAACTCCACACCAGTGGCCGTCACCAGCCGATTCCGTAACTGTTGCCCACTGAGCGAATCGAACCCGAACGCAGTGAACGGCCGATCGGGATGAATGGCTTTCGGCGATTCGTGACCGAGTACCGCCGCGGCTTGCTCGGCCACCACCGCAAACACCAGCGCGTCACGTTCCTGCTCAGCAACACCGAACAACCTGGGCGCCAACGGACCCGCCACCACAGCACGCCGCCTACCCACCGGAGAAACACTGCGCCGCAGCGACGCCTGCGGCTCCGCAGACGCAGGCTCCGCCGGTTCGACCGACACGAGCACCAACTGCTCGATCGACAGGATCGGCTCACCGTCCTCAGCGACGGCCGTCACCCGAACCGTGTCCGMRYTCATCCGTTCGACGCGGACTCGCGCCGCGTCGGCGCCGCCACGATACAGTCGAATACCGTTGAACGACAACGGCATCACTGCGCCGCCGGTCTCGCCGAAAAACTCTGCGCCGACGTGCAGCATCGCATCCAGCAACGCCGGATGAACACCGAAACGCTCGTTCCGATCACTGACGCTCTCATCGAGCGACACCTCGGCGAACACTTCGCGACCGCGCCGCCACGCCGCCGTGACTCCCTGAAACGCCACACC
>NZ_JBFRFQ010000119.1:0-2430 GCF_052114905.1 Nocardia sp. 2TAF39
TCGCGGGTGTTGCACGTGTGCTCGCCGAATTTCGATGTTTCGGTGCTGGAGTTGCTGCTGGCGTTCTCTTCCGGGGCGACGTTGGTGATCGCGCCGCCGTCGGTGTTCGGTGGGCATGAACTGTCGGATTTGTTGCGGCGTGAGCGTGTGACGCACATGTTGATCACTCCGGGTGCGTTGGAGTCGGTTGATCCGACGGGTTTGGATGATCTGCAGGTTGTGGTGGTGGCGGGGGACAGGTTCGGGCCGGAGTTGGTTGCCCGGTGGGCGGGTGAGCGGGAGTTCTACAACGGTTACGGGCCTACCGAGGCGACGATTCTGGCTACGAGTACCGCGGCGATAGGGCCGGGTGATCCGATCACGATCGGCTCGGCGATCGCGGGAGTCGGTGTGTTCGTGCTGGATTCGCGGTTGCGTCCGGTGCCCGCGGGGGTGGTGGGTGAGTTGTATCTGTCGGGTGCGGCGTTGGCGCAGGGTTATCTCGGGCGGCCGGGACTGACCGCGGAACGGTTCGTGGCCAGCCCTTTCGGTGCCGAGATCGGTAATCCCGGTGCGAGGCTGTATCGCACTGGCGATTTGGTGCGCCGCACCGAATCCGGTGGTGAGGGTGGGGTCATCGAGTATTTGGGGCGTTCGGATTTCCAGGTGAAGGTCCGTGGGTTCCGTATCGAGCTCGGTGAGATCGACAACGCGTTGACCGCTCACCCGGATATCGATTTCGCGGCGACGTCGGGTAAGACGTTGCCGTCGGGGGCGACGGCTTTGGTGTCTTATGTGCTGCCCGGTGCGGGGGCTGTGGTGGATACCGGTGTGCTGACGGAGTTCCTCGCGGAGTCGTTGCCCGCGTACATGGTTCCGGCCGCGATCATGGTGTTGGACGAGATCCCGTTGACCCCGGTCGGCAAACTCGACCGCGCCGCGCTACCGGAACCCGTTTTCGCTGCGCGCGTGTTCCGTGCGCCCTCGACACCGGTTGAAGAGATCGTGGCCGAGGTGTTCGCGGCGTTGCTGGTGGCCGAGGAGGACGGCCGGGTCGGCGCGGACGACGACTTCTTCGAGCTCGGTGGCAATTCGTTGCTTGCCGCGCAGGCCGCGGCGCGGATCGGCTCCGCGCTGGATCTGCGGGTCCCGGTGCAGCTGCTGTTCGAGGCGACCACCGTCGCCGCGCTCGCCGAACGCGTGGAACAGCACGTGGGTTCGACCGTGGGTACGCGGTTGCGTCCGCGTCCGCGGCCGGAACGGGTGCCGTTGTCGTATGCCCAGCAGCGTATGTGGTTTTTGAACCGTTTCGATCCGGCCAGCGCGGTGAACAACATTCCGACCGTGGTGCGTCTCTCGGGTCGGCTCGACGTCGATGCGTTACGGGCAGCGGTGCGCGACCTAGCCGAGCGCCACGAGGTGCTGCGCACCCTCTACCCGGAGGTCGACGGCGAGGGTTACCAGGTGGTGTTGCCGATCGGTGATCCGCGTGCAGTGCCGCAGTTCGTGGTCGAGCAAGCCGACGAGGCTCGGGTGCCCGCGCTTGTCGCTGCCGCGGTGACCGAGGGTTTCGACGTGACCAGCAGACCGCCGGTGCGGGTGCTGCTGCTGGTGTTGAGCGAGACCGAGCATGTGTTGATCTGTGTGGTGCACCACATCGCGGGTGACGGGTTCTCGATGGGTCCGTTGACCCGGGACCTGATGCGCGCGTACGCGGACCGGATGCGTGGCGGTGCACCGGAATGGCCCGCGCTCGAGGTGCAATACGCCGACTATGCGATCTGGCAGCGTGAGGTCCTCGGCGTCGAGGAAGACCCCGATTCGGTATTGGCGCGGCAGATCGCGTTTTGGCGCAGCGAGTTGGCGGGGCTGCCCGAGCAATTGGAATTGCCTGCCGATCGCGCACGTCCCGCGGTCGCGTCCTACCGTGGTGCGACGGTCGGTTTCGAGATCGATGCCGATGTGCATGCGGCGTTGAGTCGTCTCGCGTACAGCCATAATTCGACATTGTTCATGGTGATGCACACGGCACTTGCGGTGTTGCTGGCCCGGTTGTCGGGCACCCGCGATATCGCGGTCGGTACTCCGATCGCCGGGCGCGGTGAGGCAGTACTGGACGATCTGATCGGCATGTTCGTCAACACACTGGTGTTGCGGACCGAGATCRATTCCGGTGCACGCTTCGATGAACTACTGCGGGCAGTGCGCGGGATCGATATCGAAGCGTTCGGACACGCCGACGTCCCGTTCGAGCGGCTGGTGGAGCTACTGGATCCGATGCGTTCGACGGGTCGGCATCCACTGTTCCAGGTGATGCTGACCTTCCAGAACCTGGCGCGCACCGAGCTGGAACTGCCCGGACTTTCGGTGTCCGGGGTGGATCTGGCGGTGCCACTGGCCAAATTCGACCTACAACTCACACTTGTAGAGAACATCGACCGGCATGGTGAG
>NZ_JBFRFQ010000120.1:0-2421 GCF_052114905.1 Nocardia sp. 2TAF39
TGACGGCGCTCGCTGAATTTCCCCACTGACGCTCATCGAAATTCCCATTTGTCCCGTGTGGCTCCGCCGTGAAGGGCGGGCCTCCTCCGAAGCTGGTGGTTACCACACCTGACCAGCTCTTTCGTTCGGAGGAGGCCCGCTTTTCCATGTTGACATGTGAGGAAGATGTGGAAATCAGTGCCCTGCGCGCCCGAGGCTGGACGATCTCGCAGATCGCCCGGCATACCGGCCGTGACCGTAAGACGATTCGTGCGTATCTGGCCGGGGAACGCGCCCCTGGCGTGCGGAAACGGCATCTGCCGGATCCGTTCGAACCGTTCGTCGACTACGTGACCGCTCGCCTGGAAGAAGACCCGCACTTGTGGGCGCAGACGTTGATGGACGAGTTGGAGCCCCTCGGGTACCCGCTGTCGTATCAGTCGCTGACCCGCAACATCCGCACCCGCAAACTGCGGCCGGTCTGCCAGGCGTGCCGGACCGCGACCGAACGCCCCAACGCCGTCATCCCGCATCCGCCCGGCGGTGAAACCCAATGGGATTGGGTTGAGCTGCCGAATCCGCCCGCCTCGTGGGGGTGGGGCGCGAACGCGCACCTGCTGGTCGGGTCGCTCGCCCACTCGGGCCGCTGGCGCGGCTATCTCGCGCCCAGCACCGACCAGCCGCACCTGATCGAAGGACTCGACCGTGTCACCCGCGCACTGGGCGGGGTGACCGGGTCATGGCGGTTCGACCGTATGTCCACGGTCTGCCACCCGTCCAGCGGTCAGGTGACCGCCTCGTTCGCGGCGGTGCTGAAGTACTACGCCGTGGCGCCGGCGATCTGCCCACCTCGGCGCGGGAACCGCAAGGGCGTGGTCGAGAAGGTCAATCACACTGCCGCGCAACGCTGGTGGCGCACACTCGCCGATGAGATGMCCGTCGAGCAAGCCCAAGCGTCCGTGGACAAGTTCTGTTCGCTGCGCGGGGACACCCGGCTGCGGCCGACTGCCGACGGACGCGCCAGTGTCGCGACCGTCGCCGCGCGAGAACCGTTGCGGCCGTTACCTGCCGAACCGTATCCGGCGTTGGTCGCCGAACCTCGGGTCGCATCTCGGCAGGCGATGATCTCCTGGCGAGGCAACCGCTACTCGGTGCCACCGGAACTGGCGTCAGCGACAGTGATCGTCGCACAACCGTTGCGCGGCAACATCATCGACATCGCCACCACCGACGGCATTGTGATCGCTCGCCACGAACGCGCCGCCGACGGCCTGGGCGCCACTGTTCGTGACCACGGCCACGTCGTCGCACTCGACACCGCGGCGATGGCCGCGGCCAACACCGGCCGCCCCCACCGCCGCAAGGAACGCATCCCACCCGGCGACGCCGCCAGAGCCGCCGCCGCGGCCTTACGAGCCGCCGCCGACCCCGCGAACACCACCGCCACCGCCACGAGTGCTGCCAACGCCACAGTCACCGATCTGGCCGCCTACGAGCGCGCYGCCACCGCCAGGAGCCGCAAATGRCTACCAGCCCTGCCCCGAAGAAGACCGGCCGCCGCGCCACCAAAGCCATCGGCGCCGACGAAACCGCGACCCGCTATCAGCAACTCCGGTCGCACCTGGCCACACTCAAACTGCACGCCGCCGCCGAAGCCCTGCCATCGGTCCTGGAGGATGCCACCACGCAAAACCTCTCGGCGACAGCCACGTTGGAGAAGCTGTTGCGGATCGAGGTCCACGACACCGAAGCCCGCAGGCTCACCGGCCGGCTGCGGTTCGCGAACCTGCCCACACCGGCGTCGCTGGCCAACTTCGATATCGACGCCGCCTCCGGCATCGACCGGCCGCTACTCGACGAGCTCGGCACCTGCCGCTACCTCGAAACCGCTACCAACGTCCTGCTCATCGGCACGCCCGGCACAGGGAAGACGCATCTGGCAACGGGCCTCGCGCGGGCGGCCGCGCACGCCGGCTACCGCACCTATTTCACCACCGCCGCCGACCTGGCCGCCCGCTGCCACCGCGCAGCGATCGAGGGCCGCTGGGCCACCACCATGCGCTTCTACGCCGGACCGGCGCTGCTCGTGATCGACGAACTCGGCTACCTGCCCTTGCCGGCCGAGGCCGCGTCCGCGCTGTTTCAGGTTGTGTCGCAACGCTATTTGAAAACCTCGATCGTGATCACCACCAACCGCGGCGTCGGCTCCTGGGGCGAAATCCTTGGCGACAACACCGTCGCCGCGGCCCTGCTCGACCGGCTCCTGCACCGGTCGATGGTCATCAACCTCGACGGCGATTCCTACCGGCTCCGCGATCACCAAGCCACCGCCGACAACCTCCGCCGCGCCACCACCGGCAACCGTGAACCCCTATAATCGACACCGCTCACGGGTGGGGAATTTCGGCGAGTACGGGTGGGGCGTTTCGGCGAGCACAGTCA
>NZ_JBFRFQ010000121.1:0-2227 GCF_052114905.1 Nocardia sp. 2TAF39
TGTCGGCGGAACGTGAAAACTGATCACCGCGCGGCAACTCAAAATGGACCATCTGGTCGGTGACCCTGGCTTGATCCGAGCCAGGGAGGACCGAAGGGATGCTTGCTGTGGAGGATTGGGCTGAGATTCGTCGTTTGCGCCGGTCAGAGGGTATGCCGATCCAGGTGATCGCCCGGGTGATGGGCGTGTCGCGCAACACTGTGAAGCGGGCCTTGGCCTCGGACGGGCCGCCGAGGTATCAGCGCCCGGTGAAGGGGTCGGTCGTGGACGCGGTCGAACCGCAGATCCGGGAATTGCTGCGAGCGTATCCGACGATGCCGGCGACGGTGATCGCCGAGCGGATCGGCTGGACTCGTTCGGTGCGGGTGCTCTCGGGCCGGGTCGCCGAGCTGCGGCCGGTGTATCTGCCGCCGGATCCCGCGTCACGGACGACGTATGTGGCCGGGGAGATCGCGCAGTGCGATTTCTGGTTTCCGCCGATCGAGTTGCCGGTCGGGTTCGGGCAGGTTCGCGGCCCGAAACAGCTGCCGGTCTTGACGATGGTGCTGGGATATTCCCGCTGGTTGATGGCGATGCTGATTCCCTCGCGGCATGCCGAGGACCTGTTCGCCGGCTGGTGGACACATATTCATCGGTTGGGTTCGGTGCCGAGGGTTCTGGTTTGGGATGGTGAAGGCGCGATCGGTCGTTGGCGGGCCGGCCGCAGTGAGTTGACCGCCGAATGCCAAGCCTTCCGGGGAACATTGGGCACGAGGGTACTCATCTGCAAACCGGCCGATCCTGAAGCCAAGGGCATGATCGAGCGTGCTCACGACTATCTGGAGCGTTCGTTCCTGCCGGGGCGATCATTCAGCGGCCCAGCAGATTTCAATGTCCAACTGCAAGGCTGGCTGGAGTTGGTGAATGCCCGGCCGCGCCGCGCGCTGGGTTGCGCGCCGACCGATCGGATCACCGCGGACCGCCAGGCGATGCCGGAGTTGCCGCCGGTGGCGCCGCAGACTGGGTGGCGGCGCTCGGCGCGGCTGCCGCGTGATCACTACGTCCGCTTGGATTCCAACGACTACTCGGTGCATCCATCGGTGATCGGGCGCCGGATCGAGATCGTCGCGGACCTGGATCGGGTCCGGGTGTTCTCCGGTGGCCGGATCGTGGCCGATCACGAACGGATCTGGGCCTGGCATCAAACCCTGTCCGACCCCGACCACATCGAGGCGGCGAAAGTGTTGCGGCGCGGCCGCATCGGCATCCTGCGGCCGGCACCCGAACCCGAGGTCGAGCAACGCGCCCTGACCGACTACGACACCGCACTGGGCATCGACATCGAAGGCGGGGTGGCCTGATGCCCGGCCGGAGCAGGACCACCGCGAAGACATCGACCACGACGCGGGACTTCACCGCCGAGTTGACCTTCCTGACCCGCGCTTTGAAAGCGCCGTCGCTGCGCGAAGCCGCGCAACGGCTGCCCGAACGCGCCCGCGCCGAGAACTGGACCCACGAAGAGTTCCTGATCGCCTGCCTGCAACGAGAGGTGTCGGCCCGCGAGTCCCACGGCGGTGAGGGCCGCATCCGCTCGGCCCGATTCCCTCACCGCAAGTCCCTGGAGGAGTTCGATTTCGGGCATTCTCGCGGTCTGAAACGGGACGTGATCGCTCACCTGGGCACCCTCGATTTCGTCACCGCCAAGGACAACGTCGTGTTCCTCGGACCACCTGGAACAGGCAAGACCCACCTCGCGATCGGGTTGGCGATACGGGCGTGTCAGGCCGGGCATCGGGTCGCGTTCGCCACCGCCGCCGAGTGGGTCTCACGGCTGGCCGAAGCCCACCACAGCGGCCGTTTGCAAGCCGAACTGACCAAGCTCGGCCGCTATCCACTGCTCGTTATCGACGAAGTCGGCTACATCCCGTTCGAGAACGAAGCCGCCAACCTGTTCTTCCAGCTCGTCTCGTCCCGATATGAGCGGGCCAGCCTCATCGTGACCAGCAACAAGGTCTTCGGCCGCTGGGGCGAAGTCTTCGGCGACGACGTCGTCGCCGCGGCCATGATCGACCGACTCGTCCACCACGCCGAGGTCATCGCACTGAAAGGCGACAGCTACCGACTCAAGGACCGCGACCTCGGCCGCGTCCCCACAGTCGGCACAACTGAAGACTGAACCATCAACCAACCGCCCAGATGATCAACATTGACATGCTGTCAGATGGTCCAAATTGGCGTTCCGTTGACA
>NZ_JBFRFQ010000122.1:0-1962 GCF_052114905.1 Nocardia sp. 2TAF39
ATGTTGCGTCCTGAAAGTTGGACCGAGCTAGCGGGTGTGAGTCCCGTCCCGGTAGGCGTCGGAGCGCCGGGTAGCAGGCCCCGGTTCGTCGTTGAGAAGCGGCGGGCTGAGCGGGGTGTCGAGAGCCTCTTCGGAGGGAGCAAGCGCGCGGGCCGCAGCATCAAGCGAACACTGCAGCCTCGTCACAACAACAATGGAGGAGCCGAGCCGCTCATTTCACGGCGAAGGCCATGTCCGTCGAGCCTGGTTCCGAAAGCGGCTTGTCGGGTTCTTCCGGGGTACGGGTGGTGGCACGTGCGCACAGTTCGGTTCGGAACAGGAGAGGCCCGTCTGCCCGGCCTGTCGTCGGGTGTGGCCGAGGGTATAAGCCGATGGTGAAATCTCTTGGTGGGCAGCGGGAGTCCGAGCGGGGAATAGTACCGGTGATCGGCGTGCAACATAACGCGCCGGGAGGGAAGGACCCGMACTTTGATCACGCGCATGGAGTGGGTAAGCGTGAGGGCATGACCGGTGACGTCCGGTCCAACAACCCCGGCGGGCGCTGGCCCGTCGTAGCCGGTGACGGTCCGTCGCCGGTGAAAGTGCGAGAACTGCAACGTGCGCTAGGGGCTGCGGCCAAGCAGTCTCCGGGGCGGCGTTTCCATGCTCTGTACGACCGTATCTACAGGGGTGAGGTCCTGTGGGAGGCATGGGAACGAGTACGGCGGAACAAGGGTGCGGCCGGGGTCGATCGTGTGACCCTGGTCGCGGTGGAGGAGTACGGCGTGGACCGCATGCTGCGTGAGTTACGTCATGACCTCCGCGAGGGCGTGTATCGCCCGGCGCCTGCGCGCCGGGTGAATATCCCGAAACCACAAGGTGGTGTGCGGCCGTTGGGGATTCCGACGGTGCGGGACCGGGTGGCTCAAACGGCGGCGCGGCTGGTGTTGGAACCGATCTGGGAGGCGGATTTTCTGCCGTGCTCGTTCGGGTTCCGTCCGAAGCGGTCGGCGGCGATGGCGAAGGAACGACTTCGGACCGGGTTCATCGCGGGTTGCCAGTTCGTGGTCGAGTTCGATATCGCGAATTTCTTCGGCGAGATCGATCATGAACGTCTGCTCACCGAGGTGAGCGGACGAGTCTCGGATCGGCGGGTGCTCAAACTGCTGCGTTTGTGGCTGCAAGCAGGGGTGATGGTTGATGGGGCGGTCGAGCGGACGGTCGCTGGAACACCTCAGGGCGGCTGTATCTCACCGTTGATGGCCAACATTTTCCTGCACGTGCTCGACACTGAACTTGCCCAACGCAAGGTGGGTGAGCTGGTGCGCTACGCCGATGACGGTGTGGTGTTGTGCCGCAGTGCGGCGCAAGCGAGCGCGGCCTTGGCGGCGGTAGGAGAGATCCTGGCGTCGTTGGGGTTACGGTTGCATCCGGACAAGACGAAGGTGGTTGACCTGCGAGAGGGCCGCGAGGGCCTGGATTTCCTCGGATGTCATTTCAGGGCTCGGATGTCGGGCCGGTTATGGGAACAGAAGCGGATCGTGCGCTATTACCTGCACCGGTGGCCGTCACAGCGGGCCATGAACAGGCTCCGGGACAAGATCCGGGTCCGGACCGGCAGCAACCGCGTCGGCCGGGACATCCGCGAGGTAATCGCGGATCTGAACCCGGTTCTGCGCGGGTGGGGCAACTACTTTCGCACCGGCAACGCCGCCACGAAGTTCAGGCAGATCGACTACTACGTCAATGACCGGTTGTATCGGCTCATGCGCAAGAAGCACGGCCGTAACCTCCGGTTCGGAGTGGCAGACGCCTGGACCGAAAAGTGGTTCAACGGGCACGGCCTGCACCGGCTTCGCGGCACCGTCCGCTACCCGAAGGCAGCGTAACCCTGTCATGACGATCATCGGTAAGCCGTGTGCGGGAAAACCGCACGCACGGAATTGAAAGGGGAAAGGGGCGAGAGCCCCGGACTACCAATGG
>NZ_JBFRFQ010000123.1:0-1854 GCF_052114905.1 Nocardia sp. 2TAF39
GATCGCTTCGAAGACGCTCGGGTCGACCAGGGTGGAGGTGTCGCCGAGTTCGCGTCCTTCGGCGATGTCGCGTAGCAGGCGGCGCATGATCTTGCCGCTGCGGGTTTTGGGTAGTTCCGGTACGACGTGGATCTGTCTGGGGCGTGCGATCGGGCTGATTTCTTTGGATACTTCGGCTTTGAGTTCGTCGACCAGTTCGGTTCCGGTGTTTTCGGTGTCGGCGGTGAGGATGACGAAGGCGACGATGCCTTGGCCTGTGGTGGCGTCGCTGGCGCCGACGACGGCGGCTTCGGCGACGCCGCTGTGTCCGACGAGGGCGGATTCGACTTCGGCGGTGGAGATGCGGTGGCCGGAGACGTTCATGACGTCGTCGACGCGGCCGAGTACCCACAGGTCGCCGTCGGTGTCGAGGGTGGCGCCGTCGCCGGCGAAGTACCAGCCTTGTTCGGCGAAGCGCGCCCAGTAGGTTTCGCGGAAGCGTTCCGCGTCGCCCCAGATACCGCGCAGCATGGACGGCCATGGTTGGTCGAGCACGAGGTAACCCACGACCGCGGAGCGGTCCGCGGTCTCGGTCTCGGGATCGGTCTGGGGTTGGTGTAGCGGGTTGCCGTCCTCGTCGACCACCTGCGCGGAGATGCCGGGGAGCGGGGTCATCGCGGCGCCGGGTTTGGTGGCGGTGACGCCGGGTAGCGGGGAGATCATGATGGCGCCGGTTTCGGTTTGCCACCAGGTGTCCACGATCGGGGTGCGGTTGCCGCCGATCACCTCGCGGTACCAGCGCCAGGCTTCGGGGTTGATCGGTTCGCCGACCGATCCGAGCAGCCGCAGCGACGACAGGTCATGGGCGGCGGGAATTTCTCGTCCCCATTTCATGAAGGTGCGTACCAGGGTCGGKGCGGTGTAGTAGATGGTGACACCGTATTTTTCGATGATTTCGAAGTGCCGGTGTTCGTTGGGCGAGTTGGGGGTGCCTTCGTAGACGACCTGGGTGGCGCGGTTGGCGAGTGGCCCGTAGACGATGTAGCTGTGTCCGGTGACCCAACCGATGTCGGCGGTGCACCAGTAGATGTCTTGTCCGGGTTTGTGGTCGAAGACGGTGTGGTGGGTGTAGGAGGTTTGGGTGAGGTAACCACCGGTGGTGTGCAGGATGCCTTTGGGTTTCCCGGTGGTGCCGGAGGTGTAGAGGATGAACAAGGGGTGCTCGGCGTCGAAGGGCTGCGCCTGGTGCTGCGGGGACGCGTCGGTGACGGTGTCGTGCCACCACAGGTCGCGGCCCTCGGTCCAGGGCACTTCGATACCGGTGCGGCGCACCACGAGCACATGCTCGACGCTGGACGGCGCATCGCCGTGGGCGTACAGCGCTTCGTCGACGGCCTCCTTCAGCGGTGCGGGTTTGCCGCGGCGCCACTGTCCGTCGGTGGTGATGATCAGCCGGGCGCTGGCGTCCTCGACCCGCTGCCGCAGGGCGGTGGGGGAGAATCCGGCGAACACGACCGAGTGGGTCAGACCCAGGCGCGCGCAGGCGAGCATCGAGACGATGGCCTCGGGCACCATCGGCATGTAGATGGCTACCCGGTCGCCCGCACGCAACCCGAGCTCGGTCAGAAAGTTGGCCGCCCGACACACTTCATCGCACAGCTGCGCGTAGGTGATGGTGCGGGAATCGCCGGGTTCGCCCTCCCAGTGGATGGCGACCTGGTCACCGTGTCCGTCCAGGACGTGCCGGTCCACGCAGTTGTAGGCGACGTTGAGCGTGCCACCGACGAACCACCTCGCCACCGGCGCGGCACTCCAGTCCAGCACCTGGTCGAACGATCGATACCAGTGCAGCCGATCGGCCTGCTCGCCCCAGAA
>NZ_JBFRFQ010000124.1:0-2222 GCF_052114905.1 Nocardia sp. 2TAF39
GAACAACCGCTCCAAATCCCAGCCCCGATCCGACGGATACTCCCCCACCGCATCCACACCCTCGGCAACCAACCGCCACAAATCCTCCGGCGACCGCACACCACCCGGATACCGACACGCCATACCCACTATCGCAATCGGCTCCCGCGACCGGTCGGTGACTTCGCGCAGCTGTTGTTTGGTCTCGTACAGCTCTTTCGCAGTCTTCTTGAGATACCGGCGAAGCTCGTCGTTGTCGGCCATTACTGGAACTCCTGGTGGTGCTGGTTCAGCGGTTGTTGGTCTATGAATTCGAATTCAGAGCTGGTCGATGAATTCGAAGAGTTCGCGGTCGTCCGCGTCGTCGAGGCTGTCGGCGTCGCCGGCCAGGACTGTCGCGCTCGTGTCTTTGCCCTCGAGCTCACGCAACAGCGCGGTCAACTTGCCTGCGATGTCGGAACGGTCCGCAGGCGAGAGATCGGCCGCGGCGCAACTGCGCGCCAGCGATTCGACCTCGACCGCGATCCGCTCCGCCGGATCGTCGACCGGGACGATCTCCTGGCGCAGGAAACCGGCCAGTTCCGCCGGTGTCGGGTAGTCGTACATTGCGGTCGCCGGCAACTGCACCCCGACAGCCGATTTCAGCCGGTTGCGGAACTCCATGACACCGAGCGAATCGAAACCGATATCGCTGAACGGCTTGTCCGGGGCAGTCACCTCCGGCGCATGATCGCGCGCAGCTCATCGGGACCGGCCTCGGCGAGAGCAGTCCGGTCGATCCGGACCGCCACGAACGTGGACTTGCCGCCCGCCAACGCGGCGTCGAACAGTGCCATGCCTTCGTCGTCGCTCAGCGGAGGGAAACCTTCGCGCCGYMACCGGGTGATATCGGCCTCGCCGAGGGCACTGGTCATGCCGCTGCTTTCCCGCCACGGTGCCCATGCCAGCGACGTCGCTGGCAAACCGGTCACCTGCCGGTACTGCGCCAACGCATCGAGGAAGACATTGGCCGCGGCATAATTCGCCTGCCCCGCACTACCGATCACACCCGCGATCGAGGAATACAACACGAACATCGACAGATCGAGATCCTTGGTCGCCTCGTGCAGATTCCACGCCGCATCCACCTTCGGCCGCAACACCGTCGCGATCTGCTCCGGCGTCATCGCATCGAACACACCATCGGCCAACACACCCGCGGCATGAACAACACCGGTCAACGGATGCCGCGACGAAATCCCCGCCAACACCGCATCCAACGCGACCCGATCAGCCGCATCACAAGCGACCACCTCCACATGCGCGCCGAGCGCGGTGAGCTCACCGGTCAGTTCGGCCGCACCGGGCGCCTGCCCGCCACGCCTGCTCGCCAACACCAACCGACGCACACCATGCGCGGTGACCAGGTGCCGCGCCAGGACCGCACCCAATCCCCCGGTACCGCCCGTGATCAAGACGCTACCCTCGGGCCGCAACGGAGTCGGCACGGTGAGCACGTTCTTACCGATATGCCGGGCCTGGCTGAGATACCGGAACGCTTCGGGTGCCCGCCGCAGATCCCACGCGGTCGTCGGGRAAGGCGCCAACGCCCCGGCATCGAAAAGTTCGACCAGAGCCGCCAAGATCTCGTGGAGCCGATCCGGATCCACATCCAGCAGCATGAAACTGCGGTAATCCACCCCGGGGTGTTCGGCGGCCACCTCGCCCGGGTCACGTCGGTCGATCATGCCCATCTCGACGAACCGACCACCCCGCGGCAGCAACCGCAACGACGCGTCCACGAATTCTCCGGCCAGAGAATCCAACACGATATCCACACCACGACCGCCGGTGACATCGAGGAACTTCCCCTCGAAATCCACGCTGCGCGAGTCACCGATCACCGAATCGTCGAACCCCAAGTCACGCAACACATTCCATTTGGGTTCACTAGCGGTGACAAGCAACCGCAAACCCAGATGCCGCGCAAGCTGCACAGCCGCCATACCCACACCACCCGTGGCCGCGTGCAGCAACAACGTCTCACCAGGCTGCGCCCCAGCCAGATCCACCAGGCTGTAGTAGGCGGTCGCGTACACCACCGGCACCGCGGCCGCCTGAGCGAACGACCACCCCTGCGGAATCGGCGCAAGCAAGCGATGATCGACCACCGCAGCCGAACCAACACCCGACATGAACCCGAAAACCCGGTCACCGACCACGAACTCGGTCACATCGGCAGCGACCTCGAGCACGACTCCGGC
>NZ_JBFRFQ010000125.1:0-1712 GCF_052114905.1 Nocardia sp. 2TAF39
GACGCGGTCTATTCCGCTCACTACCGGACGGTCGGTGACGGCCTTTCTGGTGGGATCGCCCACGATGCCTGACTACTCGGCGCGGCGACTGGTGAAGTCGAAGGATCCGCCGTCGATGCCCCAGGAGATGACCCGTTCGGGGTGGATTCGGATGATCGCGCGTTCCTGGGGTTGGTGCGGTGGCTCCTCGTCATCGAGCGCCTCGGCCGTGCCGCGTACCTCGATGCCGCGAATCACGTATGGCTCCAATGAAACCTGTTGGTCGATGACGAACGACACCCGGCTGCCCGCCTCGACATTGCGGTACTTTCGACTGGCACGCATCCGCATGCCCCCGATGTCGATCGTGCCGTCGGCGTTCACCCGATAGCTGGTCGGGTTGTTCTGCACAACGCCGTCGGGCGACACCGTGGCCAGCCGACCGATCCCGGCCTCCGCGAGGAACTGCTGTTCATTGATGGTGAAGGTCATGTCAGTTACTCCTCGGTGAATTCGATATCAGGTGTGCCGGCGATCAGCCGGAAGTTGTTGGATGCGGGAAGCGCGAGCTGTTGCCTGCCGCGTCCCGCGCGTCTTGGGTCGGCGGTTGCGCGGGGCCGCGACATCGTGGAGGATGGCTACCTCCTCCGATCTCGATGTCAGCTTCGCTGGTGAACTCGTACTGCGGCTGGCCGGCCTCGCCTACCTGGCTCGCTTCTGCGTGGTCTCGCGACCGCACACCACATCCGAGCTGCGCTTGTGTTTGTWTTGGTGCACCGAGCACCTACTCACGCGTGACACCGCCTACCACGTGCTCTGAGATCAGAACAGGATCAGCGCGGCGCACAGTCCGGCGATGGCAATGAACTGCAGGGTGACCCGGTATTTCAGAATGCTGTCCCACTTGTCCTGCAGCGCACGGGCATTGGCCGGGATGATGCCGCTCTGCGCAGCGGCGGTCTGCTGGGTATTGATCGGCTTGGCGATGCGGRCGTAGAAGGCGAGCCAGGTGAGCAGTGCCGCCACCGTGATCCCCGCCGCGACAGCGGCGCCGATCTGCCCGGCCCRCAGCGCGATCAGCAGCGTGAGCACGGCGGTGACCACACCGACCGCACCGACAACCGGCATGCGCTTATCGGCGTAATAGTGACCCCATCCCGCACTCATGGTCACGGTCGCGTCATCGAGCYTGCGGTTCACCGACCGGGTGATCATGGCGCCGCAGACATCGGTGCCATAGACGATGGCATTGGAGACAACGGCGGCGGCGGCAACGATCTGGCCGGTGATGATGAGCATTTTCGGCTTCCCTTCCCAAATTCTGGCAGCGCTAGAAACTAGAGCAACGGTAACATTCGTTCGCTATCTTGTCTAGCCTTGCTAGATTTCAGTCGCTGCCGCGCGGGATCGCGCTCGGATCAGCAAGCGGCACATGCCCGTTCCGGCCGAGCGGACGCTGTCGCCCGGCAAGCCGGTCACCGAACGCTGACAGATCTTCGGCCTGCTGGATCCGCTGATGGTGCTGGGGCTCATCACGGTCCCGGTCCTCGTCGACCYGGTCGCGGGCAGCCTGACCACGTCGGGGTCGACGATCGACGGCACCTGGCAACCCCCCGCCTCGACGCCGGTGAGCTGACCTGCCGCCCAGTGATGCCGCCGCAGCTCAGGCGGCGGTATCACCGCCACGCACCGAGGCCACCGCAGAAACGCACTCATCCGCCGCATACCGCGCG
>NZ_JBFRFQ010000126.1:0-1681 GCF_052114905.1 Nocardia sp. 2TAF39
CGACCGAACGCGACCGGGTCCTGCGCGAATGGAACACCACAAGCTATCCGGTCCGTCCCGGACTGTTGCTGGATGGGTATCGGCGTGTGGTGGCTGCGGATCCGGGTGCGGTGGCGGTGGTGTTCGAGGGTGTCGAACTGACTTATGGTGAGTTCGATGCACGGGTGAACCGTCTTGCGCGGTTGCTGATTTCGCGGGGTGTGGGYGCGGARTCGTTGGTGGGGTTGGCGGTCCGGCGTTCGCTGGATYTGGTGGTSGGTATGTATGCGATCGTGGCGGCGGGTGGGGCGTGGGTGCCGTTGGATCCCGATCACCCCAGCGAACGCATCACCCACATCCTGGACACCGCTGCGCCTGCGTGTGTGTTGACGACGACAACGGACGCGGTGTCGGTGCCCGAGGGTGTCGCGGTACTGCATCTGGATGCCCTGGATCTGGACGGGTTCGACGCCTCCCCGGTGCGTGCGCGGGAGCTGCTGCGCCCGGTATCGCCGGCGCATCCGGCGTATGTGATTTTCACTTCCGGGTCGACCGGTCGCCCGAAGGGTGTCGCGGTGTCGCATGCGGCGATCAACAACCAGATCGAGTGGATGCTGGCCCAGTATCGGCTCGACCGGGGTGATGTGTATTTGCAGAAGACCGCGACAACGTTCGATGTGTCGTTGTGGGGTTATTTCATGCCGTTACGGGCCGGCGCGAAACTCGTCGTCGCCACCCATGACGGGCACCGTGACCCGGTATATGTCGCCGACACCATCCTCGCGCAGCGGGTCACGGTCACCGATTTCGTGCCATCGATGTTGACGGTGTTCGCCGCGCACCTCGCGGCGGGGTCGGTGCCGACGTTGCGGGATGTCTTCGTCATCGGTGAGGCACTACCACCGGAAACCGTGACCGCCTGGCACACGGTGTCGGATGCGGTACTACACAACCTCTACGGGCCGACCGAGGCCGCGGTCTCGGTCACCTACTGGCCCGCCGACGGCCGTGACGAACGGACGGTGCCGATCGGACGCCCGCAATACAACACCCAAGTATTCGTGCTGGATACCCGCCTGCGGCCGGTCCCGGCCGGGGTGGCCGGTGAGTTGTATCTGGCCGGTGACCAGCTGGCACGCGGTTATGTCCGCAGGCCCGATCTGACCGCGGACCGGTTCGTGGCCAACCCGTTCACCCCGGGTGAGCGGATGTATCGCACCGGCGACCTCGTGGTGTGGCGGGAACCGACCACCGATCTACCACACCGGCTGGAATACATCGGACGCACCGACTTCCAAGTGAAATTCCGCGGCCAACGCATCGAGCTCGGCGAGATCGAGGCAGCGTTGCTGGCGCAGCCGACGGTGAACCAAGCAGTAGCAGTCGTAGCGCCTTCCTCACTGGGCGACCAACTGGTCGCCTACGCGGTCCCCGCACCGGGACAGGTGATCGAACAAACCGAACTACTCGCCGCGATCAGCGCAACATTACCGACGTACATGGTGCCCGCAGCGATCGTGGTGTTGGACGCATTCCCGTTGAACACCAGCGGCAAACTGGATCGCAAAGCATTACCCGCACCGGAATTCCAAGCGAAGGTGTACCGCGCCCCCTCCACACCGGTCGAAGAGATCGTGGCCGGGGTATTCGCCGACGTACTCGGCATCGAACGAGTCGGCGCCGACGACGACTTCTTCACCCT
>NZ_JBFRFQ010000127.1:0-1619 GCF_052114905.1 Nocardia sp. 2TAF39
AGCACCTCGACGTTGAGGCACAGCGACTGGAGTTCTTTGAGCAAGACCTTGAACGATTCCGGAATGCCCGGCTCCGGGATGTTCTCGCCCTTGACGATCGCCTCGTAGACCTTCACGCGACCGACCACGTCGTCGGACTTGATGGTCAACAACTCCTGCAGCGTGTACGCCGCACCATAGGCCTGCATGGCCCAGCACTCCATCTCACCGAACCGCTGACCACCGAACTGCGCCTTACCACCGAGCGGCTGCTGGGTGATCATCGAGTACGGGCCGGTCGAGCGGGCGTGGATCTTGTCGTCGACCAGGTGGTGCAGCTTGAGGATGTACATGTAACCGACTGCCACCGGGTACGGGAACGGCTCGCCCGAACGTCCGTCGAACAGCGTGGCCTTGCCGTCGTCGTTGACCATGCGCTCGCCATCGCGGTTGGGCAGCGTCGAGGCCAGCAGACCGGTCAGCTCCTCCTCGCGCGCCCCGTCGAAAACGGGCGTGGCGATGTTGGAGTCGGCCGGAGCGCCCAGCATCTCCTCCGGCAGCGCCTGCGCCCAGTCCGGGCGGCTGCCGTCGGCGTTGTCGACCTGCCAGCCTGCCTTACCGATCCAGCCCAGATGGGTCTCCAGGATCTGGCCGATATTCATACGACGCGGCACACCATGGGTGTTCAGGATGATGTCGACCGGGGTGCCATCGGGCATGAACGGCATGTCCTCGGTGGGGAGGATCTTGCCGATGACACCCTTGTTACCGTGCCGACCGGCCAGCTTGTCCCCGTCCTGGATCTTGCGTTTCTGCGCCACATACACGCGCACCAACTCGTTGACCCCCGGAGGCAGATCGTCGTCGTCCTCACGCGAGAACACCCGGATACCGATGACCTTGCCGGACTCGCCGTGCGGCACCTTCAACGAGGTATCCCGCACCTCACGGGCCTTCTCACCGAAGATCGCCCGCAGCAGCCGCTCCTCCGGAGTCAGCTCGGTCTCACCCTTCGGCGTGACCTTACCGACCAGGATGTCACCGTCGCGGACCTCGGCACCGATCCGCACGATGCCACGCTCGTCCAAATCCGCCAGGACCTCGTCGGAGACGTTCGGGATATCCCTGGTGATCTCCTCGGCACCCAACTTGGTGTCACGGGCATCGATCTCGTGCTCCTCGATATGGATCGAGGTGAGAACGTCCTCCTCCACCAGACGCTGCGACAGGATGATCGCGTCCTCGTAGTTGTGGCCCTCCCACGGCATGATCGCCACGAGCAGGTTCTTACCCAGGGCCATCTCACCGTTCTCGGTGCACGGACCATCCGCCAGCACCTGACCGTGCTCGACCCGCTGACCCTCGTCCACGATCGGACGCTGGTTGGAGCAGGTGCCCTGGTTCGACCGATTGAACTTCCGCATCCGATACGACTTACGCGTACCGTCRTCGGCCATCACCGTCACATAGTCGGCCGAAACCTCCTCGACCACACCAGCCTTCTCGTTCACCACGACATCGCCCGCGTCCACCGCGGCACGCAACTCCATGCCCGTGCCCACGATCGGCGCCTCGGAACGGATCAGCGGCACAGCCTGACGCTGCATATTCGCACCCATCAGGGCACGGTTGGCATCATC
>NZ_JBFRFQ010000128.1:0-1615 GCF_052114905.1 Nocardia sp. 2TAF39
GGCTCTGTCGTACTTTCGGTGGTGGGGTTATCCGAGCAGGATCCGGTGTCGTAGGAGCCGGAATCCGGCGCGTCCGTACATTTGCCTCTTGAGCAGCTTCGTTTTCGTGTTGACTCCCTCGCACGGCCCGTTGCTGTAGGGCAAAGTAGGTCCGGCGACCGCGGCGTCGTGGTCCTGGTCCAGACCGCGCAGGAACGGCTCGAGCTGGGGCAGTCCTGCCTCGCGGGCCTGTTTGATCCAGCAGTCGAGGTCGGCGCCGCGCCGGTCGGTCATGATCGTGGCGAAGTCACGGACCAGTTCGGTCAGCCGGGTCATTTCCGGGCAGGCGGCGACGAGTTCGCCGAGGTGACCGCGGCGGGTTTCGGAGAGGTCTGATGGCCTGCTCATGATCCAACCGGTGAGTTTGCGGGCCGAGACGACGACCCGGTCACCGGTCAGGCGCCCTTCGTTGAGGTAGCGGTAGAGCAGGTTCAGCCCACCTGTGTAGCCGAGGTCTTTGATCTCGGCGAACAGGTGCGTGACCGGCACACCCGGCTCAGCGGCCCGTCGAGACCGCAGATGATCACGGTAGGGGTCGACCAGTCCGGGCCGGTACTGCGGCGGACGGCGCAGCGAATCCGGTTCAGGCGCCCGGGAGTACCGCTTCACAGTGTTCAACGCCAGGCCCAGCCGCCGGGCGCAGTCCAGCAGCCCGACGCCTTGGKCGAGTAAGTTGTGCACGGCATGCCAGCGTTCGATGGTGGTGGTCTCCCGCGCCATCCGGTGCCGCTTCGGGCCCGAGGCGGCCCAGCAACGTCCGTGCGCGGCGACGGCCGTCTCGACGGCACGGGCCAGACCATGCCACAGATGCCACCGGTCCGACACCTGTGTCGCCGCAGGTCGTGCGCGTCGCACGGCTTCGGCGTAGGTGGSCGAACCGTCCCGTACGACGGTCGTCACCTCGGGATGATCGGCCAGCCAGGCGGCCAGGGTGTCGGATTTGCGGTCTGCCAGCACATCGACCCGGTCGTGGGACACGGGGTCGATCACGACCGTGGCATACCGGTGGCGGCGCAGCAACGCGAAATCATCGACGCTCACCACCGCCGGAACCGGTCGCCGCGGCAAGGGGATACCCAGCAGCACACGCACAGCGGTATGCCGGGACAACCCAATCGACAATCTGGCCAGCAGCCGGGCACCCGCCCGACCGGCCAGCTCCCGCACCACCGACCGCACCTGGCAGGTCAGACGCGTCGTGCGACGCTGGTATCGCTCCAGGACACCGACCACTTGCTCGCGAAAGGTATTGCGGCAGCCCGCTGTCGGGCAGATCAGGCGGCGGACCTGCACGCACACGATCAATCACCGGGCGGCCGTCGAGCGGCACGTCGGTCACCGTCCGCCAGTGATATCCGTGCACTCGCGCGGACTCGGCTCCGCAGCCCGGACACACGGCCGGGCAATCGGGCGTCCGCGCCCACACCACGATCTGGTTTCCCTTGTCGACCACATCCTCCACCACCAGCGGCGACAACCCCGAAAACACCACGGCAGCAGGAACATTCACCTCACACACCGGAACATCGTGCCGCCAGCGCCACCGCGGCACCACCGAAAGTACGACAGAGCCGAA
>NZ_JBFRFQ010000129.1:0-1588 GCF_052114905.1 Nocardia sp. 2TAF39
ACTCTCCGGTCGCGTCGGTTCCGGAGGCGAGCAGGTCCCATAGTTCGTCCGGTGATCCGACACCGCCGGGGAATCGGCAGCCCATCCCTACGATGGCGATCGGTTCGTCTGCTCGGACCCGGCGGGCGGTCTTCTTGACCGGTTGGGTCGCGGTCTTCGGTTCGAGTTTGGACTGCACCAGTTTCGCTACCGCGGCCACGGTCGGATGATCGAATACCAGGGTCGATGGCAATTGCAGGCCGGTGGCCTCGGCCAGCCGGTTGCGGAATTCCACGCCGCCGAGGGAGTCGAAACCGATCTCGTCGAAACGCTGATCGGGTCGGATATCGTCAGCCGAATCGTGCCCCAGCACCGCCGCTGCCTGCGCCGACACCACCTCCAACACGACCTCACCGTGTCGGGCCCGCGGCAGCTGAGCCAACCGAGCACCCAACGCGCCCACCGGCAGGCCGGGCGAGGACTTTCCAGCGGCCTTCCCCGGACGCGTCGAGCGGGGAACGAATCCACGCAACACCACAGGGACCGCATCCGGGTCGGACGCGCGGCGCAGCACGCTCGGGTCGAACCGGATCGCCGCCACGCACACCTGGGTGTCRGTGAGGGCAGTGTCGAAAAGACGCACACCGTCGGTGTTGTCGAGTTGGCCCAACCCCAGCCGACCCCACCGCGCCACCGCCGTGTGTCCCAGGCCGCTGGTCATCCCGCTGCCCTGGTTCCACGGCCCCCACGCCAGCGACACCGCCGGCAACCCTGCCGCGCGACGCCGCTGCACCAACGCGTCCAGGAAACCGTTCGCCGCCGCATAATTCGCCTGCCCGGCCGACCCCAACACGGCCGCGATCGAGGAGAACACCACGAACGCCGACAGGTTCCGGTCCCGGGTCAGCTCGTCCAGATACCACGCGCCCTCGACCTTCGGCGCCAACACCCGATCGACCTGCTCACCGGTCAAAGTCTCGATGGTGCCGTCCTCGAGCACCCCCGCGGTATGCACCACCGCAGTCAACCCACCATCGGCGTCGATACTGTCCAACAGCATGCGCACCGCGCCGCGGTCTGCGACATCACACGCGACCACCCGGACATCGGCACCCGCCTGCCCCAGCTCGGCGACCAACTCGGCCGCACCCGCCGCTTCCGGTCCCCGCCGCGACGACAGCACCAGCCTGCGCACACCGTACTCGGCGACAAGATGCCGGGCGAACAACGCACCCAACCCACCCGTACCACCGGTGATCAGCACCGCCCCATCCCCCAACCCCGGATCGAGCTTGCCCGAGTCGCCTTGTGGACCGGARCGTTCCGGGGCAGGCCGCCGCGCGGTRTCGRCCGACACGGCCGCGGAGGCACGCCTCAACCGAGGAACCAGAATCTGCCCACCCCGCACCGCGACCTGCGGCTCGCCCGAGCCGAGCACCGCCGCGATCCGATCGGCATCCAACAACTCGGCCGGATCCTCGTCGAGGACAACGAACCGCCCCGGATTCTCCGACTGGGCACTGCGCACCAACCCCCACACCGCCGCCGCGGCCACATCCGCAACCTCCCCCACCAACCCCGCACCACCCCTGGTCACCACCACCAACCC
>NZ_JBFRFQ010000130.1:0-1551 GCF_052114905.1 Nocardia sp. 2TAF39
CCTCGGCCATTCACGCTAATTCCGGCACTGCGTGCCGGAATTAGGGAAAAGGTGCTCTGAACTGCGATAATTCGATTTGTCTAGGACCGAAGTTCGCAGTTGCAGGAGCACCTTCTCGGTGAAGCAGTCTATGTCGTGGTACCCGTCGCTGAAAGTTGGCGGGGATGGTTCGGGTGTGGTGTCGCAGGCCGGGGCGGTGGCGTTGCTGCGGACCGCGGTCACGGTCGGGTTGGATCGGGCGCTGTCGGCAGCGCTGTCGCCGTGGCGCAAGCCCCTGGCGGTGCACGATCCGGGCAAGATCGTGCTGGATCTGGCGGTGGCGATCGCGTGCGGCGCCGACTGCCCCGCGGATCTTGCCCTGTTGCGTTGCGAGCCAGCAGTTTTCGGATCGGTGGCCTCGGATCCGACGGTGTCACGCACGATCGCGGCACTGGCCGCCTACGCGCCGAAGGTGTTGTCCGCCCTGGCTTCTGCCCGCGCCGCGGCGCGGGCGCGGGCATGGGCGCACGCCGGCGAGCATGCCCCCGATCACGGGATCGACGCCGTCCATCCGCTGATCATCGACCTGGACGCGAGTCTGCTGGACGCGCATTCGGACAAGGAACACGCGGCACCGACGTTCAAGAAAGGTTTTGGCTTTCACCCGTTGTTCGGGTTCATCGATCATGGCGCCACCGGTACCGGTGAACCGGCGGCGATCCTGCTGCGTCCCGGGAATGCCGGGGCGAACACCGCCGCCGACCACAAACAGGTCCTCGCCGCCGCGCTGGAGCAACTGTCCTGGCAGCCGGGCTACCGCGTCGGGCGGAAAGTGTTGGTGCGCACCGACGCTGGCGGCGGCACCCATGACTTCGTCACCTACTGCACCAACCGCAGGGTGCAGTACTCGCTCGGGTTCACCCTCACCGACGCGCTCGTCGAGGCCGTCAACTCCGTGCCGAAGCAGGTGTGGACCCCGGCCTACAACGCCGAGGGGCAGGTCCGCGACGGCGCGTGGGTCGCCGAGATCACCGATCTGGCCGATCTGTCGGGCTGGCCCGACGGTATGCGGCTTATCGTGAGGAAAGAACGCCCGCATCCGGGAGCACAGCTGCGGTTTACCGATGTCGACGGGCTGCGGCTGACCGCGTTCGTCACCAACACCCGCCGCGGTCAGCTCGCCGATCTCGAGCTACGGCATCGTCGCCGCGCTCGCTGCGAGGACCGCATCCGTGCCGCGAAGGACACCGGGGCCCGTAACCTACCCTTCCACGGCTATGCCGCCAACCAGATCTGGCTCGCTATCRTCGCCCTGGCGCTGGACCTGACCGCGTGGCTACAAACTCTTGCCCTGCACGATCACCCCGCCCGCCGCTGGGAACCGAAAACCCTGCGCCTGCAGCTGTTCTCACTCCCAGCCCGCATCACACGCCACGCCCGACGCATTCGGCTGCGCCTGCCACAGCACGCCCCGCACACTCACCTGCTCACCACCGCGATCTGTCGCCTGCAACCCGGCTGACCAGCCTCAACCGCCCCCACGAGACGAAAGGACGAATCACTCCGGACCCG
>NZ_JBFRFQ010000131.1:0-1813 GCF_052114905.1 Nocardia sp. 2TAF39
AACAACTCGGCCGGATCCTCGTCGAGGACAACGAACCGCCCCGGATTCTCCGACTGGGCACTGCGCACCAACCCCCACACCGCCGCCGCGGCCACATCCGCAACCTCCCCCACCAACCCCGCACCACCCCTGGTCACCACCACCAACCCGACACCCGACAGACGTTCCTCAGCAAGCCAAGACTTCAACACGCCCAACGTCGCGTGCACCCACCCCCGCACCACCCCCGGACCCTCGACCGCCTCACCACTCACCCGCCAGACAGCATCCGGAGAGTCGACTGCCTGATCGCCCGCCCGCCAGACAACGACATCCGGAATATGGTCGGCCGCAACAACATCGGTAACCCGCGCGAAGGAGTCCTCGATCCCGGACACGCTCGTATCCGCGAGCACTGCAATGCGGGGTGCGGGCTGAGTGTCCCCCGCAACCGATTCCGCGGTAGCCTGCCAACCCACCTGGTAGAGGCCGGCCTCGTCACCGACGAGGCTGCGCCGGAATTCCTCGACGTCATACGGACGCAGCAGCACCGCGTCGACGGACAGGACGGGGTTGCCGTCGGGGTCGACGGCCGCGACGGCGACGGTGTCGGTTCCGGTCTTGACCGCGATGACCCGAAGCGATGTCACCTCCGTAGGCCGGCGGTCGGGGGCTGGTTTGTGGAGACGTGCACGATGAACGCCGGACCGTACCCGAGCCCGGTATCCATCGTGATCTGCGCGGCGAGGGTCGCGCTGTCCACGTCCAGGCGTTCGGCGTCGACCGGCGGCCAGTCCTCGTCCCGCAACCGCGACACCAACGCCGAATCGCCAGCCCACCCGTCACCCGACCATTGCTCCTCGACGAGTTCGGTACTGTKGGGTCGCGCCGCGAGCACACCGGTCCCGTAGCGCTGCCATTCTGTTTGCGTGTCCGACGACTTCCGGTAAAAGCACTCGAACGTACGCCGCCCGGACCCGTCGGCGGCCTGCACCAGTACCTGCAACTCGACCTCGTCGTCGCCGGGCCGGATCGGTGAGTGCACAATGACTTCCTCGACCACCTCGCAACCGATCCGGCCACCCGCGACGAGGAGGAATTCGAGTAACAGCACCCCCGGCACCACCACCACACCRTGGGCCATGTGATCAGCGATCCACCGATGGGTCCGCACCGAGAACCGGCCGGTGAACAACCACTCGTCGGTCCCCGCCAACCCGACCACACCCGTCAGAATCGGATGATCGGTCAACGACTGCGACACCGAGGAGTCGCTGCCGGGCTGCAACCAGAACCGCCGATGCTGGAACGCATACGTCGGCAACGCCACCCGACGCACCCCACGACCGGCGAACAACACAGRCCAGTCCACCCGCACACCCGCGACATGGGCCTGCGCCAAGGCTGTGACGAACYGCGCCACCTCATCGGTGCCCCGCCGAGAAAACGCCACCACCGACGGCTGCGACGCCACCGACGCCACCGTGGGCTGCGACGCCACCGTGGGCTGCGACGCCTGCGACGCCTGCGTGGGCTGCGTCGCCTGCGTGGGCTGCGTCGCCTGCGTGGGCTGCGTGGGCTGCGTGGGCTGCGTGGGCTGCGACGGCTGCGTCGCCACCGTAGCCTGCGTCGCCTGCGTCGCCTGCGTGGGCTGCGTGGGCTGCGTGGGCTGCGACTCGACCTCCGGGTTCTGCGCCAGGCACCCGTGCGTCATCGCGGCCAACACCGCATCCGGACCCACCTCGACAAACCGCCGCACCCCAGCCTCGACGAGCGCATCCACACCCGGCGCGAACCGCACACACCCCCGCACCTGCCGCACCCAATACTCCGG
>NZ_JBFRFQ010000132.1:0-1425 GCF_052114905.1 Nocardia sp. 2TAF39
GCCGTCCCGGGCAGTAGTACCGTGCCGAACACCGTGTGGTCGGCGAGCCAGGAATGAGTCCGCACCGATACATGTCCGGTGAACAGCCATTCGTCTTTTCCGGCGAGTTGCACCGTGTTGGTCAACAATGGATGCCCGAGTGAGCCGGTCTCGCGGTCGGTGCTCGGCTGCAGCCAGTACCGCTGGTGCTGGAAGGCGTAGGTCGGCAGGTCCGTGCGGGTCGCGGTCGGTGCCAATGCCGTTGCTGCCACCGTGACACCGGCGCAGTGGGCGCGGGCCAATTCGAGGGTGATCTGCTCCGGGCCGCCGTGGCCGCGCCGCAATGTGCCCAGCACGGTCACACGATCGGCCACGCCGAGCGCCTCTGCCGTCGACTCGATGCCCATTGTCAACACCGGATGGGGACTGACCTCGATGAACGCATTCACCCCCGCGGTGATCAATGCCTCGATCGACTCGGTGAACCGGACTTGTTCCCGCAGCCCTCGGTACCAATACCCCGCATCCAGTCTCGCGGTGTCGACATAGTCCGCGACCACGGTCGAGAAGAACGGTATCGAATCCGTGTGCGGCCGAATCGGAGCCAGCTCCGTTGATATCCGATCCCGAATCGTTTCCACGGCTGTCGAATGCGACGCGTAATCGACCGGGATCCGCTTCGCCCACACGCCGTCGTTSTCGCATTCGGCCAGGAATTCGTCCATCGCCGATGCCTGCCCTGATACCACCACCTGTGCTGGACCGTTCACCGCCGCGACAGACAACCGGTCTCCGAATCCGGACAGTCGCTGCCGGACCGTCTCGACGTCCAGGCCGACCGATGCCATGCCGCCGGAACCGGCGAGTTCCTCTGCCACGGCCTGGGAGCGCAGGGCGACCACGCGTGCACCGTCGGACAGCGAAAGTCCGCCAGCGACAACGGCCGCCGCGATCTCGCCCTGGGAATGCCCGATCACCGCCGCGGGCTCGACTCCGCTGGCGCGCCATAGCCGAGCCAAGGACACCATTACCGCGAACAGCACCGGTTGCACCACATCGACCCGCTCCAGCGACGCTGCCTCCGGTTCTGCCCGCAGCACAGCGGTCAGCGACCAGTTCACATATGGCGCCAAAGCCGTCTCGCAGTCCGCGATCGACTCCGCGAACACCCCGCCCTCGGCCAATAACTCGGCACCCATTTCCTCCCACTGACTGCCCTGCCCTGGAAACACGAACGCCACCTGCCTGGTCACAGCACGATCCGACACCACGCCGTCGGTGTCCCCGCTGGACTGGGCCAACCTCGCCAACCCGGCTTTCAAGTCGGCCAACTCCCGACCCACGACCGCGGCCCGCCATTCCAACTGTGAACGATGCCGCAGCAACGAATACGCCACATCCGCCGCATCCGCCTCCGGATGGTCGACCAACCACTCCCGCAACCGA
>NZ_JBFRFQ010000133.1:0-2206 GCF_052114905.1 Nocardia sp. 2TAF39
TCGATGCCACACTCACCGCTCACGACACCGTCGGTTTCGCCACCACTATCGGTCACCGCAACAATTCCGGGACCGAGACGCTGGTTTCSTATGTCGTCGCCGCACCCGGTCACTCGATCGACACCACGACCCTGACCGAACACCTCACCCACCGGTTACCGTCCTACATGATCCCGGCCACGATCATGGTGCTCGACCACATCCCGTTGACACCGGTCGGCAAACTCGACCGCAAAGCACTACCGCAACCGGTATACACCGACCACAAACCATTCCGGCCACCCCGAACACCCATCGAACACACCATCGCCACCGCATTCACCGACGTACTACACATCGACACAATCGGCCTCGACGACTCCTTCTTCGCCCTCGGCGGAGACAGCTTGGGCGCGACGCGCGTCGTCGCGCGGCTCGGTGCCGCGCTGGATACCGAGGTTCCGGTCCAGTTGTTGTTCGAGTCGCCTACGGTGGCCGAGATCGCGCCTCGCATAGAGCGGCATGCCGGTACCGGGCGGCAACGCCCACCCTTGATCGCCGGGCCGCGCCCCGATCTGGTGCCGTTGGCTCCAGCCCAACAACGGATGTGGTTCCTCAACCAGTACGACACCAGCTCAGGGGCATACAACATGCCTATCGCCATTCGGTTGCGTGGCGAGTTGAACGTCGACGCCCTGCGCTCGGCGATGGTTGACGTGCTGCGCAGGCACGAGTCTTTGCGAACGCGGTATCCGGATCACGACGGGACGCTGATCCAGCTGGTCGAACCCGCCGACGGGGTAGATCGTGAACTGACGGTCGAGGCTGTTGCGCCGAGCCAGTTGATCGCAACGGTCACCGAATTCGTCACCGAAGGCTTCGATGTGCGCATCGAGGCGCCGGTGCGTGCTCGATTGTTCCGTGTTGCCGGCGGTGAGGAACCTGAATACGTGTTGGCCGTCGTGGTGCACCACATCGCCGCGGACGGCTTCTCCATGACACCGCTGGCCCGCGACGTGACGGCTGCATACGCCACACGGATCTGCGGGGAGGTCCCGTCATGGACGCCGCTGCCCGTCCAGTACGCGGACTACGCACTGTGGCAGCAAGCTACCCTCGGCTCGCTCGACGATCCGGAATCGCTTGGCGCTCAGCAGATCCGATACTGGACCGAAACTCTGGACGGAGTTCCCGAGGAGCTTTCTTTGCCGATCGACAGGCCGCGGCCGGTGGTGGCGTCGAACCGGGGTGCCACGGCCGATTACACGCTGGATGCGGAGTTGATCCGGGCGCTGGAGAGGTTCGCGCGGCAGCATAATTCGTCATTGTTCATGGTGCAACACTTTGGTGCTGCGGACCGAGATCGATCTCGGTGAACCGTTCACCGACCTGCTCACCCGGATCCGGCAGGTCGACCTGGATGCCTTCGAACACGCCGACCTTCCTTTCGAACAGTTGGTGAACCAACTCGCTCCGCAGCGGTCGCGGTCTCGCCATCCACTGTTCCAGGTGATGCTGGCATTCCAGAACCTCGAGCAGGTAAAACTCGAACTTCCCGGCCTCGATGTGTCGGTAGTCGATCTGCCCAACGACGTGTCGCGCTTCGACCTGCAGTTCATACTGTCGGACAACCACGACAGCGGTGAGATGGCCCTCGCGGTGACCTACGCCGCGGACCTGTTCGACGCCACCACGATCGAGGCCCTCACACGCCGGTGGGTCCGGATACTGGAGTCGATAGCCGCCGACCCGACGATTCCGGTCGGGACGATCGAGGTACTCGAGCCCGCCGAACGAGCCGATCTGTTGACCCGCTCCGGCCCACCCAGCACGGCACCCACCACACTGGCCGACCTACTGGCCACGGCGGCCGCACAGAACCCCGAGGCCACCGCGATCGTGTTCGACGGACAACAACTGAGCTACCGAGAACTGGACGAACGTTCGAACCGGTTGGCCCGCTCACTCATCCAACGAGGTATCGGCCCCGAAGACATCGTCGCTATCGGCATACCACGCTCTGCCGAATCCGTCCTCGCGGTATGGGCGATCGCCAAAACAGGAGCCGCTTTCCTGCCCATCGACCCGACCTACCCCACCGGGCGCATCACCCACATGACGACCGACTCCACCACAGCCATCGGTCTGACCACCACCACCCAACGCACCCAACTACCCGACACCATCAACTGGCTGACACTCGACAACCTCCACGAAGCATTCAGTG
>NZ_JBFRFQ010000134.1:0-1313 GCF_052114905.1 Nocardia sp. 2TAF39
GCTTACTTGGCCTTCTCCAGCACCTCGACCAACCGCCAGCGCTTGGTGGCCGACAGCGGACGGGTCTCCATCAGCTGAACACGGTCACCGATACCGGCGACCTCGTTCTCGTCGTGCGCCTTCACCTTGGAGGTGGTGCGGATAATCTTGCCGTAGAGCGGGTGCCGGTTACGGTCTTCCAGCTCGACGACGATCGTCTTGTTCATCTTGTCCGAGACAACGTAGCCGACACGAACCTTACGGCTGTTGCGCTGCCCTTCCACTTTGTCGCTCATGCCGCATCTCCCTTGCCAGCGGGTCCGGTGGCCAGACCGAGCTCGCGCTCACGCATGACCGTGTAGATGCGCGCGATCTCGTGACGGACGACGCGCAGACGACGGTTGTTGTCCAACTGACCCGTCGCCATCTGGAAGCGCAGGTTGAACAGCTCTTCCTTGGATTCGCGCAGCTTGGCCACCAAATCCTCTTCGGTGAGCTCGCGGAGCTCTGCGGCCGGTGTTCCGGTAGCCATCAGAACTGCTCCTCCCTGGTCACGATCCTGCACTTCATCGGGAGCTTGTGCATCGCGCGGCGCAGGGCCTCACGAGCGGTCTCCTCGTTCGGGTAGCTCATCTCGAACATCACCCGACCGGGCTTGACGTTCGCGACCCACCACTCCGGCGAACCCTTACCCGAACCCATACGGGTCTCGGCGGGCTTCTTGGTCAGCGGACGATCCGGGTAGATGTTGATCCAGATCTTGCCGCCACGGCGGATGTGGCGAGTCATCGCGATACGCGCCGACTCGATCTGCCGGTTGGTGACGTAGGCCGGCTCCAGCGCCTGGATGCCGAACTCGCCGAACGCCACCGAGGTGCCGCCCTTGGCCATGCCGGAACGACCGGGGTGATGCTGCTTGCGGTGCTTCACCTTGCGAGGCATCAGCATGCGTCAGCCCTCCTGTGTCTCTGCCGGAGCGTCGACCACAGCGGTGGCAGCGCGCCCGGCCTCGGTGCTGGTCGCCGTGGTACCGGCGGAACCGGACCGACGCGGGCGACTCGGCCGCTCCCGGCGCGGACGCTCGGGCGCGGCGGCAGCGGCGGCCAGCTCACGCTTGCCACCGACGATGTCGCCCTTGTAGATCCAGACCTTCACGCCGATGCGACCGAAGGTGGTCTTGGCCTCGTAGAGGCCGTAATCGATGTCGGCGCGCAGCGTGTGCAGCGGCACGCGACCCTCGCGGTAGAACTCCGAGCGCGACATTTCGGCGCCACCGAGGCGGCCCGAGCACTGCACACGGATGCCCTTGACGTTCGGCGAACGCATGGCCGACT
>NZ_JBFRFQ010000135.1:0-1239 GCF_052114905.1 Nocardia sp. 2TAF39
CTGACAGAGAGGATGTAGGTGAGCACCTCCCGCCGGGGTCTGACCCACCACCTGACTGACTCGGGGTCTTCAACGGGATCTGTCGGCCTGGGCGGGAGGTGCTCGTGTGCACTCACTGGGTGTGGCGTTGTGACTTCATAGGAGCCTGGCCAGAGGCCCCATCTCTGTCTTGTCCGCGTGCCCGGCCAGTGCGTGCCGCCCTGCCCACTCTCACGTGCAACAGGACGACGATGCCCTCTATTACACACGAACCCACCACCGTTATCGAGATCKCCGGTGGCGTCGACACGCACTCCGATACCCATACCGCTGCGGTGATCGACCTGGTCGGCCGGGTACTCGGTACCGCCGTGTTCGCCGCCGACGCGGCCGGTTATGCCGCACTGCTGGCCTGGATGCGAGGGTTCGGGCGCCTGGTCCGGATCGGTGTCGAAGGCACCGGTGTCTACGGCGCCGGACTCGCTCGTGTCCTGCGTGRTCRTGGCCTCGACGTGGTCGAGGTGGACCGGCCCGACCGCAAGACCCGCCGGTTTCAGGGCAAGTCCGATCCGATCGACGCGATCCAAGCCGCCAAGACCGCACTGGCCGAAAACCGCACTGGCACATCGAAACAACGCGACGGCCGCATCGAAGCTCTCCGCAACCTCCGCGTTGCCCGTCGCTCGGCGGTCGACCAGCGCGCCGACGCGCAACGCCGGATCAAAGCCTTGATCGTCACCGCGCCCGACGAACTGCGCGAGCGGCTGCGCGGCCTGTCGACCACCGAGCTCATCACCACCTGCGCGTCATTGCGCCCCGACCGCGCCGACGCCGCGTTYCCGGTCACCGCGGCGAAGATCGCGTTGCGGTCGCTGGCACGCCGCCACCAGCRGCTCACCGTCGAGATCACCGATCTAGACGAGCTGCTCGAACCACTCGTGGCCGCGATCAACCCGAAGTTGGTCGCCGCCAACGGCGTCGGCACCGACACCGCCGGCCAACTGCTGGTCACCGCCGGAGAAAACCATGAGCGGCTGCGTTCGGAGGCCGCGTTCGCCATGCTCTGCGGCGCCGCACCGATCCCCGCCTCCTCCGGCAAAACCAACCGGCACCGCCTCAACCGTGGCGGTGACCGCCACGCCAACGCCGCCCTCTACCGAGTCGTGCTCTGCCGCCTGCGCTGGGACCCCCGCACTCGCGCCTACACCGAACGACGCACCAAAGAAGGCATGTCCAAGAAAGAAATCATCCGCTGCCTCA
>NZ_JBFRFQ010000136.1:0-1230 GCF_052114905.1 Nocardia sp. 2TAF39
GTCGGGGTTGTCCCCCGCTTCCCGCATCGTCAGCGACAGATCGAACTTCGCGGTATCGACATCGAAATCGACCGCACCGACCCGCAACCCCGGCAGCTCGAAGCTGCTCTCGGGCAGATTCTCGAACGACAACGCCACCTGGAACAACGGGTGCCGCGCCGTGGAACGCTCCGGATTGAGCAGCTCCACCAACCGCTCGAACGGCAGATCCGCATGCGCGAACGCCTGCAGATCGGTATCCCTCGTCCTGGCCAGGAACTCACCGAAGGTCAGATCGCCATCCACATGCGAACGCAATACCAACGTATTGACGAACATGCCGATCACATCATCGAGCTCGGCTTCACCACGACCAGCCACCGGAGTACCGATAGCAATGTCGTCGGTACCGGACATACGAGCCAGGAACAACGCCAACGCGGCGTGCACCACCATGAACAGCGTCGTGTTCTGCTGCCTGGCAACCTCGCTCAGCGCAYGATGCAACCCGCCCTCGATCGGGAACACCACCCGTCCACCCGCGAACGACTGCATCGTCGGACGCGCCCGATCCGCGGGCAGATTGAGCTCATCCGGCAACCCGGCCAACGCGGCACGCCAATACTCGGCCTGCTGCGAGAACAGGCTCTCGGGGTCGGCCTCGGAGCCGAGCACGTCACGCTGCCAAAGACTGAAGTCCGCGTACTGCACCGCCAACGGCGCCCACCCAGGCTCCACACCAGCCGAACGAGCCGCATAAGCCGACATCACATCGCGAGTCAGCGGACCCATCGACCAACCATCGGCACTGATATGGTGCGCGACGAACACGAGGACATACTCGGCGYCGACTCCCACCCCACCAGCAGCGTCGACTCCCGCCCCAGCGGCAATGCCGGCTTCCGCCGCAGCACCCCCGGCGACGCGGAACAGCTTGGCCCGCAACGGAACCTCGGTGGTCACATCGAATCCAGCGGAAACCACCTCGACGATCCGCTGACGGACATCCTCAGCAGCCACCGTTTCCGGCGTCAGGTCCGCAACCGCCTGCTCGGCAGGCAGGATCACCTGATACGCCGCCCGACCCTGCTCCGGATAAACAGTCCGCAAGATCTCATGCCTGGCGACCACATCACCAACCGCCTGCTGCAACGCGGCGACATCCAGATCACCGGACAAACGGATCGCCGCCGGAATGTTGTTGACCGATGAGGCGGTATCGAACCGGTTGAGGAACCACATCCGCTGCTG
>NZ_JBFRFQ010000137.1:0-1149 GCF_052114905.1 Nocardia sp. 2TAF39
TTCCCGAGGAGCTTTGTTTGCCGATCGACAGGCCGCGGCCGGTGGTGATGTCGAATCGGGGTGCCACTGCGAGTTATTCGTTGCATACCGGGCTGGTTGAAGCGTTGAAAGGGTTCGCACGGCAACATAACTCGTCGTTGTTCATGGCGATTCACGGCGCGTTGGCCGTCCTGCTTGCCCGGTTGAGTGGTAGCACCGACATYCCGATCGGCACCCCGATCGCCGGGCGTGGCGCAGCCGCGCTCGACGACGTGATCGGCATGTTCGTCAACACTCTGGTGTTGCGGACCGACATCGATCTCGATGAATCGTTCACCGATCTACTCGCCCGGATCAAGCAGGTCGACCTGGACGCTTTCGAACATGCCGATATTCCGTTCGAGCAGTTGGTGGATCAGCTCGCCCCACAGCGATCCCAGTCCCGGCACCCACTGTTCCAAGTGCTTTTGGCATTCCAGAATCTGGAACGAGTCGAGCTCGAGCTGCCTGGTCCCGCGGTGTCGGTGGTCGACCTGCCCACCGAGGTGTCTCGCTTCGACCTGCAGTTCGTGCTGTCGGACGACCGCGACAGCGGCGATATGACGGTATCGGTCACCTACGCCACGGATTTGTTCGACGCGACGACCATCGATTCTCTTATGCACCGGTGGATCCGGGTACTGGAGTCGATAGCCGCCGACCCGACGATTCCGGTCGGGACGATCGAGGTACTCGAGCCCGCCGAACGAACCGATCTGTTGACCCGCTCCGGCCCACCCAGCACGGCACCCACCACACTGGCCGACCTGCTCACCACGGCGGCCGCACAGAACCCCGAGGCCACCGCGATCGTGTTCGACGGACAACAACTGAGCTACCGAGAACTGGACGAACGTTCGAACCGATTGGCCCGCCTCCTCATCCAACGAGGTATCGGCCCGGAAGACATCGTCGCGATCGGCATGCCGCGCTCTGTGGATTCGGTCCTCGCGGTATGGGCGATCACCAAATCAGGAGCCGCTTTCCTGCCGATCGACCCGACCTACCCCACCGAACGCATCACCCACATGACGACCGATTCGAAAGCCGCCATCGGCCTGACCACGACCTCCGTACGCGCACGACTCCCCGACACCATCAACTGGCTGACACTCGACAACCTCGACAAGG